>JAWKJA010000002.1:690000-995266 GCA_041394025.1 Acidimicrobiia bacterium | reverse complement strand
CCGACCCCGAGCTCGTCACCGAGGTCGCTCCCGCGGTGGAGGCGTTGCAGAGTCTCGCCACCGACGATGGCGAGGGCAGCATCGACGCGCTCTCGGCTCAGCTCCTGGCGGCGGCATGCGCCGGGATCCAGTTCCTGCACGCCGCAGGGTTGCTCGAGGAGCCACCCCGGATGCTGTTCGACCGACTGCTCGAGTTGCTCGCGGATCCTTCGCGGTGAAGCTGACCGACGAGGTGAGCGTCGTCGTCCCCGCCCCACCCGCGCGGGTGTGGGCGCTGCTCGCGGACCTGCCCCGGATGGGGGAGTGGAGCCCGGAGTGCACGGGCTGCACATGGGACGATCCCGGCGCCCCGTTCGGCCCGGGGCGCACCTTTGTCGGCCACAACCGCTGGGGGCTACTGCGCTGGACGACCCGCGGCGAGCTCGAGGTCTGCGAGGTCGACCGCGAGCTCGTCTACGTAACGGGTCGAGGCGGTCGACCTCTGACGCGCTGGAGCTACCGGCTCGAGCCCGTCGAGGGCGGCACACGCGTCACCGAGTCGTACGAGTCGCTGGAGACGCCCACGGTGATGCTCGCGGTCGAGCGCCTGCTGGGTCGTCCGGCACGACTGCGGCGTGGGATGGGTGAGACGCTCGATCGCCTGAGTGTGGCCGCGGCCCGCGGCCAGGGACGCCAGGAGTCGTGACCTGGGAGCCGTTCGTCACGTCTCGCGCTGCCGTCCCCGCCCGTCGATGGAGATTCCGAGCGCAGCCAGCTTGTCGCGGGCGATCTGGTCGTCGATCGACGTGGGGAGCGCGTGCAGACCCGGCGTCATCTCGCCGCCGTGGCGCGCCAGGTGGGCAGCGGCCAGGCCCTGCACCGCGAAGCTGAGATCCATGATCTCCACGGGGTGACCCTCACCGGCTGACAGGTTCACGCAGTGCCCGCCGCCGACGACGAAGACCGACCGGCCGTCGGGCATCTCGTACTCGTCGACCTCGGGTCGCACCCTGCGCTGCGTCGACGCGCGGGCGGCGAGATCGGGAACCGAGAACTCATCGTCGATGCCGGCCGCGTTGGCGAGCACGACTCCGTCCGGGCAGCGGTCGATCGCCTCGGGGCTCAGCGCCCCGTGCACCCCGGAGCAGGTGATCACGAACTCGGCGGAGCCACATGCGTCGAGCACGGTCGCCACCTCGAAGCCGTCGTGGTGTGCCTCGAGGGCGGCAACCGGGTCGACCTCCGTGACCGTGACCCTCGCTCCCATCCCGGCGGCCACCCGGGCGACACCTCGACCCACCCAGCCGTAGCCGACGACCACGACGTTGGCGCCCGCCATGAGGAGGTTCGTGCGGTCGAGGACGGCTGCGATCACCGACTGGCCGGATCCGTAGCGGTTGTCGAAGAGATGCTTGCAACGAGCGTCGTTGCCGGCGATCACGGGAACGCGGAGAGTTCCCTCGGCGTCGAGTCGGGTCAGGACCTCGATACCAGAGGTCGTCTGCTCGGTCGCTCCGATCAAATCGTCGAGCGCCTCGGTGCGGGAAGTGTGCGCCAGCGTGATGAGGTCGGCCCGGTCGTCGACGATCACCTCGGGACGTCGGTCGAGCAGCATCCCGTGGTAGCGCTGTTCGTCGTCGGTGCTCATGTTTCGTCGGGCGAGCACCTCGACGCCCCCGGCCGAGAGCGCGGCGGCCACGTCGTCGTGCACCATGCTCGGCGGGGACGTGATCGACACCTCGGCGCCGGATTCAGCCAGGATCCGTGCCAGGAGAGCGGTCTTGGGCTCGATGGGGAGAACGACGGCGATCCGGCGCCCCTCGACATCGCCTGTGGTCCGGAGCCGATCCCGCATGGTGGCCATCACGGGTGCCCGGTCGGCTGCCCACGCGATCTTCGTCTCGCCCGTCGGCGCCAGCGACGGGTCGGCGATCTCGCTCATGTGTGCTCCCCACTCGCCCACTCGCCGCGGATGGCGTCGAGCGCCGAAGCCGACTCGTCGAGGGTGATTCCCAGAGTGGCGAGCTTCGTACGTGCGATGGCTCGGTCGAGATCGTCCGGAAACCGGTGGATTCCCGGAGCGAGCGATGTCGAGGCGATGTAGTGGGCCGAGAGCGCCTGCACGGCGAAACTCAGGTCCATGATCTCGATCGGGTGGCCGTCGCCACCGGCGATGTTGACGAGTCCCGCTCCGACGAGCAGGTGGACCTCCCGGTCCCCTGGGAGCCGGAGCCGTTCCACGCCGGCGCGGGGCTCGTCGACGGACTCTGCGGCCTCACGGAGCGTGCCGACGTCGATCTCGCGGTCGTCGTGGCCGGCGTTGGCGAGGATCACGCCGTCGCGGAGCAGGGGCACCGCATCGGCGGGGATCGCGTCCACGCCACCGGTTGCGGTCACGACGACTCGGGAGTCGGGTAGCACCTCGGAGAGGGATCCGACGCGGTAGCCCTCCATGTGCGCCTCGAGCGCCTTGACAGGGTCGACCTCGACAACCGTGACTCGCGCGCCCAGTCCACGGGCGTACTGCGCCACACCGCGCCCGACCCAGCCGTAGCCGACAACGGTGACCGCCGTTCCCCACAACGTCGAATTGGTCAGGGCGAGAACAGCCTGGACCGTCGTCTGGCCCGTTCCGTAGCGGTTGTCGAAGAGGTGTTTGCAGGCGGCGTCGTTGGCGGCGACGGCTGGAAACGTGAGTCGGCCGGCCGCGTCCATCGCACGGAGACGGGCCACGCCTGTCGTGGTTTCTTCCGTGACACCCCGCAGACCGCCGAGGAGGTCACCGCGGTGCTGGGCCATCCGGGTCGTGAGCTCGGCGCCGTCGTCCACGACGATCTCGGGTGCCGTGTCGGCGACGGCCAGGAGGTCGGCGTCGAACTCGCCCGGCCCGGCGCCGTGCACCGCGTGGACCTCGACTCCTCGGCGCACGAGTGCGGCGCAGACGGCGTCGTTCGTCGAGCGGGGATTGCTCCCCGCGGCGACGACGTGGGCTCCGGCCTCGGCGAGGAGCAGCGCCAGGTACGCCGTCTTGGCCTCGAGGTGAACGACGACGGCGACGCGTCGGCCGGTGAGCGCTCCATCGGACAGTCGTTCGCGTGCCAGGGCGTTGAGAACGGGAGAGTGGCGCTCCACCCATGCGATCCGCTCGTCACCGACATGGGCGAGAGCCGCGTCGGCGATCCGCGAGCGGGCATTCACGTCGTGTGTCACGACACCCGTTCCCTTCCCCCCGACGTCAGCGTGTCGAGGAACATCTCGCGGAAACGCCGGGAATCGAACGCCGTGCAGAGGGTGATGTTCGGGTCCAGGCCCGTATTGCCGAGGTGGTCGACCACGAGCGCACCCCGGGTGAGCTCCCCGCTGCACTCGACGTCTGCGTGGACGTCGACCCAGTCAGCCGACTCGGGCTCGATGGCTGCGGCAACCGCCACAGGATCCGGGAGATCCATCGTGTCCACGGGCTCGCGGCGTGACGTGAACTCGAACAGTGTGCTCGTCGCCGCATGGAGAAAGGCTCCCAGGTCGTCGCTCGATGAGAGAAGAGCATCCCGGTCGGCCCCGGAGATCAGAGCGTCGCGCCGGGACACGTCCCATCCGACGACCCTGATGCGCATTCCCGAGCGGAGCACGATGCGGGCCGCCTCGGGATCGGCCCAGAAGTTGAACTCGGCCGCGGGAGTGACATTGCCGACGCCGTCACCCGTTCCTCCCATGACGACGAGTTCGGAGGCCGCGCGACAGGTGTCCGGATCCTCGAGTACGGCCGAGGCGATGTTCGTGAGAGGACCCAGGGCCACCCAGGTGATCTGCGGGCCTCGCTCGCGCAGCAGGGCGATCGTGGCGTCGACGGCCGGAGTCTCGTGGGGCGCTCCGACAGCGGCGAATCCCTGATCCCCGAGTCCGTCTTCACCGTGGATGTGGCCTGCCGCCGCCGGTTCGGCTTCGAGCGGACGGTCGGCGCCGGGATGCACCGGGATGTCGTCGTGGCCGGCCCGGTCCAGGACGATCAGAGCGTTCCGTGTCGACGCGTCGAGTCCGGTGTTCCCGGCCACGGTGGTGAGGGCGGCCACCTCTACATCGGGGGTGCGCAACGCCATGGCGATGGCGACAGCGTCGTCGGCTCCCGGGTCGGTGTCGATCAGCAGCGTCGTCACGCCGCGGAGCGTAGGCTGATCCCACCTCAATCATCCAACGAAGTGAGCGGTTGTGGAGAGTTCAACTGCAGACACACCCGGGTGGGCGGAGGCGAGCCGTGAAGCGCGGGCGAGCCTGGCGGAGAACGGCGCGCCGTTCGGCGCTGCGCTCGTGCGGACCGCCGACGGTGTTGTGCTGTCGACGGGCCGGAACCGCCACTACCAGGACGGTGACGTCACCGCCCACGCCGAGATCACGTGCCTACGCGCGGCGGGAACGGTCCCGCTGGCCGAGTTGGCGCAGACGACGCTCGTCACCAACGCCATCCCGTGCTTCCTCTGCGCAGGCGCCATCGTACAACTGGGAATCCCCCGAGTCGTGGCGGGCCTGGCATCGGTGGACGGCGTCCGCACGCCCAGCCACGACTTCCTCGAGGCGGCCGGCGTCGAGGTGATCGATCTGGGAGAGCCGGAGGTCATCGAGCTCACGACGCAGTTCATCGCTGCCCATCCCGACGACTGGATGGAGGACCTCGGCGCGGCCGTGGAGGGCGTGGATCTCTCGGTGGTCACGGAGACAACCGACGACCCAGCCGACGCCTGACACGAAAGGCGTTGGCTGCGAGCTGTCAGGCGAGCGTCGCCCGAACGGCGTCGGCGACGCCCTGCGCGCTCGGGAGGAGCTGGAGTTCAGGGGGACCGTCGGGCAACGGGGCATTCCCCGTGGCGACGCGCCGGGGCGAGCTTGACAACGTCGACGGTCCGGCAGCCTCCCGGACCTGCATGCAGATCTCTGCGGCGGCCCCACTGCGCGCATGGTCCTCGTCGACGACGACCAACCGACCCGTCTCCTCGACGGAGCCCATGACGGTGTCGAGGTCGAAGGGCTCGAGGGTGCGGGGGTCGATGATCGTCACGTCGACGCCTTCAGCCGCCAGGATGTCGGCGGCCTGAGAGGCGATCGTGGTCATGTATCCGAGCGCCACGATGGTGGCGTCGCCACCTTCTCGGCGAACGGCGGCCCGACCGAACGGAACGGGCTTCCTCTCCACCTGGCCGGCCTCGAACGCGTAGAGCTTGTGCGTGCAGAACATCACGACGTCGTCGTCGCGGATGGCGCTGCGCATGAGCCCGTACGCGTCCGACGGTGTCGTGGGAAACGCGATCTTCAGACCGGGTGTGTGCCACCAGAATCCGGTGGGGACCTGCGAGTGGTTGGCACCCACGCCCATGTAACCGCCGACGAGCGTCTTGACGACGATCGGCATCCGCATGTCGCCGGCTCCACCATGCGTGTGTCGCCACCGCGGCGCTCGCACGATCTCTTCCATGGCCACGAACGAGAAGTCGGCGATCTGGATGTCGACGACCGGACGCAGTCCACCCATGGCCGCGCCCATGGCGGCTCCGACGATCGCGGTCTCGGCCAACGGGGAGTCCTTCACGCGGTCGCCGAACCGCGTCGACAGCCCTGCGTACTGCTGGAGCAGACCGCCGTAGGGGTCTTCGACGTTCTCACCCCACAGCATCACGGTGGGGTCCTGGTCCATCTCGTCGGCGATCGCCTCGGTGACGGCCTGGAAGAAGCCCATCTCGGTCATCGTCAGGTCGCCTCTGTCGCGTAGAGGTACTCGTAGGGGTTGGCGGTCGGATCCAGATCGGGCTCCGCCAGGACATCTGCTGTCGCTGCATCGATCTCGGCTCGGGTGCCTGCCTCGAGCTCGTCGATCTCCTCGGGTGAGGCTCCTTCGTCGATGAGCAGGCCACGGGCCACGGCCAAAGGGTCGCGTTCCCTCCACCGTTCAACCTCCTCGGGATCCTGGTACGGAGCCTCCTCGATCTCGGTGTGGGATCGGACCCGGAAGGTCTGCGCCTCGAGGAAGGCCGGAGGTCCGCCGCTTCGCACCGCTTCGGTGAGCTCGTCCATGGCGCCTGACACAGCGAACACGTCGTTGCCGTCGACTGTCAGGCACGGCATCGCGTAGCCACCCGCCAGATCGGCGATGGCGCCGGGGAAGATCCGATCCGCGCGCGTGGAGATCATGTATCCGTTGTTCTCGCACACCCAGACGACAGGGAGATCCCACGAGCACGCCATGAGAAACGCTTCGTGGAGTGTGCCGCGCTGCGCCGAGCCGTCGCCGAACATCGCAACGGCGACATCGCCCTCGCCGCGCCGCTGGGCTGCGAGTGCCAGTCCGGCGGCCCGTCCGAACTCGCTGCCCGATGTGCCCTGATGGCCGTAGAGCCCCCGGTCGGTGTCGACGGTGTGCCAACTCCGTGCACGTGTGGGCGACGTCGCTTTCAGCAGGAAGCTGCGGAGGATGTCGTGGGCCGTCATCCCCTTGGCGAGCGGCGCTGCGACGCCGCGGTAGTGGGTGACGAGCGGGTCGGTCGGCCGGAGGCCCGAGGCCACGCCGACGCCCACGGCCTCCATGCCGAAGCCGGAGTGGTAGTACGCCGCGTGCTCGCTCACCGACTCCTCGAGCGCGCGGGCCGCCACGAGCGTTGAGTAGAGATCCAACCGATCGGTCATGCCGAGTTCCCCGCGAGGCCGTCACTTGACGTTCCGACGATGAATCCGTCAGCCTATCTAACGGATTCGACGGGCGGCCAGGACAGGAGGAACACATGAGGCTCGCCGGCAGGTCGGCGTTGGTGACCGGTGCGGGATCGGGAATCGGCGCGGCCACCGCCCGACGCTTCGCCGAGGAGGGTGCGTCGGTGACGGTGGCGGACGTCGACGGTGAGGCGGCATTCGCAACGGTCGACGAGATCGTGTCGGGCGGCGGTGCAGCCGTTGCGTGTACAGGCGACGTATCGGTGGCCGACGACGCTGTGGTGATGGTGGACGCGGCCGTCGAGGCACACGGCGGTCTCCACGTCCTCGTGAACAACGCCGGAGTGGAGCGAACGGGCAGCGTGGTGGCCATGCCCGAGGAGGACTGGGACCTCGTCTTCGACGTGAACGTGAAGGGTGGCTTCCTCTGCTCGAAGGCGGCGATTCCCGCCATCCGCGAGTCGGGAGGGGGATCGATCCTCTTCACGGCGTCGGTCGGCGGCCTGTGGGGCTGCACCGGCCAGGCCGCCTACAGCGCCGCCAAGGCCGCCGTCGTCAACATGACGCAGTCCCTCGCCCTGGATCACTCCGGTCACGGGATTCGCGTCAACTGCGTCTGCCCCGGCGGAACCCGCACGCCCATGGCGACGGCCACCATCGAGATGCTCGGTCCCGAGGTCGTCGAGATGTTCGAGGAGAAGATCAAGGCGATCGTTCCGTTCGAGGGCCGACTGGCCGAGCCCCGCGAGATTGCCGATGCCTTCGTGTACCTCGCGTCCGACGAGGCCAGCTTCATCACGGGCCACGCGCTCGTCGTCGACGGCGGTCAGCACGCGGGCATGTACATCCCCGAGATCCAGGAGCCGTAGTGCCCCCTCACCCCGAGGGTGCGCTCGCCGGTCGCGCGACCTGGAGACTGGGCAGGCTCGCCTACGGTGTCGCGGGGGACGGGCCGCCCGTCATCCTGCTCCATGGCTGGCCCGAGACTCGGCGCGCGTGGCGGCATGTCGTTCCGGGCCTGGTGGATGCCGGCCACCGCGTGATCGTTCCCGATCTGCGCGGGGTGGGTGGCTCCGACCGTTCGCCCGGCGCCGACTACTCGTGGAAGGGATACGCGGACGACCTCGATGCGGTGCTCGCCGCCGAGCAGGTCGACGGGACGGCGATCGTCGGCCACGACATGGGTGGTGTCGTCATGTTCGAGTGGGCGCTGCGGAATCCAGACCGGGTGGACCGGTTGGCTGCGCTCTCGACGAGCTTCCACCGCTACGACATGGTGTCGTCGTACTACCTGTCGATACTCCAGGCGCCGCTCCTCGGGAGGTCGTTCATGAAGGCCATGCTGGGGAACCGCTCCGGGTTGGCCCGCGCTCTACGCGGAAACAGCGTCGACCCGGAGACCTTTGAAGAGGCGGACATCGATGCGTACCTCGAGGGATGTGGCTCGCCGGAGTCCCGCCGGGCGATTCTCGCCGGCTATCGGCTCCTGTCGCACAACCGGCGACGACGAGAACGCGAGGTGGGCGACGTGCGCCTCGACATGCCGGCCCTGGTGGTGTGGGGAACACGCGACTGGGCACTGGGCGACGAGGGATGGAAGCGCATCACGGCGGATCTACACCAGGCTGACGTCGAGATCCTCGAGGCGGGTCACTTTCTGATGGAAGAGCAGCCCGCGAGGGTCACCGAGCTCCTCGTCGACTTCTTGAGTCCCCGCGTCCCAGGCGGACGGCCGTTCCGTCGCGGCGCCGCTGCCGTGGGTGCAGGCGCATGAATGACGAATTGACGGCGGAGGACCGGGAGCATCTGGAGGTGGCGATCGCCCAGGCGCGCCTCAGCCGCGACGAGGGTGGTGTGCCCATCGGCGCGGCACTCGTGGCGGACGGCGAGGTGCTGGGGTCCGGACGCAACCGCCGCGTCCAGATGGGCAGCGCCATCCGCCACGGCGAAACCGACGCTCTCGAAGACGCCGGCCGACGGCCCGCTACGGTCTACCGGCGGTCCACGATGTACACGACGCTCTCGCCGTGCCACATGTGTACGGGCGCCATCCTCCTGTACGGGATCGGACGAGTCGTGATCGGTGAGCGCGAGACCTTCGCGGGGCCTGAGCACCTCCTGGCCGCGGCCGGCGTCGAGATCGTCCACGCCGGGGACGATGAATGTGTGGCGCTGATGACGGACTTCGTCACCGAGCACCCCGAGTTGTGGAACGAGGACATCGGAGTCGACCACATGTGGGAGGACTGAGAAGCTGTGCCGCTGACCGTCGTCGAGCATCCCCTGGTCGCCCACAAGCTCGCGCTCCTGCGTGATCGGAGGACGACGACCAAGGAGTTCCGCCACCTCGTCGCCGAACTGGCAGCGCTCCTCACGTACGAGGCGACCCGTGACCTCGGGACCGAGCCCATCGAGGTCGAGACGCCGCTGGCGCGCACCACCCAACGGAAGGTCAGCGGCAAGAAGCTGGCCGTGGTGCCGGTGTTCCGTGCCGGCCTCGGCATGCTCGACGCCGTCCTCGATCTGATCCCTGTCGCACGGGTCGGGTTCGTGGGCCTGTACCGCGACGAGGAGACCCTCGAACCGGTCGAGTACTACGCCAAGTTCCCCGCCGACCTCGAGCAACGTCGAGTGCTGCTCATCGACCCGATGTTGGCGACGGGAGGTTCCACCTCCGCGGCATGCGGGCTCCTCAAGGAAGGCGGCGCCGGGCGGATCACCGTGATCTGTCTCGTTGCGGCACCCGAAGGCGTGGAACGCGTCGCTGCCGATCATCGCGACGTCCACGTCGTCGCCGCCGCGCTGGATCGGCAGCTCAACGAGGACGGCTACATCGTGCCCGGACTCGGCGACGCCGGTGATCGTCTCTACGGGACGCGCTGAGCGGTGCCGGGGTCACGGCCGGCGAGAACCCCCGAAGGACCGCAGAACCGAGGAACGGAGTGAGCTGAGATGGCATTCACAGGACGGGTTGCCCTGGTCACAGGAGCGGCCAGCGGCATGGGGCGTCTCGCCGCGCAACGACTGTCCGGTCCGGGTCGCTCGATCGCGGCGGTCGACGTCGATGCCGAGGGTCTGGCGAGCCTGGCGGCCGAGGAACCGTCGGTCACGCCGTACGAGTGTGACATCACCGACGCCGGCGCCGTTGCCGATGTCGTCGAGAACGTGGAATCCGAACACGGTCCGGTCGGTCGTCTCTGCAACATCGCCGGGATCGGCTCCGGCGGCCCGATCCTCGATACTCCGCTCGAGACGTTCCACAAGGTCATGGACGTCAACTACTTCGGCATGGTGCACGTGTGTGCGGCCGTGGCGCCGCTGATGGTCGAGCGCGGAGGCGGTGAGATCGTGAACCTGGCCTCCCTCGCCGGGTGGCTTCCCGCGCCCGGGATGGCCTCCTACAACGCCTCGAAGTTCGCTGCGGTCGCGTACACCGAGGTGCTGGCTCGCGAGATGAAGCCGCACGGGATCCGCGTGCTCTGCGTCTGCCCGCCCCAGGTCGACACCCCCATGCTCGACGTGTTCATCGAGGAAGGCGCCGTACCCCCGAAGACGCGCGAGATGAAGACGACCCTCCAGCCCTCCGACGTGATCGACGGCATCGAGCCTGCTCTCGAGGCCGGCAAGCTCTTCTTCTTCCCGGGCCGGGGGTCGACAGCCATGTACCGGGCGCGTCGCTACGCTCCCAACCTCACCTGGAAGGCCATCCGCAGGGCGTACGACCTCTGAGCCCCGACCACCGAGCCCCGAATGCTCGGGTGGCGATCGTCATACGAGATACCATTTCTGTATGACAATGCTCAGCTTCCGGGTCGACGACGAGGAAGCGGCCGAGATGCGCTGGTGGGCCGACCATCTGGGGATCGACCGCTCCGAGCTCCTGCGCGACGCGTTGCATCGGCGTCTCGTGGAACTGAAGTCGGTGTCCGACGCTCGTCGCTACGGCGAGTCCCCTGTCACCGACGATGAACGGGCGTTGAGCGAGGTCGCCGGCTGGGGTCCGGCAGACGACTGGTCGGACTGGGCCGATGCGGAGGGGTGAGGTGTGGTTCGCCTCGACACCCGGAGGTGACCGACCGGTCTTCGTGCTCACACGAGATCCCGTGGCCGAGTCGATCGGATTCGTCGTGGTCGCGGCGCTCACCCGCACACGCCGCAACCTGGTGTCCGAGCTCGTCCTCACGGCGTCGGACGACGGTGTCCCGACCGACTGCGTCGTCAACTTCGACAACATCCACACACTTCCGCGGAGCGCCTTTCGCCGGCGCGTCTCTGTCCTCGGTCCGGCACGAATCGAGGAGAGCTGCCTGCGCCTCAGGGACTCGACCGGCTGCTGATCGGATTCGCTCAGGCCGTCGACACGGTCAGATGCGGTGTCCATGCGTATCATCCACACTCCGCGTCGTGGATGGAGGACCAATGCCGCGCATGGATCTGACAGGTAGCTCCGCCGTCATCACCGGCGGGGCGTCGGGTATCGGGGAGGCGAGCGCACGCCAGCTCACCGACGCCGGATCACGCGTCGTCATCGCCGATCTCGACGACGACAAGGGCTCGGCGGTGGCGTCAGAGCTGGGAGGGCTCTTCGTCCGCTGTGACGTGTCGTCCACCGAGGACGCCCAGGCGGCGGTCGACGCCGCCTCCGAGATGGGCCCGCTGCGGGCGCTCGTGAACTCGGCCGGAATCGGATCCGCGGGCCGCACGATCGACCGTAACAACCAACCGCTGGACCTCGACGAGTTCTCGCGGGTCGTGCGCATCAACCTCATCGGCTCCTTCAACATGCTGAGCCGCGCCGCCGCCGCCATGGCTGCCACCGAGCCTGTCGACGCCGACGGAACCCGGGGGGCTGTCGTGAACATGGCGTCCGCTGCCGCCTTCGATGGACAGATCGGACAGGCCGCGTACTCCGCCTCCAAAGGCGGAGTCGTCGGCATGACGCTGCCGATCGCGCGGGACCTCAGTGCCGTGGGTGTCCGCGTGAACACGATCGCCCCCGGCCTGATCGACACGCCGATCTACGGGGAAGGCGAGGCTTCCGAGGCGTTCAAGGCGCACCTCGGCGAGTCGGTCCCGTTCCCGAAGCGCCTCGGCACGGCCGAGGAGCTGGCGTTCGCGGTGATGGAGTGCCTCACCAACCCCTATCTCAACGCCGAGACCATCCGCCTCGACGGCGGCATCAGGATGCCGCCGAAGTAGGACCGTCAGCCTCCGGTGTCAGCCCCCGGAGTAGAAGCGCCGGATCGAGGCCCGGAACTGTTCCACGTCGACATCGAGGGCGATGCGCCACTTCGCCTTCCCTCCGTAGAACTGCTCGATCGCCATGTCCCTGAACTCCTCGGGAACGAGCCCCTTGTCCAGCCACTCGGCGCGGAAGTCGACCACCGTCATGCCGAACGCCGCATCGCCGCCCGTGTCGACCACGAGCGGCAGTTCGGTCGCCGAGACGACGTCGGGTTGCTCGACGGCCATCATCGTCAGCGTGTCGTGGGACGGACAGGTCCCGTCGCCGGTTTCGATCGCGCTCAGTTGGCGGTAGAGAACGAACGGGTCGGCCATGAACCGAGCCTGGGGAGTCGCCCGCTCGTTCATGGCGTCGAACTCGGCGTCGCCCATGGTGGCCGACATCGTGACGTCGAGACCGACCATCAGCGGGGGGCTCTGCCATCCGGCGAGAACCATCTGGTTGGAGGCGACGGGGTCGAACACGACGTTGAACTCGCCCAGCGGAGTGGCGTTGCCGGGTGGCCTCGCGGCGCCGCCCATGATCACCAGGTCGCCCAGGAGGTCGGGGAGCGATGGCTCGAGTCGAAGCGCCAGGGCGACGTTGGTGAACGGGCCGACCGCCACCAGGGTCAACTCGCCGGGGCGCTCCTTGGCCAGCCGCACGATCAGCTCGGCGCCTGTCTCCTCGGTCGGAGCGAGGTCGACGTCGGGCGGTCCGGCGTTGCCGAGACCGTCCTCGCCGTGCATGAGCGCCGCCTCGGGGAACCCTGGTCGGGGACCGATCGGCTCTTCGGCGCCCACGGCGTACGGGATGTCGGTGCGGTCCGCTGCGACGAGGACCTTTGCGACGTTGGCCGCGGCCTGCTGGGCCGACACGACACCGTGCACCGACGTGACGCCGACGATGTCGATCTCACTCGACACGAGCCCGTACCAGAGCGCGGAGCAGTCGTCGACGCCACCGTCGGTGTCGTAGACGACAGGGACAGGGCTCATGGGTCTGCTGGGTCCGGAGGTCAGCCGAGGAGCTCGGCTGCCACGTTCTCGAGGTGCAGGGACGGCTCGCCGAAGGCGATCTCACACGACTTCACCCGCCGGAGCAGGAGATGCAGGTCGTGCTCCCAGGTGATGGCGATACCACCGTGGACCTGGATCGCGGATCCGACGACGTGAACGGCCCGCTCGGTGGCGGCCGCCTTGGCGACGGCCGCGGCGACATCGGCGTCGGGGGCGTCCCCGGCCACGGCCCACGCCCCGAACATCGTCGCGGACCGGGCATTCTCGAGGTCGACGAGCATGTCGGCGACACGGTGCTTCACGGCCTGGAACGTGCCGATGACCGTGCCGAACTGCTCACGCTCCTTGGCGTAGTCAACTGACATCTCGAGGGCGCGGCCGGCGCTGCCGGTGGCGTCGGCGGCCAGCGACACGAGAGCGCGGCGTCGAGCGCCCTGCAGCGCCCGCTCGACGTTGCCGGAATCGAGGCGCTCACCGGCGGCGCCGTCGAGCACGATCGTGGCGGCACGCCGTGTTCGGTCGAGCGTCGGCTCGTCGGTGACGATCACCCCGTCGGAATCGATTCGTACGGCGAACACGGCTCCGTCGCACGGGACGAGGAGCAGTCCGCAAGAGGCGCCGTCAGGAACGAGCGACAGCGTCCCCGTGAGCTTCCCGCCGACGTGTGTGACGACGTCGTGCCTGTTGCCCGTTCCCTCGCCCGTGAGCACTGTGGAGAGGGTCAGCGATCCCGACGAGGCGGCCGGGAGAACGCCGGCCAGCTGGTCATCCGTGGCGAGCGCGGCCACGAGCGGCAGGGAGACGACCGTCGAGGAGGTGAACGGGAGTGCGGCGGCGGCGCGGCCGATCTCCTCGACCACGATCAGCTGGTCGAGGAGCGTTCCACCGCTTCCTCCCCAGTCCTCGTCGACGCCGAGGCCGCAGAGGCCGAGCTCCGCGAGCGCCGACCAGGTGGTCGCGTCGAGCGCCGGACCGCCGTCGTAGCTCTCGCGCGGTCGCCCACGGTCCTCGAGCAGGGAGCGGACGATGCTGCGCAGCTCCTCCTGCTCGGCCGTGAACTGGTATTCCATGGATGGGGCGTCCCCGCGGTGGTCGGTGGTGGTCGGGGTAGTGTACCGATGAGGTTGCGGGATTGTGAAAGCCTTGCGCGCGTTCGCAGGATCGAGCGCGTACCGAGGGTCGAGAGGGTGACAGGTGCCGGATTGGGAGACGTTCACCGAGGAGCGGGACGGCCCGGTCACGATCGTCACGATCAACCGACCCGAGCGGATGAATGCCATCAACAGCACGATGATGGCCGAGTTCGAGCGGTTCTGGCCCGCCTTCGACGCCGATCCGCACCAGCGGGTCGCGGTGGTCACAGCGACCGGCGACCGGGCGTTCTGCGTGGGAGCCGACGTGAAGGCTCTTGCCGAAGCCGGTGAGCTCGCCGAAGCGCAGCAGCATCCCGATGTCACCAGGTCCAACCGCCTGACACCGCTGCAGAACCGGATCTCGAAGCCCACGATCTGCGCCGTCAACGGTGTGTGCGCCGGAGGGGGGCTCCATTTCGTCCTCGACTGCGACGTGGCGATCGCCGCAGAGGAGGCGACCTTCCTCGACCCGCACGTCAGCGTCGGCCAGGTGAGTGCTCTCGAGTCGGTCATGCTCGCGCGTCGGATACCTCTCGGCGCTGCGCTGAGAATGGTGCTCGCGGGCCGCCACGAGCGCATCGACGCCGCCCGCGCGTACGAACTCGGACTGGTCACCGAGGTCGTCCCGCGTCGTCGACTGCGAGATGCTGCGATCGAGCTGGCGAAGAAGTTCGCCGCGGGCTCACCGGCGGCCATCGCCGCCAGCCGCCGGGCCCTGTGGGACTCGTACGAGCGCCCGCTCGACGACGCGCTCCAACACGGCTGGGACCTCCTCCGCGCACATTGGGGCCATCCCGACTTCCAGGAGGGTCCACGCGCCTTCGCCGAGAAGCGCGACCCCGAGTGGACACCCTGACCGCGTACCCGAACCTCCCGAGGAGGACACAGTGGCTCTGGAAGTGACGATCGACGAAGCAGCCTGCATGAGCGCGCGCGAGTGCTCGTTCTACGCCCCGGGCGTCTTTTCGAACGACGAGGACAACAACGGCATCGCCTACGTCACCGACGTGAACGGTGAGCCCGAGGACAAGATCCTCGAGGCGGCGCGTCGGTGCCCCAACTTCGCCATCAGTGTCGTGAAGGACGGCGAGAAGATCGCCTGACATTCAGCTCGGCGTGAAGGTCACCGGAAGGTGCTGTGGCGCCCGGAATCCGAAGAACCGGACCTTCTCGTAGACGAAGTCGTCGGCGATCCGGGGGTCCGCGACGCGGTCGAGCAGTGCCTCGAGAGCGATCGTCACCTGGAGGCGTGCGAGTGGCGCCCCGATGCAGAGATGCGCACCCAACCCGAATGCCAGGTGGTTCTTCACGAGCCCACGGTCGAGGTTGAACTGGTCGGCATCGGGCCCGAACACGTCGGTGTCACGGTTCGCCGAGCCCATACTGAGGATGACGCGCTCCTTCTCGGAGATCGGACACCCGGCGAGCTCCGTGTCTCCGGTGGCTGTCCGCATCATCAGCTGAACGGGGGAGTCGTGGCGTAGTGACTCCTCGATGGCGATGGGGATCAGATCGCGATCGTTGCGGACGCGCTCGTAGCGCTCCGGCTCGCGGATCAGCTCGTAGAGGAGATTGGCCGTCAGGTTGGTGGTCGTCTCGTTGCCGGCCATCAACGCGAACCGGACCTGTGTGACGATCTCCTGGTCCGTCAGGTACGTCCCGTTCGACAGTTCCTCGGTCATCATCGTCGAGATGATGTCCTCGGGTGGTTCGTCCATCGCCCGTCGCTGGTCGATCTGATCCTGGATGTACGCGTCGAAGGCCTCCTCGACTTCGGCACGCTGACGTCGCCCACCCTCCGAGGTCGCCTTGTCCTCGACCATGTCGGCCGTCCAGGCGTGGAACTGCTCCCGGTCGGACTCCGGTACACCCAGCATGTGCGTGATGACGGTGGAGGGGAGAGGGACTGCCAGGTCCTCCACGAGGTCGGCGTGCCCGGTGCCCGCGAAGGCGTCGACGGTCTTCGCCGCCAGATCTCGGATGTAGGGCTCCGCGCTGCGGATCCGGGCCGGGGCGAGGGACGTCAGCATGATGCGGCGGATCGGGCCGTGGCGGGGTGGATCGATCTCGTTCAGAGTCTGCTTCTCCGGGGGCTTGTCGCCACTGAGCCGCAGCCCGCCCGCGTTGGAGTAGGTCTCCCAGTCGCGGAACACGTGCGCGACATCCTCGAAGCGGGTGACGAACTTCACGCCCGGAAGCGGTTCGCTCACGGGGCACGTCCTGCGCAGCTCCTCGAGCTCGTCGTATGGATCCTCTGCGTCGATCGGATCCGTGGGGTTGAAGGTGTGTGGGTTCTCGGGGGTCATGGGCGCATCTTGCGCAGCTTGACAATCATTGTCAAGCTCAGAAAAATGGCGGGCTTCCCGGTGCGCGACCGCGCTCCGGTCGTTGTCGGAAGGTGTCTCGGTGGATCTCGGACTCCAGGACAGAGTGGTGCTCGTGTGCGGCGCCAGCGAGGGTATGGGCCGCGGTTCCGCCGAGGTTCTCGGTGCCGAGGGTGCGCGCCTGGCCCTCGTCGCCCGCACAGCCGAGACTCTGGAGAAGACGGGGGCGAGTATCGCAGGGACCGGTGCCGACGTGGCGACGTTCCCCGCCGACTTCCTCGACCCCGACGAGGTCGTTCGCGCCGTCGCCGAGGTCCACGGTCACTTCGGCCGGATCGACGCCCTCGTCAACGTGATCGGGGCCTGCGAGGTCGTCCCCGAGTTCGAGGACCGCACCGATGCCGTGTGGCATCTGGCCATCGACTCCGTGCTCATGGCGGCCGTGCGCGCGTGCCGGGAGGTTGTACCCCTGATGAAGGCCCAGGGAGGCGGCGCCATCGTCAACATCTCCGCCATGTCGGTGCGCCACTACATCCCGCGCATCGCCCATTACTCGGCTGCCAAGGCGGCGCTGGCGCACTTCACGAAGAACATGGCTCAGGAGTTCGCGCACGACGGCATCCGCACGAACGCCGTGATGCCGGGGTGGATCGCCTCCGAGAGCGTGCTGGCGAACCTCGAGGGGAGGCTCGAGACCTACGGGCTCGACACCGTCGAGGAGTACTTCCCGATCGGTAACGAGCGTATGGGCCATCTCACCTGGGCCGACCGCTGGGGCATGCCCGAGGAGATCGGCAACGTCGTGGCCTTCCTCCTCTCGGAACGGGCGAGCTACGTGAACGGCGCGCTCGTGAACGTCGACGGTGGCTCGGGCTTCTGAGAGGGAGTAGCCGTCGGTCAGATCTCGTCGAGGACCCTCACGGACTTGTAGGACGCTCGGGGGAAGGTCCCCTCAGGAACACTCTCGACGTTCGCCGGGACGCCGATCGACGCTTCGAGGCGCTCCGCGAGGTCGCGCGCCACGTCGCCTTCCACTCGTACGGTGAGCACGTCGGCAGGGCTCGGCGGGCGGATGAGCATGTATTCGGCGTCGGCGGGGAGTTCCTTCCACACGTCGACGGGGAGCACCCACTGGCCGGCCACTTCGACGATGTCCTTGGCGCGTCCCTCCCAGAACGCCCGACGCGACGTCTCGCCGCAGTCGCAGAGCTCCGACTCGATCCGGACGACGTCCTCCATGTCGTAGCGGATCATCGGGTTGTCGCGACCCAGCGAGGTCACGACGAAGTAGCCGCGCTCGCCGTCGGGGACGGCGTCGCCGGTGTCGGGGTCGAGGGCCTCCACAACGGCGTAGTCCTCGGCGAGGTGTGACCCCTTGCCCGGTGAGCAGGCGCTGCCGAGGAAGCCGACGCAGTCCTGCCCCGCGCTGATGCGGTCGTACTGATACGTGGGACCGATCGACTCGGGCTCCGGGAGTTCGCCCGTGTAACCGAGCTTCTCTGCAGCCTCACGGAATCGGTGCAGCGCGGCGGGGAACAGGCCCCAGTGGTCCACCGGGATGTGTTCGATCGCCCGGAGCGACTTCTCGGCGGCCTCCACGGAGTCGGGCGGTCCGAGCGACACCGACAGACATCCCATCGACTCGTAGAGGGCTGACACGAACGCCTGCCCGCCGTTCAGGTACCCGGGGTGGGCGTTGACGACGACCATGCCGGGACGGATTCCGGCACGCCACTGCTGGCGGGCACCCAGTTCGCACTCGAGCGCCAGGTCGTTGGTTGTCCACAGCGTGAAGGTCGGACGACCGGTGGTTCCGGTCGACATGGCGAGTCGGATGGCGCCCCGAAAGCCCGTGACGCGGTAGTCACCGATGGGCGGGTGCTCCGCCTCGTTCTCCCGCAGAGCCTGTTTGCGGAAGGGCGGTATCTGCTCCAGGTCCCCGGCCGACGTGATCGCGGTGGGATCGATCCCGGCGTCGGCGAAACGGCGGGCGAAGAACGGCGCTTCGGCGGCACGGGCTACCGCCTCGGCGATTCGCTCGTCCTGAACAGCGCGCAGCTGCTCGCGCGGCATCGTCTGTACCTCTTCGTTCCAGAACTTCCTGTCGAGGTCCTCGGTCGACGTCGGCATACGAGTTCGGGTCCTTTGTGTCGGGCGGTCGGTCGGAGGAGGTCAGTCGGACGTGGGACGCCACGAGGGCGGGCGCTTCTCGGTGAAGCTGCGCATCCCCTCGACTGCCTCGGGCGAGCGCATCTGGTCGAAGAACTCCTCGTAGCGGAACGGGGGCTGTGCCTCGGTGAGCAGCCGCTTGTAGCGGGCACGGGCCTCAGGCCCGGTGCGGCGCACCGCCGCAACAGCGTCGTCGACGGCGGCACCGAGATCGTCGTGCGGGACAACCTTCCCGACGAGACCGAAGCGTTCGGCGTCGACGGCGCTCATTTCCTCGCCCGTATACATCATCCACCGCGCCTTCGCGAGTCCGACGTGGGAGGGGAGGCGGGCCGGCACGAACGGCTCGACGAGGCCGCGGAGGGCCTCGGGAACCTTGAAACTCGCGTTCTCCGAGGCCACCACGAGGTCGCTCACGAGTACGATCACGATGCCGGCCGCCTGGCACATTCCGTTCACACCTGTGATGACGATCTTGGAGATCCGCTCGAACGTGGGGTAGGGGAAGTCGCCCTCCACGTGGGCGAGACGCCCGGAAACGTCTCTCTCCCAGTCGTCGGCTCCCGACGAGAGGTCGCCGCCCGGGACGAAGTACTCGTCGCCGGTGGCGGTGATCGTGATGACGTCGGCCGAGTCGTCGAGCTCGGCCTCCCAGAGACTGCAGTTCAGGGCTTCGTACATCTCCATCGTCAGGGCATTGGCCCTTTCGGGCCGGTCGATGACGATGGACGCCACGCCCGCGTCGACGCTGTAGCGGAGCCCGGGCACGTCCACACCCGTATCCTCGTACCGTCGAGCGGTTATTGTCAAACCTCGTTAGATGATTCCGAGCGGGGAGCACAATGGCGCGGTGGACGTCGTGAGCAGCCTGGAAGGTCACACGGCCGTGGTTGTGGGCGCGTCCTCGGGGATGGGGTGCGGCGTGGTCCGGTACCTGGCCACCGAGGGGGCGAACGTCCTGGCCGCCGCGCGACGCGCCGACCGCCTCGACGAACTGGTCGGCTCGCTGGCCGGCGTAGCCGGTTCGGTGACTGCAATTCCGGCCGACGTGACTCTTCGACGCGACGTCGATTCGCTCTTCGAGCGGGCGGAGGCTGCCGATCCCCCGTTCGACATCGTGGTGAACACGGCCGGAGCCGTCGCGTACTCCGATTTCGTCGAGCAGTCCGAAGACGACTGGGAGATGTTGATTGCAACGAATCTCACGGGTTCCTTGCGCGTGTCGCAGGCGGCGCTTCGTCACCTACTCCCGCGCGACACCGGGCGGATCGTCCACGTCACGTCGGTTGCCGCCACGACGCCTGTCCCGGGAATGGCCGTCTACTGCGCCACGAAGGCAGCCGTTTCGCAGTTCCTGTCAGCGCTGCGCGGCGAGATCGGCACGACGGGCGTGCGCGTCACGGAGTTCGAGGTCGGAGCAACCGAGGGAACCGAGATGGGTCGTGGAAT
This sequence comes from Acidimicrobiia bacterium, assembly GCA_041394025.1. Classification (NCBI taxonomy): domain Bacteria; kingdom Bacillati; phylum Actinomycetota; class Acidimicrobiia; species Acidimicrobiia bacterium. The sequence goes on along the minus strand of JAWKJA010000002.1, from coordinate 975,276 downwards.
CCACGATCGTTCCGAGACGATGATGGAGCGCATGGTGCGTTTTGCCGGCGCCGAGCACCGAATGACCGTCGAGGACGTTGCCGCCACCGTTGTTGCGGTTCTCGAGGCGCCGCGAGGCTCGCGAGTCGACCACATCCGCCTCCGGGAACCGTCCGACATTCCGACCTGACCGATCACACGACACGGGTGAGACCATGAGGATTCTCGTGACAGGCGCCGCCGGCGTCTTCGGCCGCCACATCGCGGGGCGACTACACCGGCAGGGGGCAACCGTCGTGGGATACGCGCGCCACCGCCCTACGGGCCTTCCCGATGTTGAGTACGTGGAAGGTGATATCCGCGATCGGACGTCGCTCACGGCGGCCATGGAGGGGTGTGATGCCGTCGCCCATGTGGCCTGGGCGGTGACACCACTCCGCAGCCGCACGGAGACCCGCGACGTCAACGTCGGCGGTACGGCCAACGTTCTGGAGGCCATGGACCGTACGGGGTGCCCTCGACTCGTCTTCTCGTCGTCGGTTCTGGCCTACGGCCCTCGCCCCGACCATCCCGCCGCCCTGAAGGAGACGGACGAGCGCCGGCCGCTGACCCACGAGCTCTATGCGGCGCACAAGGCCGAGGCCGAGGATCTCATCGAGAATTCGGGTGTCGACGCCGTCGTGACGAGGACGGCTCCGGTCGTCGGCCGGTCTGTCGACAACTACGGCGCCGAGATCTTCGGCTCACCTGTTCTCGTGGCAGTCACCGGCGACACCACACGGTTCCAGTTCATCCACGAGGAGGACGCCACACGCTTCCACGCCGAGGCCTGTCTCGGTGAGCGTACCGGCATCGTGAATCTGGGAACCGACAACGTGCTCGGGATCGACGACGTGGGTCGCATTCTCGGCCGACGCGTCCTACGGGTTTCCGAGGGATTCCTCCGTAGGCTCGTGTCGAGTGGTTGGGAGCGTGGGCTGCTCCCGGTAGACCCCGACAGCCTCGACGGTCTCCGCTGGATGCCCGTGGTGGACACGACCCGCCTACGCGACGAGTGGGGATTCCGGTGCGCGTGGACCGGAACCGAGGCGCTCGAGGACCTGGCTCGGGTGTCGACACGCTTCTGGTTCCTCGGAAACCGCAAGGTCGACGTGCCGTGGCGTCTCCGATGGGCACCGGTCGACGTGGTGCCCGACATGGCTCCGGCGGACGGTGGCCCACTGGAGCCGGCAGGAGCGGACAGCGACGTCGGGTCGCTCGACACGCTCGTGGACCCACGCTTCCCGATCTACACAGCGGCGAACCTGGGAGAGGCCTTTCCGGGCCCGATGACGCCGTTGTCTCTCGACCTCAACATGACGACGATGCGCGGGTGCGCCGACCACACAGCGCGCATGCTCGGTTTGGTCGACCCGGCGGCCACCGAGTTGCGGGCGCGTCCGGTCGGATCGTTCGCTCACCGGATGTACGGCAACGTGAGTGTGCTGCGTGAGATGGCGAAGTCGCTCCCGGGCTCGAGCCCTGAGGAGTTCGACCGCCAGTACCTGGGGATCGACAGGCCGTCACCTCCGAAGACGTCGCCGACCGCTGCGGAGTTGCTCCACGCGGCACGCCTCATGGCGCGCGTCCTGCCGGTGCAGTGGGGCTTCGAGAGGGAGGTGAGCCGACTGGTGGCCCAGGCCCACAACCAGCAGACGACCGATCACGAGGTGGCGTCCCTTGCCGACGAGCGACTCGTGGCACGTATCGGGCTGCTCCACGACCTCGTGGTGCAGGCGTGGAACACCGCCACGACCGGGAACCTGCTTGCGAGCGGGTTCCTGGCCGTCCTCGAGCGGGTCGGCGGCGAGCATGCCGTGTCCGGCCTGCGCGGGGACGCGAGTGAACTCGAGAGCGCCGAGGCGGTGCGCGGTGTGCGACGTCTCGCCGACGAACTCCTCGCCGACACCTCACTCCACGCGGAGCTGAAGGGAAAGGAGCCCGACGAGGCGCTACGGGTCCTTCACACATCGGGAGGAGGCCTCGCCGCCCGCTTCGACGCACTCGTCGACCAGGTCGGTCACCGCGGGCCCGGCGAGACCGAGCTCGCGAACAGCGTGTTCGCCGATCGTCCCGAGATCCTCCTGGACTCCGTCCTCAAGGCGGCCGACGCGCCCCAGCGTTTCGATGCTTCCCCCGTGGAGGTCTCGCTCCCTCTCCGCGCGATCACGCAGGGAGCTCTCGGGGCTGTTCGTCGCCGCGAGCGCGCACGCGACGCAGCGATGCGGTTCCAACACAGCCTCCGTACGGCGGTTCGCGAGCATGGCCGACGCCTCGCTTCTGCCGGAGAGATCGACGACCCCGACGGTGTCTTCTACCTGCTGTTCAACGAGCTCGAGCACCCGCCGAAAGACGCAGCGCACCTCGTTGCCGAGCGACGCAGCGAACAGGATCGGTTGGCAGCGCTCGCACTTCCTGCACAGTTCGAGGGCAGCTGGGTCAGCGAGGGAACGGCCTCCGACGAACTGGACGTGGGCTCGGCGCTCACGGGAATCGCCGCGGCGCCGGGATCGGCCCGAGGGCGCGTGCGAGTCGTCGACGACGCCACGTCCTTCGATCTCGAACCGGGAGAGGTGCTCGTCGCTCGAGTCACCGACACCGGCTGGACCCCTCTGTTCGCCTTCGCAGCAGCCGTGGTCACCGACATCGGCGGGCTGGCGTCCCATCCTGCCATCGTTGCCCGCGAGTACGGGATCCCCGCCGTCGTGAACACGGGCACGGCGAGCACGCAGCTGCGTGACGGTCAGCAGGTGGAGGTCGACGGCACCGCCGGCACGGTGACGGTGGTGACCCTGGATGAGGAATAGGAGTGACTATGGCGAACGACACGATTCCCGACGTGAGGCCCTACCGGATCGGTGTCGTGGACGATCTGCCCACGTTGCGCGCGGCATTCGGCGACGACTTCATGCACGGGGTCGAGCTCGCAGTCGCGGACGCCTTCGAGTCGGGGCTGGTCGACCGCCCCGTGGAGCTCGTCCGGCGCGAGGCGATCGCCCAACCGTGGAACGACGCCCGTCCCGTCATCGACGCAGTGGTCGATCTCGCCGAAAACGAACACGTGCTCGGAATCGCGGGTCCGATGACCTCCGACAACTCTCTGGCGGTGCTGCCGGAGGTGGAGCGCACGGGTGTGCCGACCATGTCGATCTGCGGCTCGCAGGGATTCCTCGGTGACTTCGCCTTCTCCCTCCCCAACGGCGGGCTCGCGGAGGAGCCCTGGTTGATGGCGTCGTGGCTGCGAAACGAGGGGCACCGGCGAGTCGTCGTCATGAAGGACGCACCCTCGCAGATCGGTGAGGAGTACGACCGGAACTTCCAGTTCGCCGCGGCCGACAAGGGGCTCACGATCGTCGGCACCGCGCCGGTCGCTCCAGCCGCCGACCTCGACCAGATTCGGCCCGCACTGGCCGCACTCCATGATCTCGCGCCCGATGCTCTCGTCTACTTCGGTCTCGGTCAGCTCACGCGGAAGTCCGCGCCGGCGTTCGAGGAATTGGCGTGGGACCCGCCGCGCATCATGACCACGGCATTCGTGGGCGCCGACATGAACCCCGACAAGGCCCGCCGCCTCAACGGGTGGGTGGGTGTGGACCAGTACCACGAGGGCAACGAGGTGTTCCAGAAGGTCGAGGGGCGTTGGCAGAAGCGTTTCGGCGAGCGCCCGCGAGGCTGCGCCGCGACGGTCGGCTACGACGTGGGGAACGTCCTCGCTCGCGGCCTGGGTCGTATGCGGATCGCCACACCGAAAGGCCTACGTGACGCCCTCGAGACGATCAACAGCCTCCCGTCGTGCACGGGCGGTCCCGGAACGGTCATCTCCTTCGGGCCACGCGACCATCGCGGCTACAAGGGCGCCGACTACCTGCTCCTGCGCAGGGCCGAGAACGGCGAGACGTCGTTGGTGGGAACGGTGCCGGTCACCGGCGATCCTTCGGGCTATTCCGACTGATCGTGCAGCCCGGCGCGAATCTCGCGGTGTTCCGCACCGGCGAAGAGATCGACCTGCGCACGGAGCTGCCGGCGAAGTCCGGCCTGTACCGCCGCGTCGGTGATGGCATTGATCATCCTCTTGGCCCGCTGCACGGCCTGTGGGGGAGCGGAGGCGAGTCGGGACGCGATCTCGAGCACGCGCCCGTCGAGATCGGCGGGCTCGACGACCTCGTCGACGGCGCCCCAGCCCAGAGCTGTGGTGGCGTCGATCACCTCACCGGTCATCACGAGCCGCTTCGTCCTCGACGGCCCCACCAGGTGGTGCAGCGCGTCGACACCCCCGATGTCGGGAACGAGGCCGAGCTTGATCTCGGGAAGGCTCATCTCTGCGTTCGCGGCCGCGATCCGTACGTCGGCGTGCAACGCCAGCTCGAACGCTCCACCGATCACGTGCCCGTGGAGCGCCACCACGACGGGTTGCGGAGCTTCGCGTAGGGCGAATGCCTCGCGCTGCTCATCCAGGATGAAGGCGAAGTCACTCTGGCCGGCGTCCCGCGCGCCGAGCTGTTCGAGGTCGCGACCGGAGCAGAACGAGGGCCCCTCTCCGCGCAGGACGATGCAGCGCACCGACCGCTCCCGGAACGTCTCGGCCAGCACGCTCCGCCAACTAGCCAGGAGCTCGTCACTCAGAGCGTTGTGGCGGTCGGGTCGGTTGAACGAGATCACCCGCACGGCGCCCTCGTCGCGCACGAGCACGTCGCTCACCATCCCTGACCTCCGGGTTCTCGACGACAATCAGTACAATAAGTAAGACCATGCTAGACGCCGGCAGGGAGTAGGCCCGTGGGCATCCGACTGACGGTTGACGAAGCCTGGGACTTCGTGGAGTCCGCCCACACCGGCGTGTTCACCACTCTGCGGACCGACGGCGTGCCTGTGTCACTTCCGGTGTGGTTCGTCGTGGACGACCGCCGCATCTGGATGCAGACGCCCGAAGGGTCGAAGAAGGTCGGCCGTGTCACGCGTGACGGACGGTCGTCGTTCGTCGTCGAATCGGGTGAGCGCTGGACCGAGCTGAAGGCCGTGTCGCTCACCGGCGCCGCCGAGGTCGTGTCCGACGAGAGCACAGCAGAGCGCGCTGTGTCGCTGCTCACGGCGAAGTACGCCGAGTTCGGGATTCCGTCGGCATCCGTTCCCGACGCCGCGAAGAAGCACTACGCCAGGCCGGCCGTCATCTGCTTCACACCTGACGACCGCCTGCTCACCTGGGACAACGCCAAGCTACGCCTCACCAGCTGAGAAGCGTGGCTCACGGCGCCTTCGTCAGCGTCCCTCGAACTCCGGATCACGCCTGTCCATGAAGGCGGCCAGTCCCTCCTTGAAGTCGGCGCTGCGGATCGGGAGTTCCTCGGTGCGGGCTTCGTCGGCCAGGGCCTGTTCGAAGGTGTGCTCGAGCGAGCTGTGCACGAGGTCCTTGGCGAGACCCACCGCGACCGTCGGCATCGCTGCACAACGCTGCACGAGCTCCTCTGAGGCCGCGTCGAGTTCGTCGTCGGGCACGAGCCGGTGGACCAACCCCCACTCGGCGGCTTGCGTCCCGTCGATCACCTCGCCGAGAAGCAACATCGTCTTCGCCCGAGCCAGGCCCACGAGTCGTGGGAGCAGGAACGTGCCGCCAGAGTCGGGGGAGAGGCCGCGCTGGACGAACGGCTCGGAGAAACGCGCTGTCGGCGACACCAACACGAAGTCGCAGGCCAGCGCGAGCTGACAGCCCAGCCCGGCGGCGTGCCCCTGCACCGCCGCCACGACCGGAAGGCGGGAACGCCAGAGGTTTCGCACCAGACGGTGTGCACCGACGTCGATACCCCGCTCCACGTGACCGGTGCGCGGACGCCGTTCGCCCTTCGTGTTCACCGACGGGAGGTCGATGCCGGCGCAGAAGTGCCCACCTTCGCCGGTGAGAGCGATGACGCGCGTGGTGTCATCGTTGATCGTCGCCTGGACCTCGTCGGCCATCATCTCGAGAGACGCCTGGTCCAACGCATTGCGGACCCGTGGCCGGTCGATGCGCAGGCGAAGGACCTCGCCATCGCGATCGACGTGGACCGTTCCCGTTGAATCGTGGTCGGATGATCTGTCGGCCATGGTCAGCCTCTCGGATCGAGGAGCGCTGCGAGGCGCTCGCGGTGGTAGCGGGTGTCGCCGAACATGGAGCGCCCCAGGAGTGCTCTCTTGAGGAAGAGGTGGCAGTCGAACTCCCAGGTGAATCCCACACCACCGTGGACCTGAACGGCGTCGCCCGCGACCGCGACGTACGACTCGAGAGCGTGGCTCTTGGCTGTCGACGAAGCTTCGGGGACGGCGGTGGAATCGCGCTCGACTGCTTCGACGGCACGGCTCGATGCCGCCGCTGCGCCTTCCACGGCGATCAGCATGTTGGCGCAGATGTGCTTCACGGCCTGGAACGATCCGATCCGGCGGCCGAACTGCTCGCGTTCGCCTGCGTAGGCGACGGTCTGTTCCAGTGTGTGGCGGGCGCCGCCGGCTGCGTCGAGCGCCAGGCCGACCGCCGCCAGGTCCAGGAGGCGGCCGCAAAGCGCCGACGCAACGCGCCCGGACGCCAGGATCTCGGCGTCGCGGACCTCGACATCGGCGAAGGTCAGGGTGGCGAGGCGACGGGTGGCATCGACGGTCGGCACGGGCGTCATGTCGATTCCACCGCGGCTCGTCGGCAACGCGCACACGACACCGTCACCGCTGTCGTCAGGCGACAGTGCACCGACGATGAGAAGATCGGCGGCAGCCGCGTCGATGACATAGCCCGCGGTTCCGCTCAGGCGTCCGCCGCCGAGACGGAGGTCGACCGTGTCGGCGCCGACCGCGCCATCGGATCCCGTGAGCACGGCCGCTCCGATGGCGCTGCCCTCACACAACCGGGGGACCCACTCCCGGGTTGCCGGTGTGTCGCCCGCTTCGAGGAGCGCCGACGTGGCCAGAACTGCGGAGCCGAGGAACGGTGAGGGCGTGAGATGGCGTCCGAGCTCCTCGGCGACGACCGCCAGTTCGCCGAAACCCGCCCCGGATCCCCCGAGCGACTCGGGAGCGTGGAGCCCCAGCCATCCGAGATCCGCCATCGTCGCCCACAGCGCGGGATCGTGACCGACGGGGTCGTCCAGCAAACCTCGCACGCGCTCGGAGGCGGACTCGCGCCCGAGGACTACGCGCGCTGTTTCGCGGAGGCTCTCGAGGAGATCCCTACGCTCGGCGGAGGCTGTGGTCGTCGCCGCGAGGCTCATGACATCGACGGCTCACGCGGGAGTCCGAGGACGCGCTCGGCGATGACATTGCGTTGGATCTCGTTGGTCCCTCCGGCGATCGTCCACGTCCAGGAGCCGATGTAGTCGAGGAGCCAGTCGCCCGACGTCCACGCCGCGGCGAAGCCGCGACCGACGTCGCGCTGTCCGGGAAGTCCGCTCAGGCGCTCACCGAGCCCGGTCAGCCGTTGGAGGAGTTCGCTGTAGACAACCTTGATCGTCGACGAAGCGGGCCCGGGCTCACCGTGGCGCACGATGTCGTCCACCATGTCGCCGCACAGGCGACCGAGAACCTCGACCTCGGCGTGGAGAGCCCCCAGCTCCTGGCGGACATCGGCGTCGTCGAGTGCCGACGTCCCCGCGCCGATGCCCAGCGAAGTGCTGGCGAGCTCCGCCAGGTCATCGAGCGCCGAACGGAGTCGCAGCTGGAGGTCGACGACCGCCGGGCCACGCTCGCTCGCCAGCGTGAGCTGGGCCATGCGCCAGCCGTCGCCCTCCTCGCCGAAGCGGTTCTCGACCGGGATCTCCACGTCGGTGAGGAACATCTCGCAGAACTCCGCGTCACCGGTGATCTGGCGGATCGGTCGTAGCTCGACGCCGGGGGAGTGGACGTCGAGCATGAAGTAGGAGATCCCCCTGCGTTTCGGTGCGTCGGGATCGGTGCGGGCCAGGAGCAGCGCCCAGTCGGCGAACTGCGCCATCGACGACCACACCTTCTGGCCGTTGACGACGTAGACGTCGCCGTGTCGTTCAGCACGCGTTTCCAACGCGGCCAGATCGGAGCCGGCGTTCGGCTCGGAGAACCCCTGACACCAGATCTCGCCCTCGAGAATGGCGGCGAGGTGCTGCTGCTGTTCGGGTGTGCCGAAGTGCATCAGCGTGGCGCCTGCATGGTTGAGCGAGATCATGTGGACCCGGAGCTCCGGCGCGTCGGCCCGTGCCATCTCCTGGTTCAGCACGACCTGCTGCTCGAGGGAGAGCTCCGGACCACCGAACTCGCGGGGCCAGTGCGGAGCCAGATAGCCACCACGGTGCAGGGTACGCACCCACTCGTGGTGGAAAGCCACGAACTCCTCGGGGCTGGCCCCCGCCAACGTGCTCCGCCAGTCGCGCGGGACGTTGTCGGCCAGCCAGGCGCGCACGTCGCTTCGAAAGCGTGCCAGCTCGGCGCTCTCCTCGGTCACGTGCGCAGTCTCCCTGATGGGTGCGGGGGACGCTGGCGGCGGTGGCCAGATCACCCGGGGATCAGTATCATATGACTTGGTAAGCGGATTCCGCTCTGCTGCACCCGAGAACCCTTGAGGAAGCGTGCGCCATGGCCTACGACCTGATCAGTGTCGACGACCACATCATCGAGCCGGCCAACGTCTGGACCGACCGGCTCCCCGAGCGGCTTCGTGATGCAGGACCCCACGTCGAGTCCGACGGCGACCGCGAATTCTGGGTTTTCGAGGGTGAACGAACGGAGACGATGGGGCTGAACGCCGTGGCCGGTCGGGACAAGGAGGACTTCTCAACGGATCCGGTCCGGTTCTCCGACATGATCCCGGGCTGCTACGACCCGCTGGAGCGGGTCAAGGACATGGACCGCGACGGCGTGCGGGCCTCCCTCGGGTTCCCGACCTTCCCGCGTTTCGCCGGTGTCCGATTCGCCGATGCGAAGGACAAGAACCTCGCGGACCTCTGCGTGAGTGCCTGGAACGACTTCGCTCTCGACGAGTGGTGCCCGACGGCTCCCGATCGTTTCATTCCGATGGTGATCGGACAGCTGTGGAACCCGGAGGCGATGGGCGAGGAGATTCGCCGATGCGCCGGCAAGGGAGCTCGTGCGTTGTCGTTCTGCGAGAACCCGGCAGTCCTCGGGCTTCCCTCGCTGCACAGCGACTACTGGGACCCTGTGTGGCGCGCCGCCACCGAGACCGACACGGTGCTGTGCATGCACATCGGGACCTCGGGCAAGATGCCCCACACCGCCGACGACGCGCCGATGAGCGTCGGAATCGCGCTGGCGCCCACGAACGCCCAGTCCGCATGCACCGACATCCTGATGAGTCGGATTCCGATCGAATTCCCGACCATCAAGTTCGTGATGTCCGAGGGGGGAATCGGCTGGGTTCCGTTCGCCCTGGAGCGGGCCGACTACACGTGGGACCGCCACAGGCACTGGGCGCACCTCGACGCCGACATCCGGCCGTCGGAGGTCTTCGATCGCAATGTCTGGGTCGCGTTCATCGACGACGTGATCGGCATGCAGCTCCGCCACGAGATCGGTGTCCACAAGATCATGTGGGAGTGCGACTATCCACACTCCGACAGCTCGTGGCCCCACAGCCAGAAGCGCGTCGCCGAGCTCCTCGAGGGCGTTCCTGCCGACGAAGCCGACCTGATGACACACGGCAACGCCGAGAAGCTCTTCCGCTTCCCCTCCGCATAGGGACGCGTTCGTGACGCGCCGGGCTGTCAACGGCCCCTCCGGCGCCGACACCGATGTCATCGTCGTGGGTTCCGGGATCGCCGGACTCGGTGCTGCCCGACACCTCGCCGAACGCGGACTCGACGTCGTCGTTCTCGAGAAGGAGCGTGAGCCCGGGGGACGGATGCGTTCGGTGGAGGCATGGGACGGGCTGTGGGTCGACCTGGGTGCGGAGATCCTCCCCGACGACGACCAGCTCGGTGTCCTCGCCTCGACGCTGGGCCTCGACAGCGGACGGCTTCCGTACGGTCCCGACGACGGCTCCGTCACGTTCGACATCGAACGCGACGGGCAGTGCCACCGTCTGAACCTGACCGATCCGCGGTCGCTCTTCCGGTTCGGCGCCATGTCGCGCATGGGTCGGCTCCGGGTGGCCACCCTGATTCCCGCTCTCGTGGCTCAGCGGGTCCGTAATCGCGGGACGCACTACGAAGCCTGGCGCGGGGCGCCCGTCGATCGCGACTCGGCTGAGGAGTGGCTGTCGAAGCGTGCGCCCGAGCTCCTCGAGTACGTGATGGAGCCGTCGTGGAACCTCCTGTGCGGCTGGGAACCCGCCGACGTGAGCCGAGGCGCGCTGTTGTACTTCATGACCGCCTATGGCGACACGACGGGCAGCACCTTCCACGGTGGCGTCGGTGCGCTGTCTCGAACGCTGGCTGCAACGCTCGACGTGCGGACCGGACACGACGTGACGTCGGTCGACGTCGACCGGGCCTGTGTCACCTACTGCGAAGACGACGGGCGATCGACGACGTTGGCCGCCCGTGCCGTGGTCGTGGCTGTGACGGGTGATCGCGTTTCGGAGATGACGGCTGGGCTCGATCCCGCCCGGGAGGAGTTCTTCCGGCAGGTTCGCTACGTCCCCCACTCGCACGCCTTCTTCGAGCTCCTCGGCCGCCCGGTACCCGGCGTGCCGTACGTGCTCTATCCCCGCGCCGAAGACACCGAGGTGGCGGCGGCCGGTTGCGTGTCCGCTCCCACAGACCCCTCCGTCGACGTGTTCCGGATCGGGGGCAAGGCCGCCTTCGACCGCCGCCACGCCGAGAGCTCCGATGATGAGATCATCGACGCCTACCGGGCTCTCGCCATCGAGCGGTTCCCCCGGATCGACGATCTCCTCGGGGAGTCGGTTCTCTGTCGCTGGAAGAGCGCGCTGCCGACCTTCCATGTCGGTTACCTCCGTGCACTGGCCGCGCTCCACGAACTGCCGCCGCTTCCCCGAGCGGCATTCGCCGGCGACTACCTGGCTTTCTCGGCGACGTCCGGTGCCTACGAGTCCGGTGTTCGCGCCGCGCGTCAGATCCTCGAAGGTCTCGGCACCTGATGGCTGTCACCGACGAAGGGTCGTCGGTTCCGTCCTCGGGGATCGCCTGGGACGGGATCGCCGGGCTGCTGGTCGGCGCAGGGTTGGGCGGCTTGGCCTACCGGATCGTTCTCGACCGCCTTCTCGACGCCGACAGGGTCGTGATCGAGGACACGATGACCCTGGACGGCCTCCGTGGCGCCGCGCTCGATGTCGGGTCGTGGGTGCTTCTCGTCGTCGGACTCGTTCTGGTCGTGCGGATCTGGCGGACCCCGTCGCTCGTCACCGAGTGGTCCACGTGGTTGGGCGCCGGATTGCTCGGACTGGGTGGAGCCTTCTTCGCGTGGAGCGTGCTCGACATGCACGGCCTCGGTCGCTACGACTGGAGCGGTTCGGGGTCCGAGATCGTGGCCGATCTCCTCTACCACGGCCTACCGGCCCTGGTCGCCGCCGTCGGCTACGGCCTGCTGGCCGGCGCGCCGCGCCGGTCGGATCCGGGCTGAGCCTCAGGGCGCAGCGGCATCGAGGCTCGTCAGCTCGAATCGGGTGACGTCGACGAGCCCACGGTCCGTGATGCGCAGTTCCGGGATGACCGAGAGGCCGAGGAAGCTCAACTGCATGAACGGTGCGGTGAGCGTGACGCCGAGATGCTCGGCCGCTGTGGCGACGAGCGAGTCGAGGTCGGCCGCCACCTCGAGATGCGGTCGTGTGCTCATGAGCCCACCGACGTCGAGGCGGACCTCGCCCAGCACCTCGCCGCCGAGGACGGCCACCTGGCCGCCACCGATCTCGGCCACGCGGGCGACCGCCGCCGCCATGTCGGACGGACCCGCGTCGTCGGCGCTGCCCACGACCATGCAGTTGTGGGCGTCGTGGGCAACCGTCGACGCGATGGCCCCACGCTCGAGGCCGAATCCCGACACGTAGCCCAGCCCGACCCTCCCGGTCTCGCGGTGGCGTTCGATCACGGCGATGCGTGCGAGGTCGGACGACGGCCGGGTGATGTCCATCTCGAGGGCGTCGGTCGAGATGCTTCCGGGGATCACGCCGATGACCTTCGCCCGACCCGATGCCGGTGGTGTGAGGGTGAGATCAGCCGCCGACGGGATGTGGGGGAGGTGTACCGAGTGACGCATCCAGTCGGGAGCGGGGTGGGAGGGGATTGCCTCGGGGAGGACGTGCCCGTCCTCGGCGACTCTCAGACCGGCGTGCCACACGGTCGCCGGCTCCACCGAGGCGAGGTCGTCGAAGGCGAGGATGTCGGCTTGGTGGCCGGGGCCGAGCGAACCGAGGTGGTGCAGGCCGTGGTATTCGGCGGCGTTGGCCGTGGCCATGGTGAGCGCGTCCTCGAGCGACGCGCCGTTCTCGACCGCCAGCCGGACGCAGTCGTTCATGTGCCCGAGATCTCGGATCATGTCGGGCTCGCGGTCGTCGCTGCACAGGGCAACGCGGTCGATCCCGTGGCGCAGGACGGTCGGCAGCAGATCCACGAGGTTTCTGCTGGCCGAGCCCTGGCGGATGAAGACCCACATCCCCTTGCGTCGCTTCTCCTCGATCTCGTCGAGAGCGAAGCACTCGTGGTCCGACTCGACACCGGCGGCGAGGTACGCATCGAGGTCATGCCCTCTCAACCCCGGCGCGTGACCGTCGACGCGCCGACCACGCGCTGCCTGGATCTTCTGTCGAAACTCGGGGTCGCCGGCGATGACGGCCGGGTAGTTCATCACCTCGGCGACTGCCATGGCACCGACGTCGTCGAGGAGCCGGCGAAGTTCGGGCACTCCCACCTCGGCGCCGGGGCTCTCGAAGGGGGAGGCGGGCACGCACGACGACGCACAGATACCGAATGTGAACGGAAGGTCACGGGCCGCGTCGGCCAGCGCGGCGACGCCATCGACGCCGAAGACGTTCGCGATCTCGTGAGGATCGGCGGCGACCGCCGTCGTGCCACGCGGAAGTACCGCCCGGACGAACTCGTCGACCCACAGCTTGGTCGACTCGAGGTGCATGTGCGCGTCGATGAGTCCCGGCGTGAGAGCCGCGCCGTCGACGTCGAGTGTCTCGTGGCTGTCACGCGGTCCCCAGCCGGCGACGAACCCGTCGGCCACGGCCAACTCGGTGTCGATCCACTCGCGCGTGAAGGGGGAGAACACGCGACCCCCGGTGATCAGGAGATCGGCGGGCTCGTCACCGCGGGCTACCGCCAGTGTTCGCAGAGAGGCCGGTTGTCGGGACACGGCAGTCGGGCCCTTCGTGTGTCAGCGGGCACTCATGGTGGGGAGGTGCCGGAACTGACCCAGAGAGTACGCCTCGTGGTCGCCGCCGGCCGGGTGGTCGACGTAGGTGAGCTCGACACGGTCGCCGATCGAGGGGTCGCCCTCACCGTCGGCGATCGTCGCCGCGACCCTGAGGCCGACTTGTACGTCGAGCTCCACGAGGACCAGGCGGATCGGGAGGTCGTCGGCATACTCCGGCGCCGGTGCACGCTGGGTCGTGGTGTGTGAGACGACCGTTCCGGTGCCGGGCACGACGGTGGGGGAGACGGCGGCGGAGTGGCAGGCCGGGCACCGCGCGAACGGGTAGTGGATGAGGTGACCGCAGTCGTCGCACCCGACGAGGACGAGCTCGTGGCGCTTCGCCCCTTCCCAGTAGGGGGTGGAGGATTCGTCGATCAGGGGTGGCACCGGCACGCCCGAGAGCCTATCGTCTAACGAAGTGAACTAAAGGCCCTGATCGAGGGAAGTGACTTCGGACGTGACGACGTGAGCGCGACGACAACGGATCCGGCCGAGAAGGCCACCAAGGCACGGATCACCGACGAGGGCATCGAGCGGTTCAAGGCGCGCCTCCACGTCCCGGTCCCTGAGCCGCCACCGTTCAACCGCGAGGCGCATTCCGACACGATGCGCCACTTCGCCAACGCCCACGGCGACGACAATCCCCTCTACTGCGAGCCCGACCACGGGTCCACGTCGCGCTTCGGCGAGCAAGTCGGCGCTCCCTTCTTCCTCATGACGATGGGCGAGCCCGTCGTGGACTCGATCCCCGACGAGGTGCGACAGGCGTCGAAGGGCGCCCTGGTCGGAGTGCACATGTTCCATGCCGGGAGCGAGTGGTACTTCTACGAGCCGGTCCGCAGCGGCGACGGCGTGCGCTCCAGTCGGTATCTCACCGAGGTCGAGGACAAGACGTCCGAGTTCGGTGGCGGGCGCAGCGTCATCTCGCACATCAACATCGACTACGTGCGCAAGGTCGACGGTCGGCCCATGGCGGATCACCGCTTCTGGTTCGTCCACACCGAACGGGAGAAGGCGAAGAAGGCCGGCAAGGAGAAGAAGATCGAGCGCGCGTCCTGGACACCCGAGGAGATCGAGGAGATCGACGCCGCCGTGCTCGCCGAGGAGCCCCGTGGCGCCGAACCGCGCTACTGGGAAGACGTCGAGGTGGGCGACGACCTGGGTGTGCTCCACAAGGGCCCGCTCACCGTCACCGACAACGTCGGGATGCACCTCGGACTCGGGCCGGGGGAGTACGGATGGGGCCCGCTTCGGCTGGCGGTGAAGCGTCGCAAGCAGGCGCGTGGCCTGTACACGCGCGACCAGAGCGGTGCGTGGGACGTCGTACAGCGCCTCCACTGGGACTCCGAGTGGGCGCGCACGATCGGCGCCGCCCGAACCTACGACTACGGCATGATGCGCATGATGTGGCTGGGGCAACTCGCCACCGACTGGATGGGTGACGACGCCTGGCTGGCGCGCCTGCGCTGCGAGTTCCGCAAGTTCAACTATGTCGGCGATCTCCAGCGCATCACCGGTGAGGTCACCGAGAAGAACGACGACGGATCGGTCGAGGTGGCGTTGGCGGCCACCAACCAGCGCGGGGAGGTCACCGCGCCGGGTGATGCCACGGTGCTGCTCCCGACACGGGAGGGCGGCCCGCCGAAGCTCCCCGAGCCGAGGGAGAAGATCCGGCCGGGTTTCCAGGACTGATCGCGTGCACGGTCGCGGGTGCTTCCAGTGCCCCCACACCGAACCGCACTCGTGGGCTTCGGCCGACGGACTGCGGTGGGGAGCCCCGTGACCGTGCCGCTTCGTCCCCGGGCTAGGACTGGAGGAGGAGGCATCCGGCTATGGGCCCGCCGCCGCCGCTGACGACGGCGACCTCCGCGCCCTCGACCTGCCGGTCGCCGCAGCGGCCCTGCAGCTGACGCACGGCTTCGGCGATCTGGCCCATGCCGTGTGTGCGTCCTTCCGACAGGTTTCCGCCGTGCGTGTTCATCGGGAGCTCGCCTCCGGCCGCGGTCGCTCCACTCGCCACGAAGGGGCCACCCTCGCCGAGCTCACAGAAGCCGAGCGCCTCCAACCAGGACAGCGCCAGGAACGTGAAGCCGTCGTAGAGCTCCACGACGTCGACATCGGCCGGCGAGATGTCACCGGCGTGTGCCCACATGTCGCGAGCGGCGTAGGCGGCTGACATCTCCACGAGGCTCGGAGCCTGGTCCCAGTCGGGACGTGGACCGGGGGCAACCGACAACGAGCGTATGGCGACTGGTCGATGTGGCATGTCGGCGGCGCGCTCGGGTGTCGTGAGGACCACGGCCACGGCTGCGTCCACCGGGTAGTCGCAGTCCAGAAGCCGGAAGGGGTCCGAGACGATGGGGGAGGAGAGGTAGTCATCGATCGTGATGGGCTCGCGCATGATCGCCCGGTGGTTCCTCGACGCGAAGTCGCGCGTGTTCACGGCGATGGTGCCCAGGTGCTCTGGTGTCGTGCCGAACTCGTGCATGTGAGCCTGCGCGTACATGGCGACCCACTGGCTCGCCATCGCCCCGCCGTACGGCACCTTGAAGGCGATGTCCGGCGGAAGCGTGATCGACGGGGGAGCAGCGCCGGCGCCGTGGGCCTTCGGGCGCGTGTAGGAACGAAAGGCCACCGCCACGTCACACGCCCCGGCCGCCACGGCGAGTGCCGCCTCCACGACGGCGGTACTGGCGGCCGGCCCGTTCCCGTCGGCGTCGCAGTACCACCGGACCTTCGTCATCCCGAGGCCCATGAGCACGTGGGTGGACGACACCGAGCTCACCATCCCGCCCGGATACGTGGCGATGCCGTCGACGTCGTCGGGTTCCAGACCGGCGTCACGGATCGCCAGGAGACAGGCCTCGAGGGCCAGGTCGCCCTCGTCGCGGCCCGAGTCCTTCGTCACCGGTGTCCATGCCGATCCGACGAGCGCCACCCCGCCCCCGGTTCTCCCGTTGCCCAGCATCAGCGCCGATCATATAGTTAGTTCTTCTAGATGATGAGAGCAGGGGTCGCGACGAGCGACCGTCGACCCTCCGAGAAGGACCGAGCCGCGTGACCGACAACTCCCGACGCATCCTCGTGACGGGAGCATCCGGCGGATTCGGATCGGCGCTGTTGCAGCGTCTCGCCCGCCGCCCGGATGCGGAGGTCGTGGCGCTGGACGTCGTCGAACCGACGACGGTGCCGGCCGGTGTCGAGTTCCACGCCGGCGACGTGCGCGACGTCGAGGCCATGGCGCGTGCCATGAAGGACTGCGACGTCACGGTGCACCTGGCCTGGGTGGTGCGCCCCATCAAGGACATCGCGCGGGCCCGCTCCATCGACATCGGTGGGACGTCGGCTGTTCTCGACGCCATGGAGCGCACGGGCTGCGAGCGACTCGTCTTCGCCGCGTCC
Source organism: Acidimicrobiia bacterium (assembly GCA_041394025.1). Taxonomy (NCBI): domain Bacteria; kingdom Bacillati; phylum Actinomycetota; class Acidimicrobiia; species Acidimicrobiia bacterium. The sequence goes on along the minus strand of JAWKJA010000002.1, from coordinate 958,536 downwards.
GTGACCGCCTACGGGATCCACGACGACCATCCGGAGCGCTGGACGGAGGACGAGCCCATCGACCCCGGTCAGGCGTTCACCTACGGCGCTCACAAGGCCCAGGCCGAAGTACTCATCGCCCGGTCGGGTGTCGACGCCCTGTTGCCGCGTGCGGCGGTGGTCGTGGGTCGCCACACCGACAACGCCGTGCGCTCGGTCTACAGCACGCCGCTCCTGGCCACGTCCCGGACTGGCGAGTCGCTCCTGCAGGCTGTGCACCACGACGACGTCGGGCGTTTCTACGAGGAGGCCTGCTTCTCCGATCGCACCGGCCCCGTCAATCTGGCTGCTCCCGACGTGTTGTCCATGGACGAAGCGGGTGAGCTCCTCGGCAAGCGTGTCGTGCGGGCCTCCGAAAGCGCGCTGCGCCGGGTGACGGGTGCCCTGTGGTCCGTCGGATTGGGGACGGTCGATCCCGCCGGCGCCGATCTGATCCGGTATCTGCCCTTGGCGGACACGACGAAGCTGCGCGACGAGTGGGGCTTCACCCCGGAGTACTCGACCGCCGACGCGCTCCTCGACTTTCGCGACGCGATCCGCGGTCGGGTGGCCCTCGGGAAGCTGGAGTTCGCATGGCGGAGCCGACGCGGGGCCCGGGCATGACCGACCCAGACCTGTCTTTCGATCCGTCCGACGGCGCGCTGATGGACGACCCCTACGAGCGGTACGCAGAGCTGCGCGCGACCTGCCCGGTGGCACCGAGTCTGGAGCCGTTCGAGTTCGTGTCGCGACACGCCGACGTTGCCGAGGCGCTGCGTGACCACAAGACGTTCTCCGTGGCTCTCGGGATGCGCATCCACGGCCAGGAGCTGGCCGACGAGGAGCAGTCGATCAACGAGGTCGACCCGCCGCGCCACAGCCGTCTCCGCCGACTGATGATCTCGGTCTTCTCGCCCGCAGCCGTCACCGAGGTGGAGCCGTTCGTCGCGTCCCTGGCAGAGCGACTGCTCGACGACATGGTGCCCGCGGGGTCGGGCGACCTCGTCTCCGGCTTCAACGTCCCTCTTCCGACGCGGGTCATCGCGCACATGCTCGCCATTCCGGACGACGACCTTCCCGACTTCAAGCGGTGGAGCGACGACATCGTCGTGTACGGGCCACAGGGCCGCGAAGCCATTCCCTCGTTGCCGGAGTTCAATGCCTACGTCGACGACCTGGTGGCACGACGGCGTGCAGCAGACCCACCCGGCGACGACCTCGTGAGTCGGATGATCCACATCGAGACCGACGGGGAACGGCTGACGCCGATCGAGGTACGTTCCCAGATCCGGTTCCTGCTCCTGGCGGGCAACGAGACGACCACGAACCTGCTCGGCAACGTGATCCACGAGTTGCTCCGCAGTGGCCTGTGGTCTCGGCTCCTACGGGATCGCTCGTTGGTCCCGAGTGCGGTGGAGGAGGGGCTCCGCCACGGATCGCCGGCACAGTTCGTTCCGCGCAACTGCCAGGCCGACGCGCAGCTCAGCGGCATCGACGTTCCGGCGGGTCAGCGGGTCTTCCTCGGTCTTGGATCAGCGAACCGGGACGAAAGCGTCTGGGCCGATCCCGAGGAGTTCTCGCTCGATCGCGACGGCGACAACCCCCACCTCTCATTCGGGCTCGGAATCCACATGTGCATCGGCGCTGCCCTCGCACGGATGGAGGCGCGGGTTGCTCTCGACGCTTTGCTCGACCGCATGCCCGACCTCGCACTGGCCGACGGGTTCGAGTACCGGCGGGTAGCGCCCATGATGATGCGCGGCCCACGCACGCTCGAGGTGACCTGGTGACCGACGACCGACAGCCCAACCGCGACCTGTGGAACCCCCAGGTCCAGGGGCGCTCGGCCGACGACCTGACATCCGATGCCGAGGCGGCACTCCGACGTGAGTGGCAACGGGCGTGGGAGATCCCGCTTCCCTTCTATCGGGATCGCTACGAAGCCGCCGGGTTCACCCGCGACGACATGCCTCCGCTGGAACAGATTCCCCGAGCGACCAAACCCGACCACCGAGCCGATGAAGCGGCGAACCCGCGTTGGGGAACACACCGCGCCGTGGGGCTGGACACGGCCGCGCGTCTCGGCGTGTCCACCGGTACAACGGGGAAGCCAACCTACATCTTCTACGGCCGCAACGACGTCGACGCCATGGTCGAGTCCAGCGCCCGACAGGCATGGCGGGTCGGCATGCGCCCGGGAACGCGTTTCACCCACGCCTGGCCCCTCGGTATCTACCCGACCGGGGTACAGGGCGGGCGCTCCTATCTCGAGATCGGCGCTCTCGAGATCGCCGTCGGTCCGCCCTTCTCGAAGGAGGCCGCACTCGAGCACCTCCAGATCTGGGAAGAGCTCGAACCCGACGCGTTCCAGGTGACGGCGTCGCAGTTCGCTACCTACGAGTCGGTGGCGGCTGCGAACGGCATCGACTTCCCGGCGCTCCTCGACGGCTCGATTCTCGTGTACCTCGAGGCGAGTTGCCAGTACGACGGCCCGCGAACGCGCATCGAGGACGCCTACGGCGTGCGGCTCCACAACCTGTCCGGGGCATCCGAGGTTCCGGCCTTCTCGGTGAGTGACTGCCGCTTCCACAACGGCTTCCGTGTGCCCGGCGACCACTTCGTCGTCGAAGTCGTCGACCCCGAGACCGGAATCCCTGTTCCCGACGGAGAGCGCGGCTCGCTGGTGGTGAGCGCGTTCGGGCTCGACGCCTTCTATCTGCGCTACGACATCGAGGACATCGTCGTGCGCGAAAGGGGGGAGTGTCCCTGTGGCGAAACCGGTCCGCGCTACCGCTTCATCGGGCGCGGTGCCGACGGCGCTGTTGTCGGAGACACGACCATCATGCCGCTCGACGTGCAGCTCGCGCTCGACGCCCACGGCGCGCCGGAGTTCCAGTTCGACGCGGGCGACACGTCGGGTGCGCTGAGGATCCGTGTCGAGGGCGCAGGCAACGGCGCCGAGGTCGAGGGGCTACTCGCCGATGCGCTGGCGGTCTCCGTCGACGCCGAGGTGGTGGAGCCCGGTTCGCTGCCCCGCTCGGCCTTCAAGCCCCGGCGGGTCGCGTCATGAGGCCCGTCGTGCCCACCGGAGCAGGCTGGTTGCGGCGCTCCGAAAGGCTTATTCTGGGGCGCAAGATGCTCGCTTCCCCGTCCTTCATCCACCGAGTGAAACGGACCCCCTGATGGACATCCCGAAGATCTTCAGTGTCGACGACCACGTCCTCGAGCCACCGCACGTGTGGCAGGAGCGGCTGCCCAGGCACCTGCGCGACCGCGGCCCGCAGCTCATCTCGAACAAGGACGAGGAGTACTGGGTCTTCGACGGTGAGCGCGTCAAGCCGCAGGGCGCCGAGGCGTGCGCGGGCAGGGACCCCAAGGACTTCACGATGGGGACGGTGCGTCGCGACGAGATGCGCCCCGGCTTCTACGACCCCGTGGCGCGTCTGGAAGACATGGACACCGACGGCGTATGGGCACAGGTGCTCTTTCCGTCGGGAGTTCCGCGTATCTGCGGCAAGCGGTTCATCGACGCCCCTGACCACGACTTCGGACTGGCGTGCATCCAGGTGTGGAACGACTGGATCGTGGAGGAGTGGTGCGACGCTGCGCCCGACCGGTACGTGCCCCTGGCGATCGTCCCGATGTGGGACGCGCAGCTCTGTGCCGAGGAAGTCCGCCGGATGGCGGCCAAGGGAACGAGGGGGATCACCTTCAGCGAAGGACCACACCTCCTGGGATTCCCGTCGATCCACGACGAGTACTGGGATCCGCTCTGGGAGGCGCTGAGCGAGACCGGACTCGTGGCATGTCTGCACATCGGCTCGTCGGGTCAGTCGCTCGAGCCGCAGCCGGGCGGCCCGGTCGCACCGAGCATCGTGATGCTGCCGATGTACGCCGGCGTCGCAGCCAGCGAACTGATGTTCTCGCCCATTTTTGCCAAGTGGCCGAAGCTCCACTTCGTGATGAGCGAGGGCGGAATCGGGTGGGTTCCCTATGTGCTCGAGCGGGCTGAGTACACGTGGGAGCGTCACCGCTTCTGGACCGGTGCTGAGGACGCACCCCACCCGCTCGACATATTCCGCAAGCACATCTCGGTGTGCTTCATCGAGGATTCGTCGGGCATCGAGCAGCGGGATCGAATCGGCGTCGACAACATCATGGTGGAGATCGACTATCCGCACACCGACTCGTCGTGGCCGCACAGCCGCGAGAAGTTGTCACTGCATCTCAAGGACTGCACCCAGGACGAGATCGACCGCATCGTCTACGAGAACGCGGCCCGTGTGTTCAACTTCCCCGTGGAGTTCTGACGGCAGCGGCCGAGGGGGGTCCATGACGACGACTGACGAACGGACGGGACCCTCCGCGGCGCACGGCATCCTGCTCGTTCCCGATCGACGCGGCGTCCAGGGCCCGACGACCCGCCGCCATTTCTACCGGGCCGCGTTCGTCTACTGGACCGTCGCAGTCCTCGGAATGCTCCCGACATGGCTGGGCTGGCGCGCGTCGTGGCGGGCCTTCGGGTTGGGGATGCTCTGGCCGGGAGCCGGTTTCCTCTACACGTCCGACGTGCTCCTTCTGGTCCTCACGATCGCCGTTCTCGGTCTCACGCTCAAGAACTTCTGGCTCCAGGGCAACTTCGTGTTCCCCGCGGCCGCGTGGGTCGTTGCGGCCGCCGGCGCCGCCGTGCGAGCGCCGTCCGGTGCGTGGGTGTGGGCCGCGTGGGCGGTACCGCTCGTCCCGGTGACCGTGGGCGCAGCCTTGTTCGTCCGGAAGAGGATCCAGATCCTGCGGCAGCGCCGCGTCGGTGAGTCGCGCAACGAGTGGCTGGCCCACACCGAGTACCGCGTTCCGGGTCGGGGCAACACGCCGGACGTGGGGGAGCACTCCGCCGACGACCTGGCGTGGCAGCGGTACATCCTCGATCTGTCCCTCCAACCCGTCGACCGCTTCGTCGGCTGGACCGCGCGCAATCAGGTGGACATGGGCGCGTGGCGCTACACGTGCAACTGGTTCCAGTGGGCGCTGGCTCTCGCGCAGTCGACCCGCACGCCGGCGTTTCACGGCTACCTGTCGCTGGCGCAACGGAACCTCATCGAGAAGATGTGTGACCGCCGTGTCTGGGAGTACTGGCGCCACGAGAACCTCTGGGGAAACCTCAACCCGAGTCCGGACCCCGTGGTGGTCGACAACGTCATGTTCTCGGGCTACTGGTCCCTCATGCTGGAGACGTACCGGTCCAACACCGGTGACGACCGCTACGAGACGCCGGGCTCCCTACCCATGAGATGGGACAACTCGCGGGTCTTCGAGTACGACGCACCGGCTGTGGCTACCGCCCTGGAGGACAACCTCGACCGCAGCAGCTACGGCGGCTTTGCCTGTGAGCCCGGAATCATCTTCACGTCGTGCAACGCCTTCGCGTTGAGCGGCCTGCGTGCACGCGCGCGCCTGGCGGGCGGTGACCTCGATCCCGGGCGGCTCGCCGAGTACCGCGACACGGTCGACCAGGAACTGACGAGCCCGTCGGGCTCACTGCTCACGGCGGTATTCGATCGTTACGGCGTAGCCAACACAATCGTGACGTCTCCCGGTGTCGACGCCGGACAGGCGCTCTTCGTGCGGCCGTTGCTCCCGGATGTGTCGGCTCGCACGTGGGAGATCCTCAGGCACGACCACATCATCGAGACCGATGACGGTGTCGACGTGGCGTCGGGGGGTCTGAGCCGTCAGATCGGCAACGTCGACCCGGGCAACGGGGACAGGTCCCGTGTGTTCATGCTCGCAACCATGGCGGCGCTCGCCCGGGAGATGGGCGACGAAGCCATCGCCGGGAAGCTGATGATCACCGCGCAGTCGGAGGCCGACGTGGAGGACGTCCAGGGAGGACGCCGCTTTGCGACAGCGTCGAACTTCGCGAACGGCACAGCGGCTCTCGCCCGCTTCAACCGGGCCGACGGCTGGTACGACCTGATCGTGACGGGTCCTCCGTCCCATTGGCTGACAGGTCCGGTGCTGGCCGAGGCGCCGTACCCGGAGGTGCTCGTTGCCCGGGCCGTCACCGACGGGTCCGGCCTGGCGCTGGTGCTGCGGCCGGGTGAGGGGAGCGGTCGCCGCACGCTGCGCCTCGGTCGTCTCCGCCCGGGGGTGTCCTACACGCCCCGCGGCGCGATCGAGGCGGTGGTGACGGCTGATGCCGGTGGTGGCGCCGACGTCACGGTGGACCTCGACGGCCGCCTCGAGGTGGACGTGGTCCCACGATGACGCATGTCACCGCGGTAGCGGGCCCGACTCCGTTGACCATCCCGCCCTACCGGGGGGTGCAGGGGCCGCGGATGCGGGTGCGCTGGTACCGCACCATGGCGATCTACGCAGCGATAGTCGTCATCGGGCTCCTCCCTGCGTGGCTGGGGTGGGGCCCGTCCTGGCGGGCGTTCGGTCTGGGGCTGATCTGGCCCGGCGCCGGGTTCCTCTACACCTCGGACGTCGTGCTCCTGGCGCTGACGCTGCTAGCGATGCTTGCTCTCCAACGCAAGGCCATGTTCCAGGGAGCGATCACGTGGCTGGCGGGTGCGTGGCTGCTCGCGGCACTCGTAGCAGCGATCCGCGCCCCGTCGGGAGTGTGGCCGTGGGCCGCGTGGGTGGTCCCCCTGGTACCCGTCGTGCTCGGCACTGCCCTGTTCGTGCGAACACGCCTCCACCGAGGCCGCCAACGTCGCGTGGGCGCCGGGCGCAACGAGTGGCTGGCCCGCACCGAGTATCGCGTCCCGGGCTCGTCGGGTGACGTCGTCGGAGAGCTCGACGAAGAGCAGCTCAGGTGGCAGCGCCATGGGCTCGACCTGGCTCTCCAGCCCGTCGACTCGTTCGATGGCTTCGTGACCCGCAGCCAGGTCGACGACAGTGCCTACCGGTACCAGTTCGCGTTCCTGCAGTACGCGCTCGCGCTCTCGCAGCGTGTCAACACGCCCGCATTCGACGGCTACATCTCGCAGGCTCAGCGCAACCTCATCGAGAAGATGTGTGACAGGAGGGTGTGGTCGTACTGGCGGCACGAGAACCTCTGGGGGAACCTCGACGCCAATCCCGATCCTGTGCGACGTGACAACGTCATGTACTCGGGCTACTGGAGCCTGATGCTGGAGACCTACCGGTCCAACACGGGCGACGACCGCTACGAACGGCCGAACTCACTGCCCCTCCACTGGAAGGATGGCCGGGTCTTCGAGTACGACGCCGGACGTGTGGCCGAGGCGATCGGCGTCAATCTCGATTCGCGCGGCGGCTGGGGGATGTTCCCCTGCGAGCCCGGCAATGTGTTCGCCGCGTGCAACTCCTTCCCCCAGGCCGCGCGCCTGGCCCGGATCCGCAACGAGGGATCCGCGCCCGGCACTGCCGGCGCCGACGCGTACCGTCATCTACTCGAGGAGGAGATGACTGCACCCGACGGCACACTCCTGCTCGTACTGCACCCACGTCTGGGCATCACGAACACTGTCCTCCGCAGCGCTTTCGCCGATGCTGCCGTGGCGTACTTCCTCCGGCCCGTTGCGCCCGAAGCGTCGGCCCGCACGTGGGAGATACTCCGTCACGACGTGGTGTCGGTGACCGACGACGGCGTCGACATCGTGTCCGGTGGTCTCGACAAGTGGGTCGGTGGCGTTGATCCCGGGAACGGCGACAGGAGCGGTGCCTACGGCAAGATCCTGTTCGCCCTCCTTGCCGTCGAGATGGGTGACGTCGAGGTGGCACGCGGTCTGCTCCGGCTGGCCGAGGAAGCCGATCCACCCGTCGACGACACCGGTCGAACGTGCCATCCCCACGCCTCGAACATCGCGAACGCGAAGGCCCTGACGTGTCGCGTGTCGCGCCAGGACGGCTGGTTCCACCTGGTCGCCACGGGAATCCCGGGGGAGTGGCGGAGTGGCCCGCTGCTCGCCGAGGCCCCGTACCCGGACGTTCTCGTGGCCCGTGCCGTCACCGATGGCGCCGCGTTGTCGATGGTGCTGCGTCCGGGAGGCGAGAGCGGGCGCCACCGGGTCCGCCTGACGCGTCTGCGCCCCGGCGCGACGTACGACGTCAGTGGCGCCGTCGAGAGCCGCATCACGGCCGATGACCACGGGACAGCCGTGGTCGACGTGGATCTTTCCGATCGACTCGACATCGAGGTTCACCCTGCCAACTGAGTTGTTCCCCCTTCCTCGTTCCATCGATGAGATCACACCTGGGTGGCTGTCCGCCGCCCTGGCGGACCGCCACACCGGTGTCCGCGTCGCCTCCGTGGAGCCGAACGACGTGATGGCGGGCAGCGCGACCAAGATCCGCCTGTCCGTCAACTACGAGGAGCACGGCCTCGACGAGTGGCCTCCGCGCTCGCTCGTGGTCAAGTCGTGTTTCGACGACGAGGTCCGGGCGCTGGGCGAAACACCCAACGCCACGGAGGTCCTGTTCTATTCGAGCGTCGCTCCTCTGCTGCGAGGCGTCGACATCCCCACGTGCCTCGGAGCTGCCACGGACGACACCGGACAGTCGGTTCTTCTCCTCGAAGACCTCGACACCTGCGAGGCGAGCTTCGGTCGTGCGACGGACCCGCTCGGCGTCGATACCGTGGCCGAGGCCCTGGAGCAGCTGGCGCGGCTCCACGCTCGCTGGTGGAACGATCCTGCGGGTGAACCGGCCGGTCTCGAGATCGGTGCGATCGGCCTCCGGGCGGTCATGGAGCTCATCCTCGGGCCCGAGAGCTGGGAGCACGCCCTCACGCTCCCTCGTGCCCAGTACGTGCCGGCACATCTCCTGGACCGCGAGCGGATCCAGGCCGCGGTCATGGCGCTCTGGGAACACGACGCCGTGCCACCGCACTGCCTGATCCACGGCGACACGCACCTGGGGAACTACTTCTTCGTCGACGGCCGACCGGGCCTCCTCGACTGGCAGACGGCGCAGAGAGGGCACTGGGCCCACGACGTGGCGTATTTCGTGACGGGTGCGCTCACTGTCGAGGACCGCCGAGCTCACGACCGCCGGCTTCTCGGCCACTACCTCGATGTTCTCTCGTCGGAGGGCGCCGACCCGCCCGGCGCCGACGACGCCTGGGGTGATTTCCGACGGCACCTGCTGCACGGATTCACGTGGTTGGTGTGTCCGACGTCGATGCAGCCCGAGGACGTGTGCAGTACCAACACGCAGCGTTTCGCCGCCGCCGTCGACGACCTGGAGGCGCTGCCTCTCCTGGAGGGCTAGTCCGAGTCGGCCCAGGGGTCGCGCGGCAGGCCGAGGACGCGCTCGGCGATGATGTTGCGTTGGATCTCGCTCGTTCCGCCGCCGATGGTCGAGGCGCGGGTCCGGAGATACCCGAGGATCCATTTCCCCCGGTCGGGCGCGTCGGTGGCGTGTCGGTCGAGCACGCCGGCGGGCCCCGCGGTGTCGAGAGCCAGCTCGTAGAGCTCCTGCTCCGACTCCTGGCCGAAGAGTTTGGCGATCGAGCCCTCGGGACCGATGTCGCCGCCGGCCATCACGCGTCCGAGATTGCGCGCGCCGTTCACGCGGATCAGCTGGGCGTTCACCCAGGTGCGTGCGATGCGTTGGCGGAGCCGGGGATCGCGAGCCCGAGGACGACCGGATTCGTCCGTCGTCTTCTTCGCCAGTGCGATCACCTGGTCGAGGGTTGCTGCGAATCTGAGCTGGGAGGCCATGAAGAGGGTCGACCGCTCGTGGGAGAGCGTCGTGCGCGCTACCTGCCATCCGTGGTCGAGATCGCCGACGACGTTGGACAGCGGTATCCGTACGTTGTCGAGGAAGACCTCCGCGAACTCCGAGTCGCCGCCGAGCTGGCGGATGGGACGCACGTCGAGACCCTCGGCGTCCATGGGAACGAGCACGAACGAGATCCCGTGGCGCTTGGGAGCACCCGGATTCGTCCGCACGAGGGCGAACATCCAGTCGGCGATCTGGGCGCCCGACGTCCAGATCTTCTGGCCGTTGATCACGAGCTCGTCACCGTCGATCACACCTCTCGTCCGCAACCCGGCCAGGTCGGATCCCGCGTTGGGCTCCGAGAAGCCCTCGCACCAGAGGTGCTCCCCGGTGAGCATCGGGTGAAGGAATCGCTCGCGCTGCTCGTCCGTGCCGTGGACGATGATCGTGGGCCCGCAGATCGACAGGCCGGTGTTGCCGATCACCATCGGGGCTTTCCGAGTGGCGATCTCGGTGTGGTACACGACCTGTTCGAGGAGCGTGGCATCGCGCCCGCCGAACTCCTCCGGCCAGTGGATCCCCACCCACCGCCCGCTCGCGAGCGTCGCCTGCCAGTCGCGAAACCACGCGATGCGCTCGGCGGGGTCGCGGGGGAGTCGGAAATCAGGCGTTCCCCATCCGTTGGGGAGGTTGTCGTCGAGCCAGCCGCGCAGTTCGTCGCGGAAGCGCACCTCGTCCGCCGAGAGGGCGGGCCCGTCGCCGGTGTCGGTGTCGACCGTCATCCCCTGCATTGTGACGGCAAACCCGGATCCAGTAAAATCATTGAGATGATTCGGCCGGGTGACCCGTCCACGGCGACCGGTGCCGGGGAGGAGACCGCGTGGATTTCGACCTGACCGACGAGCAGAAGCTCCTGCGCGAGGCCGCCCGGGACTTCGTCGCCCGTGAGTGCCCCTCCGAGCTGGTCAGGCGGCACGCGGCGGCCGGATCCTACGAGCCCGCTCTCTGGAAGAAGTTCGCCGAGACCGGGTGGCTCGGGATCGGCATCGATCCCGAATACGGCGGCTCGGGTGGCGACATCCTCGACATGGCGGTCGTTCTCGAGGCGACGGCAACAGGAATCGAGGCCATCGGCCCGACCTTCGCCACGATGTGCTTCGGCGGCCAGGCCCTCATGCACATGGGCAACGATGAGCAGAAGAAGGAGTTCCTCCCCAGGATCGTGGAGGGCGACGCGCGGTTCGCTCTCTCCATCACCGAGCCCGGCGGTGGGACCGACGTCCTCGGTGCCATGCAGACAACGGCCACGAAGGTCACCGGCGGTTGGGAGATCAACGGCTCCAAGATGTTCACGTCGGCCTCCACCGACGCCGACCACCTCGTGGTGGTGGCCCGTACGTCGCCACCCGGCGCCAAGCAGGCTCATGGCGTCAGCGTCTTCCTGCTCGATGCAAACACCGACGGAGTCGAGCTCCAGCCGATCAGGGCGATGAACAACGAGGACACGAACGCCGTTTTCTACGACGGAGCGTTCGTTCCCGAGCACCGGCTTCTCGGGGAACTCGATCGAGGCTTCTACAGCCTGCTCGGAATGCTCAACAACGAGCGGCTCGGTATCGGCGCGCTGTGCCTCGGCTGGGGTGCCGCAGGTTTCGACGAGGTACGCCAGTACGCGCTCGAGCGGGAGGCGTTCGGTGGCGTGATCGGCAGGTTCCAGGCGGTCCAGCACCACCTCGCCCGGATGCACCTCCTGATCGAGCAGTCGCGCCTGATGGTGTACAAGGCGGCGTGGCTCCAGTCGCAGGGCCGACCGTGCGGCCTGGAGGCCACCTCCGCCAAGTCGGTGGCCGCGGAGAACGTCTTCCAGGCTCTCGACCTGGGAATGCAGGTTCTCGGCGGACGTGGGTACACCGAGGACTCCGACCTCAACCGCTACTGGCGCCGCGTACGCCTCTTCCGGCTGGCACCCGTCTCCAACGAGATGGCCCTGAACCACATCGCCGAGTGGCACGGCATGCCCCGGAGCTTCTGAACGCCCCGGCGGCCGGCGACACCCACGACACGACACGGAGACCACGCGATGACCGACCAGCTGATCGTCGACGGGGAACTGAGGCCGGCTGCCGCGGGCGCCGTTCTGGCCGTGGAGAACCCCTCGACCGCCGAGACCGTGCGCCGAGTCGCTCTCGGTGGCCTCACCGATGCCGACGCCGCCATAGCGAGTGCTCGTCGCGAGGCCGACACCGGTCAGTGGCCGACGATGCCGCCCGCCGAGCGCGCCGACGTGATGAGGCGCCTCGGTCGACTGCTCGAGCAGAACGAGGACCTCTTCGCCGACCTCCTCGTCGAGGAACTCGGGGCCCTGCGCACACAGGTGAAGGCAATTCACGTCGTGCGTCCGATGGCGAACTACTGGGATCAGGTCGAACGGGGGAGCAGGTCCCTGGACGAGCCACTCCCCCCGATCGAGGGCCCCGTCCCGACCGCCCAGATGATCGTCCGGGAGCCCCGGGGGGTGGTGTCGGCCATCGTCCCGTGGAACTTCCCACATTTCCTGGACCTGTGGAAGGTGGGCCCGGCCCTGGTCACCGGCAACACGGTCGTCCTGAAGCCGGCGCTCGAGACGCCGTCGGTTGCGCTCGAACTCGGTCGTCTCGCTCTGGAGGCCGGGGTTCCACCGGGTGTCCTCAACGTCGTGACAGGCGGATCCGATGTCGGCGAGATGCTCACGACCGATCCCCGCGTCGACATGGTCTCCTTCACCGGATCGACGACCGTCGGCCGGGCCATCGCCTCGGCCGGCGGCCGAACGATGAAGCGGATGGTGCTGGAGCTCGGCGGCAAGTCGGCTCTCGTGGCACTCGACGACGCCGACCCGACTCGAGTCGCGCAGGCGGCCATGCGCTTCGTCCTCAACTGTGGGCAGGGGTGCGCGCTCATGACGCGGCTCGTACTCCACGAGAGCATTCACGACGAGGTCGTGGAGCAGCTCGTGGCAATCGTCCGCTCGCTGGAGGTCGGTCCCGCTGACGATGAAACGAGTCAGGTCGGGCCGCTCATCTCGGCCACCCATCGGGACCGCGTGGAGGGCTACATGGCATCCGGGCGCGAGCAGGGCGCGACGGTCGCTGTCGGAGGAGGGCGCCCGGATGTCGAGGCAGCCGGCTACTACGTCGAGCCGACGGTCTTCATCGACGTCGACAACGGAATGCGGATCGCCCGGGAGGAGATCTTCGGACCGGTCCTTTGTGTCATGCGCTACGCGGGAAGCGACGACGAGGCCGTGGCCATCGCCAACGACTCCGAGTACGGGTTGGCCGGCTCGGTGTGGAGTGCGGATGTCGCGCGGGGGATCGCCGTCGCACGGCGGATCCGAGCCGGGAAGATGTCGGTCAACGAGTACACCTCGTCGGTGGACGGCCCGTTCGGCGGCTACAAGCAGTCCGGCGTCGGGCGCGAGCTCGGTCAACTGGGCATCGAGGAATTCACCGAAGTCAAACACCTGGCCTGGGGGTCATGATGGGACGTCTGGACGGAAAGGTCGCGATCGTCACCGGTGCCGCACAGGGCATCGGCGTGGAGTACTGCAGGGCTCTCGCCGTCGAGGGTGCGAAGGTCGTGGCGGCCGACATCAACGAGGAGGGAGCCGGCGCGACAGCCGATGCAGTCGACGGCGAGGCCATGTCGGTCGGCGTCGATGTCGTCGATGTCGAGTCGACCGAGGGTATGGCCGGCGCAGTCCTGGAGAGGTTCGGGCGGATCGACGCACTCGTCAACAACGCGGCTCTCTACTCGGGACTCACACCTGGAGATCCGTTCGAGATCGATCCCGACGAGTGGGACCGCGTGATGGCGGTCAACGTTCGCGGCCCCTGGCTGTGTGCGCGCGCTGTCGCCCCGGCGATGAGGAAGCAACAGAGCGGCCGCATCGTCAACCAGGCATCCGTCGCGGCGTGGGGTGGCTCGTCCCTGATGCACTACTCCGTGTCGAAGGCGGCCGTGATCGGGCTCACGCGGGGGATGGCGAAGCTCCTGGGCGGCGACGGCGTCACCGTCAACACGGTGGCACCGGGACAGATGGACACGGAGTCGACGCTGGCGATCCTCTCCGAGGAACGGATGCAGCAGATGAGCCAGGCCCAGGCGGTCCACCGAGTCGGTACCCCGCGTGATCTCGTGGGGGCCGTCGTCTACCTCTGCTCGGACGAGTCGTCGTTCATGACGGCCCAGACCCTGATCATCGACGGCGGCCTCGTCATCGTGTGACCCGATCGGACACACCGGACACCCACGGATCAAGAGACCAAGGAGCGCCATGAGCATTCACCGCCCGTTCCAGGACCCCACACCCGAGTCGGTTCGCGACTTCATCGACGCCGTTCCGCTGTACGCCGCGGACGTCGACGACCCGACCTTCTTCACCGACGACCGGCTCGTGGCCCGCCGGAACGAGCTCCTGCGGAGGCAGCTGGGGTGGCTCGCCGAGGCGAGCCCGTACTACAGGAAGGTGTTCGCCACCGAGGGCGTCGAGGTCGGAGACATCGGGAGTACCGACGACCTCGTGGGCCTGCCGGTCACGACCAAGCAGGACCTCATGGGGGACCCCGAGTCCTTCCGCCTCGCCTTCGAACAGCCCGGCCTCTACGACCTCACCTACCAGACCGTCTACACCACGGGAACGACGACAGGGCTGCCCACGAAGTACGAGTACACGACCCACGACTTCTTCGGTGTGCTCCAGGCCGGGCGCCGCCAGAACAAGCTGGCGTACCAGGTCCCCGGCGACAGGTTCTTCACGGCGTTTCCCCTGAGCCCCCTCCCACACGTCTCGGGCTTCGCCGGCCTGATCGAGAACGCGGCGGGGCTGGGCTTCTTCCACGGGTTCGGCGGCATGAGCTACGACGAGTTCCCGATCCACAACCCGTCGGACTACATCGCCGACCAGATCGAGCTGGTCCAACCCCAGGTCGTCGCCGGGATCGGCAGCTTCCTGCGCCGGATGTTCGCTGACATGGCCAGAGACGGGCGAGATCTCTCGTCCATCGTCGGGGTCAACGCCAGTGGCGAGGTGCTCACAGAGCGGATGCTCGACCACATGCGGGAGAACCTGGCTGCGTGCGGCGCGAGCCCGGTCTTCGTCTCTGCGCCCTACGGCTTCACCGAAGGAGGGTTGAGCTTCGGGCAATGCCGGGAGGCAGGACCTCTTCACGGCACGGCGCCCGACCAGATCTTCATGGAGGTGCTCGACCCCGACAGTGGGGAGCGACTTCCCGACGGCGAGCGGGGTCTCGTCACGATCACACACCTGAATCGTCGCGGGATGCCGCTGCTGCGCTACCAACTCGGAGACCAGGGTGTCATTCGGAACAGCCGTTGCGAGGCGTGTGGTCGCGGTGGTCAGTCGATGATCGTGTCGTCGGGAAGCGCGCACATCACGCGTACCAAGGAGATCCTGAAGATCAAGGGGACTCTGGTGAATCCCCAGGTCATCCACGAGGTCGTCATGAACACGCCGGGGGTCCTGGAGTACCGGATGATCGTGTCCCACAGGGACCCCGGCGATCCGCTGTCACCGGACCGGCTGTTGATCCGGATCGGGATCGACGAGGGTGACGACGTTTCATCATGGAACGAGGGCGGGAGCTCCACGAAGCAGCTGGAGGTCGCTGTGAAGCAGGCGACCGAGGTCACGCCCGATGTGGAGCTGGTCGAGGACCTCTCCGAGATCTACGACCCCACGACGGAGTTCAAGGCACAGCGGATTCTCGACGAACGGACGTTCGAGTGAGCCCTGGAGACGATCCGACCCCGGTGATCATCGGGGTCGGCGAGGTCACCGAAGGTGAGGTCGCCACGCCGCGCGAGCCCGCCGATCTGATCGTGGAGGCTCTGTCTCGCGCTGTCGACGACACCGGGGCGACGGGGGACGTGCGCGCGGCGATTCGACGTCTCGATGTCATCTCCGTTGCGTCCTGGCCGTACGACGATCTCCCGGGGTTGGTGAGCGAGCGTGCCGGCGTCGACCCGGGGGAGCGCGTGCACACCGACTGGGGTGGCAATCAGCCGACGCTTCGAATGGCACGCGCCGCCGCAGAGTTCGCGCAGGGTTCACGTGGCGTCGCGGCGATCTGTGGTGGTGAGGCGTTTCGCTCACTGGAGGTCTCGCTGAGGGAGGGCGGGTTCCCACCCTGGACGCACCCGGTTCGAGCCGAGCCGATGGATCCCGCCGACATCAATGCCGAGCCCGTCGTCACCCACGGCCTGTCGATGCCACCCGAGGCGTATCCGCTCTTCGAGAACGCAGGTCGAGTCGCCCGCGGCGAGTCGCTCGACGAGGCACAACGGTGGTCGGCCGACGTGTGGGCGGGGTTCTCCGAGATCGCGGTGCGCAACAGGCACGCCTGGTTCAAGCAGACGCGCACCGCCGACGAGATCCGGACCGTCGGGACGGCGAACCGGATGATCGCCTTCCCGTATCCCAAGCTCATGAACGCCCTGATGTCCGTCAACATGGGCTCCGCCGTCCTCGTGGCCGACCTGGCCACGGCCCGCGAGCTCGGTGTCGACGAAGACCGGCTGGTCTTCCCGTGGGCAGCGGCGGGGGTACGCGACACCTCCGAGCCGCGCGACGGCCCGGTGGGCGCGCACGACGCCGTCGGTCTCCTGGTCCGTCCGCGCTACGACCGGTCCGCCGCCATGGAGACGAGCCTCGACGGTGCTCTCGCAGCGGCCGGGAGTGGCATCGACGACATCGATCTGATCGAGCTGTACAGCTGCTTTCCGTGTGTCACGAGGATGGCGGCACGGCACCTCGGGATCGAGGGTCGCCGTCCGCTCAGCGTCACGGGAGGACTCACCTTCTTCGGGGGCGCCGCGAACGCCTACATGGTCAACGCCACGTCGGCCATGGTGCGGGCGCTACGCAACGACGACGGCCGCACGGGGCTCCTCTACGGCCAGGGCGGGGTCGTCACGAAGCACCACGTCCTCCTCGTCGGGCGCCGACCCCGCCCGGGAGGCTTCGATCGGGGCTACGTGCGGGCCGACGAGTGCCGACAGGAGCGACTGGAGGCGGACCACCCGCTCGTTCCCTTCGACGTCTCGCCCGACGGTGAGGCGGTCGTCGAGACCTCCAGTGTGAAGTTCGGCCGGGACGGTGAGCCCCTCTTCGGGTACGTCATGGCTCGGCTCGCCTCGAGCGGTGCACGGTGCGTCGCACACGTCACGGACCCCGACGACATGGCCCGGCTCCAGGCCGACGACTCGGGGATCGGCCTGACCGGTACCGTGACCGCGGGCTCCGAGGGCGCCAACTCGCTCACACTCGTCGATTGACTCGCACGCGAGGCAAATAGATAATAGAGTTAGACGTATCTCGTCAGGGCGCTCAGCGCCGGCCGATTCCGGGGGGAACCAATGTCGATCAGGTCCTGGTGGCGCTTCGTCGCACTGTTCGCAGTCCTGGCGCTCGTCGTCGCAGCGTGCGACAGCGACAGCTCCGACGACAGCAATGACAACGCGTCCGACGACATGGACATCCCGCAGGGCCCGCCAGTGAGCGGTGACCCCTTCAAGATCGGTGTCGTGTACGCGAGCGGAGTGGGCGGAGTCGATCTTCCCGATCTCGCGAACGGCGCTCAGGCCGCGGCCCAGTACGTGAACGACGAGAAGGGTGGTATCGACGGACGACCCGTCGAGGTCGTGGAGTGCAACGCCATGGCCGACCCGGCGGCGGCGGCCGACTGTGGGCAGAACTTCGTCGACGAGGGCGTGATCGCGGTCACGGGCCTGGAGCCCACCTGGGGCGACAACGGCCTCCCGGTCACGGACGCGGCCGGTATTCCCTTCATCGGGCTCCCCATTTCGTTTGCCGAGTTCACGACACCGACGAGCCACCCGTTCGGTGGCGGCTCGTTGACGGCGTTTCCGGCTCTGGCGAAGTTCGCCGCCGAGGATGTCGGTGTCGAGAACGCCGCGATCATCCACACCGACATCGAGGCCGGCAAGCTCGCTGCGGAGACCCTGCTGCGCGACCCGCTCGAGGAGGCCGGTGTCGACGTGACCCTTGTCTCGGAGTCGAGCGGCGCGGCCGACTTCACGCCCGCCGTTGCCGAGGCACTGTCGGGCGACCCCGATTCGGTGTTCATCCTCTTCGACGCCTCAGACTGCGGCCGGATCCTCGCAGCGCTCGAACAGGCCGGTTACCAGGGAGACCTCTTCGGCACGGGAGCATGTGCGAACGACGAAGCGCTCGAGGTCGCCGGGGAATCGGCTGTCGAGGGCTTCTACCTCAACTCCGATACGCACTACCGGGCCGTCGAGGGAGAGCCCGAGTTCGAAGATGCGCAGATCATGATCGACCGACTCGACCGGTACGCCGACCAGGAGGTCACGAGCTTCGCGGCGGCGACCTTCTCCGAGGTCGTGACCGCTGTGAACATCGCCAACGACATCGCTGACGAGCAGGGTGTCGATGCCG
This sequence comes from Acidimicrobiia bacterium, assembly GCA_041394025.1. Lineage (NCBI taxonomy): Bacteria > Bacillati > Actinomycetota > Acidimicrobiia > Acidimicrobiia bacterium. The sequence continues at coordinate 940,349 of JAWKJA010000002.1, read as the reverse complement.
TGAGCGCCGAGACGATGCTGGCGCAGATCGAGTCGCTTGTCGACTACCCGATCTTCGACGGCGATGTCATCGACTCAACGGCACCGGTGGAGATCGCCGGTGTCGCGACCGGTGTCTACGTTCCGACGCAGCGGATCTACCAGTACACGGATGGCGAGTTCGTCGACGTCGGTGGCGGCTGGGTCAACGGGTTCGAGTAGCGACAGTGAGGGGTGAGGTGGCGGGCGACCGACTGCTGCTTCCGCCGCCGGCCCCTCCTGCTGTTCGCTCTCGTCGGACGGTGACGCCACCGTCGCCCCGCCTGATCGGAACCGGCTGAAACATGCAGGACTTCTTCCTCTTCGCCATGCTGGGCCTCGGCTCGGGCGCCGTCTACGCGATCCTCGGACTCGGGCTCGTGCTCGTCTACCGGGGCTCGGGTGTCGTCAACTTTGCCTACGGGGCGATGGCGATGATCGCGACGTTCCAGTACGTCGACATGGTCGAGGGCGGAATGCGTGAGACCACGGCGCTCGCTCTCACCCTCGCGATGTCGGCGATCGGTGGCGTCCTCCTCTACCTCCTGATCTTCCGACCACTGCGCGACGCGCCGGCCCTCGCCAAAATCGTGGCCTCACTCGGCCTGCTCCTGGCACTCCAGCAACTCGCCGTCATCCAGTACGGGACCCAGACCCGCGTCGTGCAGAGCATCCTGCCCGACGAGGTCGTGACGCTCTTCGACGTCAGCTTCGGTCGGAACCGCCTCTGGCTCTTCGTCGTGACCGTGGTCATCGCGACCTTCCTCTGGGCGCTCTACAAGTTCTCACTGTTCGGGATCGCCACGCAGGCCGCCGCCGAGAACGAGAAGGGCGCCGTGCTCCTCGGCTACTCGCCGACCCTGATCGGAGCCGCCAACTGGGCGCTGGCGGCGGTGCTGGCCGCCCTCGCCGGCATCCTCATCGCCCCGATCACGTCACTGACGTCGACAGGCTTCACGCTCCTCATCATCCCGGCGCTCGCCGCGGCGCTTCTCGGGCGGTTCACATCCTTCGCCATCACGGCTGCCGCCGGGATCGCCATCGGCATCGGCCAGTCCGAGATCACGCGGTATTGGGATCAGCCCGGAGCCAAGGACGCGCTGCCGTTCGTCGTCATCATCCTGGCCATGGTGGCGACGGGGAAGCTCGTTCCCAGCCGTGGCTCGCTCAGTGCAGGACGCTCCCCACTCGCACCCGTCGCCCGGCTGACGGGCTCGCGTGTCGCACTGGCTTCGGTCGGTGTCCTCGCCGCGGTCGCGGGCCTCTACCTGTTCGACCGATCGCTCCAGTCGGCGTTGCTCACGACGCTCATGATCGCGATCGTTGCACTCTCCCTCGTGGTCATCACGGGTTTCGTGGGGCAGATATCACTGGCCCAGATGACCTTCGCCGGACTCGGAGCGCTCTTCGTGTCCAAACTCGCCGACGGTTCCGGTGTGCCGTTCCCACTCTCGATACTGCTCGCCGCCGTCATCACGGTCCCGGCGGGAATCGTGCTGGGCCTGCCGGCACTGCGTGTGCGCGGCGTCAACCTGGCTGTTGTCACCATCGGGGCGGCGGTCGCCGTGCAGTCGATGGTGTTCGACAACGGCGACATCACGGGTGGCCTCGACGGCAGCCCTGTACCGGACCCGACACTCTTCGGCGTCGATCTCGCACCGATCGAGCATCCCGAACGCTACGGCGTCTTCGTCCTCGTCGTGCTGGTTCTCCTCGCCGTGGCTGTGAGCAACCTGCGGCGCGGGTCGGTCGGTCGACGATGGCTGGCCGTCCGTCACAACGAACGTGCCGCGGCAGCGTCGGGCATCAACGTGGCGGCGGTCAAGCTCCAGGCCTTCGCCCTCTCGGCCTTCGTCGCTGCGCTGGCCGGCGGGATGCTGGCCTACATGACGAACCGCGTCGCGTTCGGGCAGTTCAGCCCCCTCCAGTCGATCTTCGTCGTGGCCATCGGCTACATCGGTGGAATCGCCAGCGTCGGCGGCGCGCTCATCGCGGGGATGATGGCGAGCGGCGGCTTCTTCTACTCCTTCCTCGGGGAGTTCTTCGACAGCGGACGCTACGACGCCGTCTTCTCGGGTGTTCTGCTCATCCTCATCGCGATCTTCTACCCCGACGGGGTGTCGGTGGCGATCGGGCGCAGCTGGGCCTGGGCCCGTCGCCGCCTCGGGCTCGCCGGACCGGGCACCGAATCGGGTGGCGAGGAACCCGACGGTACCGACGGTTCTGAGGCAGGCGAGGGCGACGCGTCCCTCCCGGTCGGCGCCCCGAGCCCCGGATAGCACCTCAGTGAGGACGATGTGACGATCTCGGCTGTGGTCTTCGATCTGGGTGGCGTCCTCACCGTTCCACCCTTCGTCGGCATCAACGCCTACGAAGACGAAATCGGCCTGCCGCGCGACAGTCTGATTCCCTACTTTCGCGGCGATCCCGTCATGTCACGTGTGGAGCGGGGCGAGATCCCCGTTCGCGACTTCTGGAAGTACCTCGGTACGACCGTCCAGGAGCGGCACGGAGTCCGCATCGACCTCCGTCGCTTCGCCGAGGTGGCCGAGACCGCCGGATCCCTGGAGCCACAGATGATCGACCTGGTGCGTGAGCTCCACGGCCGGTACCGGCTCGGCCTGCTCACGAACAACGTGAAGGAGGCGAGCAAGTGGCGTCGGGAGCTTCCCCACGACCTCTTCGACGTTCAGATCGACTCCTCGGACGTGGGACTGCGCAAGCCCGATCCGCTGATCTACGAGCTCATGGTCGAGAAGATCGGTCACCCGGCGTCGAAGATCGCCTACGTCGACGACTTCGAGGAGAATCTCCCACCCGCGCGTGACCTCGGGCTCAACGTCGTCCACTTCACCGATCCCGGGCAGTGCCGCGCCGCCCTCGAAGCGTTCGGGATCGACATCTCGAACGGAGAGGGTTAGGCCGCGGACCTCTCGAGGATGTGCACGCCACAGGCGGAGCCGAGGCCGATCACGTGGGCCAGACCGACACTGGCACCCTCGATCTGACGGTCGCCGGCCTCGTCGCGGAGGTGATGGCAGACCTCCCAGATGTTGGCGATGCCGGTGGCGGAGATCGGATGGCCCTTCGACTGGAGGCCACCCGAGACGTTCACCGGCATGTCGCCGTCGCGCCAGGTGGCACCCGACTCGAAGAAGTCGACGGCGCCGCCCTCCTCGCACAGCTTCAGGTTGTCGTAGTGCACCAACTCCGCGGTGGCGAAGCAGTCGTGGAGCTCCACGAGGTCGAGGTCGTCGGGGCCGACCCCTGCCTGCTCATACGCCTGCTCCGCGGCGCTTCGGGTGAGGGTGTTCACGTCGGGCAGTACCTGGCATCCCTCGACATAGGGATCTGACGTGAGAACCGACGCCGACACCTTCACGGCGCGCCGCTGCTGATCGAGGGACAGAGACTTCAGCTTCTCGCCCGACACGACGACGGCGGCGGCGCCGCCGTCGCAGTTCGCCGAGCACATCGGTCGGGTGTTCGGGTAGGCGATCATGATGTCTCCCATGATCTCCTCGAGTGTCATCTTCTTGCTGTAGGCCGCCAGTGGGTTGAGCGTGGAGTGCGCGTGGTTCTTCTCGCTGATCCGGGCGAACATCTCGAACGCCGCGCCGTCGTACGGGTGCTCGTGGAGGTACTCCATGCCCACCTGGGCGAAGGTGCCCGGCATCGTGTCGGTGCCGATGCGCCCGTCGACGGGGGCGACGGCGCCGTAGCGGCCCTTCGGCTCCCACGTCTGCTTGTCGGGCGCGACCGCGCCGCCGGCGAGGAGCCCGGCACCGGCCAGGTTCTCGACGCCGACCGCGAGGCCCATGTCGCACTCGCCCGCCTTGACCGCCATGATGGCCGCCCGGAGAGCGGTCGCGCCGGTGGCGCACGCGTTGGCGACGTTGAACACCGGGATACCCGTCTGACCGATCTGCTTCTGGAGTTGCTGGCCGAACCCCGCCGAGGCGTTCATCAGGTTGCCCGCAGCGAGCACTCCGACGTCGGCCATCGTGACGCCGCCGTCGGCGAGCGCCGCCATCGCGGCCTCGGCGCCGAGGTCGACGGCATCCTTGTCAGGGTGTTTGCCGAACTTCGTCATCGTTATGCCGAGGATGAAGATGTCGTCGCTCATGGAGGTCTCCTTGCAGGTGGTGGAAGTCGGGATCGGGCAGGTCGGTCAGGAAGAAGGCTCGAAGCCGAAGCCCACAGCCTCGACACCGTCGTCGTCGGTGCCGATCGGGGTGGTCGTGAGGCGGACGCGCATCCCGAGCTTCACATGCTCGGGATCGGGGTCGGTGTTGACGACGTTGCCGCGCACGCTCGTGCCGTCGAGGTCGATGACCCCGGCGACGAACGGGACCGGCACGCCCGGGGCTGCGAACGACACGATCGTGAACGATGTGAGGGTCCCCTCGGTCGGGAGGTCGACCGACCGGAAATCGATGCCGAAGCACGAGGCACAGGCGTTGCGCCGGTCGAAGAACCGCGCGCCGCAATGGGTGCACTCGTGGGCAACGAGGTGCGGAGGGTCGTCGAGAACGAGGTAGTCGACGAGCGGGATCTGGGCGGGCGCCTCGGTACTCACATGGCCTCCTGATCGTGTGCCGGGTGGTCGGCGGCCACCAGTCTGGCGCTCAGGTCTGGATGAACTCGAAGCGCTCGATCGTGAACCGCTGGTCGTCGGTCGGGTTTCCGGGGTAGCCCGACACGTTGGTGCCGCCGTCGTTGTTGTCCTGCCAGCAGCAGGCGTGGGCACCGGATCGGTTGAAGTCCACGCGACCCCTGGTCGTGGTACCGAGAGGGAGCGCCGGCCTGCCCTGTTGGATGCGCGTCACGTGCCGCCGATCGGCGAACAACTCGAGGGCCCGGCCGTCGGTGGTCCAGTGTGTCGTGAACTCATGGGGCTCGGACGGGTCGAGCCAGATGGTCCCGGCGACCACCCAGCCCTTGAGCTTGGCGTACATCACCAACACGGGTGCGGCGCCGGGGATGGGAGTCTGGAACGGCCACGAACGACGGAGCTTCCCCATTCGGAATGCCGTGGCGCCCAGCTTCGAGCTGGGTGGGAGCCACAGGAAGCCGCCGCCGATGTAGCGCTCCCTGTCGGAGCCGTGCTCCTCCATCGTGGCGAAGTCGAGTCCGAGCCAGTCCTGCGTGATGCACCCGCCGGTGCCGAGGAGCTCGCTACCGAGAGCGAGGCACTCCATGCGCACGTTGTGGTAGCGCAGCGTGCGACCGGGCATGAGCAGGTTCGGATGGCGTGACGTGTCGTGTTCCCATTCGGCGAAGTGGGGTGTGTAGTCGACGCCGTGGGGGGCGCTGGCCATGTCGCGTGTCGTGTAGCCCTCGTCGGTCGCCTGACCGGCCGGCATGGTGAGATCGAAACCCCGCTCCGGGTCGTTGCCGATCATCCCTGGGTTGTTGCCGACCAGGCCGTCCCACTTGAGGGGCTCACCCTTGGTGTAGGGACCCTGGTAGTTGGCGTGCAGCGACTCGCGGTAGGTGAGCCGGTGCGGGCGTTCCCCGCGCCCGTCGACCTCCCAGATCGTGTCGCCGCGTGTGATCTGTTCGTAGAGAGTGTCTTCGCGGAGTTCCACGTGGTCTTCAGCCGAACAGGTCGACGAGTGTGCGCGCCCCACTCGCGCCGACCCCGAAGTGCTCGCGGTTGGCCTCCATGTGTGCCCGCCAGTGGGCCTCGGCCTCATCGGCCCTGCCGGCATCGATGAGATCGAGCAGCTTGCTGTGGGAGCGTACAGCCGCCTCGCGCTGCTTGACGCTGGCGGGGCGGTCACTGCTCTCCCTGACGACAGTCGCCTGATGCAGCTCGATGATGTCGGTGAGCATCCCTGCGAAGACTGCCAGGGTTTCGTTTCCTGCGTTCTCGAGGAGGCGTTCGTGGAACACGGCCGAAGCATGTGCGAAGGCCTCGGGGTCGTCGACGAGCCCTGCCTCCTCCTCGACGATCTTTCGGAGCTCCGCCTTCGCTCTCTTGGTGCCGTGCTCTGCGACGAGTCCCGCCGCCGGTGGCTCGATGATGAGGCGGGCGGCGTAGACGTCGCCCACGCTGGCGCCGCGGAACTGGAGGAGGAGTCCGGCGTGGCGGGCCGCCACCTCCGTGCTGGGCGTGTGGACCCGCGCGCCGCCACGGGAGCCACGCCGAATGCTGATCAGCGATTCCGACTCGAGCACCCGGAAGGCCTCCCGCAGCGTCGGGCGGGAAACCCCGAACTCCTCCATGAGCTCGGCTTCGGGGGGAAGGGCGTCCCCCTCGCTCAGTTCCCCGAGGACGATCTGGCGTCGAAGCTGGGATGCGACCAGTTCGGCGGTCTTGGGAACCCGGACTCTCTCAGTGGAGACCATCACACCGGACCTTTCATCTCGATCATTGAGAAAGGTTAGTGGTTGCCAGCTCCGTCACCGAGGGTCGGTGGACCTTGTCGATTTCGTTGCGTGGCAGGGCGTCGACGGTGACGAAGCGCCGAGGAACCTGGTAGTGCTCGAGGTGGTCCCGGCACCAACCACGGATCTCCTCGAGGTCGGCGGCGACACCGTCGTCGGTGGCGAGGACGGCGACCGGGATCTGTCCCAGGCGTTCGTCGGGGATCCCGACCACGGCCGCTTCCTTCACGGCCGGGTGCTGTTCGAGCGTGCGCTCCACGTGGAGTGGCGCAATGTTGAAACCGCCGCAGATGATGAGATCGTCCGCGCGGCCTTCGATCCACACGAAGCCGTCGGCATCGACGCGGCCGACGTCACCCAGGCGGTGCCAACCCTCGATCCCCCGGATCCCTCGCGCCCACAGCTCTCCTGAGGACCCGACAGGAAGGATGCCGGCGTCGGGATTCGATGCACCGGCGACGACCGCTATCTCGATACCCGGGTGTGGCCGGCCCACGGAGCCTCTCTTGACGGCTCCGAACTCCGCGTGATCGGTGGGTCTCCACCCGACGATCTCCCCGCCGGTCTCGGTCTGACCATACGCCTGGAGTACAGCGGTCCCGAATCTCTCCTCGAAACGCTCGGCCACCTCGGGGGACAGCGGCGCCGACCCTGCGCGCGCGAAACGCAACGAGGCGAGATCGGACGGATCGATGTCCGCGTCGAGCAGCATCGACAGCGCCGTGGGGTTGAGAGCGACCGAGCTGATCCGGTGCTCGCGGACCAGGCGTGCGGCCTCCAGGGGCTCGAACTTGGCCATGAGAGCCGTTCGACGACCGGTCATGAGTGTGATGAGAAGGGGTAGGAGCCCGGCGAGGTGAAGGAGCGGGAAGCAGACGAGGTTGACCGACGTCTTGAGCGCCGGACCACGAGAGGAACTGTCGTTGCGTGCCGCCAACGCGCGCACGCCCGCAAGGCTGGCATCGATCGATTCGTAGGTGACCTCGAGGCGCTTCGGCTCGCCGGTCGTGCCCGAGGTGCCCATGAGGACCGCCACGCCCGGGAACTGCTGCACGCGGCTGTCGGCTCCCTTCTCCACCGTGATGGCGCACTCCAGGTCGTCGGGAGCTCCCGGGTGGGCGGTCACGAGGGCCATCGTGGCGGGCGCGGCCGAAGCCTCGGCACCGGCGCGCCGTGGTGAGAGCGTCAGGGCCGTGGCGCCCAGGCGGAATACAGCCAGGAGCCCGACGACACCGGCGGGGGAGTTGGGCAGGACGAGCGCAACGGGCGAACCGGCACCCACACCGAGCTCGTCGAGGCGGTCGACCAGGTCGCCGACGGCGACCGACAACTCGCCGTAGCTGTACCAGCGGTCACCGTGACCGAGCGCGGGCGCGTCGGGATCCAGGGAGAAGATCTCGGCGATCGCCTCCATGAAGCCGGGAGTCACCGCGCCAGGCCCACCGTCTGTCTCGGACAGCATCACCTGCCGGCTCCCCTGTAGCCCTGGTTCTCCGACCCCATTCGCAGTATCATCATACTTGGTTAGCGGATTCAACGCCTTGTCGCCGTTTCCGCGTCCCGGTCGGAGACGACCCGGCCGGCCTCGCCTTCCATCTCGCCACGACCGGGGTTCCCGTGCGGTTCTGGATCTGGTTCAACGTCACGGTGACGCTGGCTCTCTTCACCGCGACGCTGGTGTTCCTCGTCCGGCGGGCGTTGCGCGAGGGTCGGCTGACGGCGGAGTTGGCGCTCTTCCTGGCCACGCTGACGCTCGGGTGGATGGAGGCCGTCATCGACTGGGGCGGCTTCGTCTACTACTCGCCCGACTGGCCGCACTTTCCCGAGTCGTGGCCCGTCGTTCGGCTCATTCCCGTCCTGCCCCTCCACATCCCGCTCTGTTACACCTGGTTCTTCTGGGGCGGGTCCGTCATGGGCCGTGGCCTCGCCCGCTGGGTCCTCGTCCGCCGTCCGGGTCTTCCGATCGGTGCCACGCTGCTGGCCGCCGGGCTCTTCGTGGGCTTCGCGTTCGACGCCGTCGTCGAGAACTTCTTCATCGTCGTCGGGGGGGCCTGGAACTACACCCAGGTCTGGGGGCCGTTGGCGCTGCGAGGAGGAACGGACACCCAGTGGCCTGTCTACATGGGATTCGCCATGGGGCTCACGATCTCTCCGTTGACGTATCTGCTCGGCAAGCGCAACGACCGGGGCGAGGATCTCCTGGCAGCATGGCTCGGTCGTGCCCGGGAGCGTTCACGCAGTTCCGGCAGCGGAACGGCCGGGGCAGCCACCCGCCGGCAGGTCGGGTGGGCCCGCTACCTCGTCGCATGGATCATCGTCGTCCACGTCATCTACGGCGCAGTGTCGCTGGGATACGCCGTCCTGCGGTGGAGTGGTGTCCAGACGACCGTCGGGACGGTACAGCCGTACCCCAACGGGCCGGCCTGGTACGACGACGACGTCACCGAGCCGGGCGACCCTTCGGTCAACACGGAACCGACGCAGAAATCGGTGGACGACGGTGTTCCCGACGAGAACGTACCCCCGAAGGTGGGTTGATGGCCCGGGACGCGTCCTCGGGCCACCCGTGTGTCAGCGGGAGCCGACCAGGTGGCGGTCGGCTGCCCCCGCCCGATTCGTTTCCGATGCGGTCGCGGGCCCACCGGGGCTCACGTCGATACGGGGGGTCGGCGGAGGTACAGAAGCCAGGGTCGGGTCTGGACGTCGCAGGATCCTCCGGAAGAAGCGTGCGAAGAGCCCGAACACGAACGCCGCCGCGATGCAGCAGACCATGTAACAAGCCTACCGTGGAGCAGGGACCCGGGGAGGGGCGGAATGGCGCTTGACGTGAGTACCGTCGGAGGATCCGCTGCACGGAATGGGGGTGCCTACCTCATCCCGCTCCGGCGACGCGTCACCGGCCCGGTCGTCACGTCGCGGCTTCGCCGCACGATGCTCGGTTTCGCCGTTGTGTGGGCTCTCGCGGCACTTCCGCTGCTGCTCGACGCCCGACCCGGCTGGAAAGCCTTCGGCCTCGGCCTCTTCGTTCCCGGCGGTGGATTCCTGTACACGTCGGACATCCTCCTCCTCGTCGTCACGCTCGTCGTGTTCGCGCTCGCGTGCTTCGCCTGGTTCGGAAGCGGGATGATCGTCGCCCCTCCCGCCGTCTGGGTGGGCGCAGCAGGGCTGGCAGTGGCTCGGGTGCACTCAGGCCTCTGGGACTGGGCGGAGTGGCTGGTTCCCACCCTCACACTCGCCGGCGTGGCCGTCGGCCTCCTCGTCCGGCGGTCGGCATTCCGCTCGGCCGCCCGACGTGCGGAGGAGCGCAACCGGTATCTCGCTGATCTCGTGACCCGACCCGCTTCCGCGCCACCCGAGCGCATCCCCGAGAGCAGCGCGGAGGACCTCCGGGCGGCGCGGTTCCTTCTCGACCGTGCTCTCCAGCCGCTCGGCTCCTTCGACGGCTACGACTGGATCGACCAGTTCCAGACCGCTGCGGTGCGCTACCAACTCAACTTCTCCCAGTACGCGCTGGGGCTCATGCAGCAGGAGCGCACCCCGGCCTTCTCCGGCTACCTCTCCCTTGCGCAGCGGAACCTCATCGAGAAGATGCTCGACCGACGTATCTGGGGCTTCTGGCGGTGGGAGAACCTCTGGGGAAACTTCGATGCCAATCCCGACCCCATCCGGAAGGACAACATCATGGTGTCGGGCTACCTCGGGGTGATGGTCGGGGTCTACGAGTCGAACACAGGCGACGCGAGGTTCAGTGAACCGGGCGCACTCACCTTCCGGTGGAACGACCGGCGTGCGTTCCCCTACTCGTTCGGGACGGTCTCCGAGGCCGTGCACCGCAACTTCATGGCGACACCCCTCGGGATGTTCCCGTGCGAGCCCAACTGGGTGTACTCCGCGTGCAACACGTTCGGTATGAACTCGCTACTGCTCCACGATCGGCTGCACGGTACGACCTTCGCCGATGACGTCCTGCCGAACTTTGCACGCTCGATGACCGACGAGTTCATCACCGCCGACGGGCGGATCACGGCGATTCGCTCCAGTCGCCTCGGCCTCACGATTCCGTCGCTGACCTCGACGATGGCCGACGCCGGCAGCTCCCTGTTCCTCAATGCCAGCCTGCCCGATACTGCTCGACGCACGTGGGAGATGATCCGCCACGATTTCGTGGACATGTCCGGTGACGGTGTGGAGATCGAACTCCGTGGCTGGGACAAGCTCGACGTCGGGAACTACAGGCGCTCCGATGTCACCGCCCATGCGATGGTCATGTGTGCAGCACGTGAGCACGGTGACGACGAGGTCTACGACGCTGTCAAGTCGGCTGCCGACGCCAGGTTCGAACCGCAGGACGTCGACGGTGTCGGCGGGTACGCCAAGGCGTCCACCAACGTCAACGCCATGTTCACGATCGCCCGGTTCGGGCGTACGGGTGCCTTCCGCGACCTGGTCACGAGCGGTCCCGACGAGGCGACCACCACCGGCCCCGTTCTCGACGCAGCCCCGTATCCCGACGTCCTGGTGGCCCGGGCGGTCACCGACGGCACGGGTCTCGACCTCGTCCTGCGGTCGGGCAACGGCGGTGGGCGCCACCCACTCGAGATCGCCCGCCTGCAACCGGGTGCCACGTACAGCGTGAGAGGTGCGGTGAGCAACGTCGCCACGGCCGACGGCGAGGGGCGCGCCCGCATCGAGGCAGACGTCGCCGACCGGGTCGAGGTGGCGATCACCCCGAGGGTCTGAATCCGGTCTCGGGTCCCGCCGACGACGAGGCCCGGTCCGGTTTACGGCGAAGGTCTGCCAGCCGTTCCCGGGCCTGTGCGAGAGCCTCCTCGAGCCGAGCGATCTCGCCGAGAAGTGCGGTCTCCTTGTCGTCGGGCGCCAGTTCGATCCGGGTCGGATGGCTGCGCGTCCCGACACGGTCGACGCGTGCCCGCCCCGAGTCGACCAGTTGACCGAGCGCGCGGCTCACGCTCGGTGCGCCGACATCGAGGTCGCGGGCAACCTCGACGAGCGGTTGTTCGACCACCCCGCCCTCGGAAAGACCGTGGAGGTGCTCGAGCAGGCGTTCTGCGAGCGGAGCTACCGCATCGTCGGCCGGCTCAACGGGCGTGGTGTCGATGATGTCGATCCGGGTCGGATGACGGCCGTGACCGCGTTGCGCGACCTCGACGCGACCGGCATCGACGAGGATGCGGAGAGCCCGCGAGACGCGTGTCGGCGAGAAGTCGAGCTCCGATCCGATCTCGTGCATGAACCCGACGAACGCGCCACCCTCGGCGGCGTCGGTCAGACAGGTCAGGAGTGCATTGGCGCTTTCGAGCGACGGACGCGGTGCCATCGTCAGGTGGTCCCGTTCACTCCGACACCAGACCCCACCGTTCCAGGACGGTCGTGAGCAGCGATACACCGTCGCCACCCGGGTGGTCGGGCGGCCGGGCGCGCTTCACCGTGAATTCCTGCAGGAAGGACGGCGCACCGTAGCGGAGCTCGCGGAACTCCGCGCCCGCCGAGAACTCGTCGAGCTGACGACGGGTTCCCTCCAGGACGATCAGCGCCGCCTCGCGTGACAGGTCACCGTCCTCGAAGCCGTACCAGCGAAACGCCGAGAGCGCCCCCTCCCCGATGGCTCCATCGACATGGCTGAGGAACGTGTTGACGAGCTCCAGCGCCTCCGTCTCGCGTCCGTATGCGGGATGGCCGAGCGTCAGGAGAATGGCACCACTCATGGGGAGACAGGATACGACTCGAGGTCGAGGAGGAACTTCTTGACGTCGAGACCGCCGCCGTAGCCGCCGAGCGCCCCACCGGCACGGAGAACGCGGTGGCAGGGGATCACGATCGGAATCGGGTTGGCGCCGAGCGCGCTCCCGGCCGCACGCGCCGCCCGACGGTTCCCCGCCTCTGCCGCGATCTCGCCGTAGCTCGACACCTGTCCGTAGGGGATCTGCTGCGTTGCGCGCAGGACCGCCTTGCCAAAGCCGTGGATCAACTGCCTGTCGAGTGAGAGATCGAAGCGCGTTCGCCGGTGGTCGAAGTACTCGTCGAGCTGTCGGGCGACGTCGTCGAGCCGGGCCGGAACCTCCAGGATGCACGGCGAGATGGATGCCGCCAGCTCCTCGAGGACGTCGTCGGTGCGCTCCCGCACATACGCCAGACGGACCAGTCCCCGGCGCGTCGATGCCGCCGTCATCGAGCCGAGGGGAGTGTCGATCGTCGTGTAGGCGACCGTTGCCTGCTCACCCGACTCCTCGGTGAACGTCTGAGCAGCACGCGTGGCCGCCCCGCGCACGTCCTGCGTCCGAATACCCCGCAGCCGCTGCTCGGTCGTGTCGTTCACGGCGCCAGCTCCTTTCGCAGCTTCTTCACACCTTCGTGGCAGTTGCGACGCGCGGCCACCTCCGTGCATCCCGTGAGCTCGCCGATGCGTCGGTACGTGAGATCGTTGACGTAGCGGTGCACGACGGCATCTCGCTGCTTCGGTGGCAGGGCCCCGACCGTCTCCCACAGCTCGTCGTCGTGGTCGGACGCGTCATCGTCGGCCGCGCCACGGTTCGAAGGCATGGCGGCCAGGAGTTGTCGCCGTCCGTGCCGCCGTGCCGACGAACGGTGATGGTCGAGGGCCTTGCGGTGCGCCACGGTGAGGATCCAGCCGCGGAGGTTCTCGTCGTTGCGCAGCCGGGGGTAGGCACGCATCGCGGAGAGAAACGTCTCCTGGAAGCAGTCGTCGGCGTCATGCGGCCCGACGGAGGCCACCAGGAACCGGTAGACGGCCTCGCTGTGCTGGTCCAGCAGGCGCTGGAACGGTGGAAGGCTCACGGATGTACAACGACCGGGCGCCGCGATTCGTGACACGCGATCTTCGGCATCTTCTCCGCCATAGCGGCGAGTCTACGGACGTGCTGGAGTAGCGTCGTCGGGGTGGGAGTACCGTCGTCGACCACCCGGGGCCGTCGGGACGTGCCGGCTCCGGGTGAGGCACCGATGCCGGCCTCCGACGCCGCGGCGCTGGTACGGAGCAACGGGACCGATCTCGGCACGCGAGACCGTCCCGCGGTGCTCTTCGGGAAGCGGACCTGGACCCACGCCGAGTTCCTCGCCGAGTCGATCCGTTTCTGCAACCTGTTCTGCCGGCACCGTCGCCCGGGTGCGCCCTTCCACATCGCGGTCCTTCTCGACAACACCCCCGACTACCTGTTCGCTCTCGGTGGCGCTGCGCTGTCCGGAGCCACGATCGTGGGCGCCAACCACACCCGGCGGGGCGGCCACCTCGCTCGCGACCTCCGCTCCACGCACTGCGGGATGTTGATCACGGAGCCCCGCCACGTCCCGTTGATCGCCCCGGTTGTCGACGACCTGGGAATCGACACGAGGAACCGCTTCGTCTCGCGTCGCTTCGAGGAACCGAATTCCGGGGAAGGCGAATGTGCCGGGGAAGGGAAGCGGCGACCGGGACGTGGGGTCGGACTTCGGTGGCGACCTCACCGCTGCGCTCGCCACCTCCGACACCACCGATCCCGGGATCGAGCCCGGGCCCGACACGCAGTGGGCGCTCATCTTCACGTCGGGGACCTCCGACGCGCCCAAAGCCGTCATCTGCTCCCAGCGTCGGCTCATGGTGACCGGGACGCGCATGGGGATGATCATGGGGCTCACGGCCGACGACGTGGGCTACGTCTCCATGCCGTTGTTCCACTCCAACGCCCTCATGGTCGGATGGGCACCGGCCTTCGTGCTGGGCGCAGCGGTCGGTATGGCCCGGAGATTCTCCGCCTCCGGGTTCCTGCCCGACGTACGTCGCTACGGCTCGACCTACTTCAACTACACGGGGAAGCCGCTCGCCTACATCAACGCCACACCCGAGCGTGACGACGACGCTGACAACACTCTGCGGGTGGCGTTCGGTAACGAGGGGTCCCCCGGGATCGTGGACGTTTTCTCCCGACGTTTCGGCGTGGAGGTCATCGATTCCTACGGGGCGACCGAGGGTGGCGTGGCCGTCGACCGTGCTGTGGAAACGCGGGACGGCGCTCTGGGTGTCGCCGGACCGGCCGTACGGGTCGTCGACCATGACGGCACCGAGTGCCCGCCGGCGGTCTTCGACGCCGACGGTCGTCTCACCAACGCCGCCGAGTGCGTGGGTGAGATCGTGAACACCGCAGGAGTCGGTCCGTTCGAGGGCTACTACAACAACGACGAGGCCAACGAGGCCACGACGCGGTTCGGGTGGTACTGGTCCGGTGATCTCGGTTACCTCGACACCGATCGCTACCTGTACTTCGCGGGCCGCAATGCAGACTGGATCCGCGTGGACGGTGAGAACTTCCTCGCCCGCCCCATCGAGGAGGCGGTGACGCGGCATCCCGACGTCGTGCAGGCGGTGGCTTTCGGTGTGCCCGACGCGCAGGCGGGCGACCAGGTCATGGTGGCGCTCGTCCTTGCCGAGGGTGCGTCGTTCGACCCCGAGGCATTCACCACCTGGCTGGAGGCACAGGAGGACATCGGGCCCAAGTGGCGCCCCCGCTACGTTCGTGTGCTGTCGGATCCCCCGACCACCGGAACGAACAAGATCGTGAAACGCACGTTGGTCCACGAGAAGTTCCGGTCGGACCGCACCGGTGGAGACCCGTGCTACGTCCGCGTGCGGGGCGATGCCCTGTACCGGGCATTCTCCTCCATCGACGAGGAGGCACTGGCCGCGGAGTTCGGGCGTTTCGGGCGTACACGGTTCTGGGATCTGTGACCGGCGGCATGGATCTCTCCCTCACCGACGCCGAGCAGCAGTTCTCTGCCGAGATCCGACGATGGCTCGACGAGAACCTCGAGGAGCTCCCGGCGTTCGACTCCCTCGACGACGAAATCGCCTGGGGCCGGGAGTGGCAGGCCCGCCTGGCGGCCGATCGCTGGATCGGGATCCACTGGCCGACCTCCTACGGGGGCAGGGGAGCGACGCCGGTCGAGGTCGCCCTCTACAACATGGAGTACGCGCGCAGCCGCGCCCCACAGCCGGTGAACCGCGTGGGCATCAACCTCGCCGGCCCCACGTTGCTGGCACACGGCACAGACGACCAGAAGAGCCGGTGGCTCCCGGCGATCCTCTCCGCCGAGCACATCTGGTGCCAGCTGTTCAGCGAGCCTGGTGCCGGCTCCGACCTCGCGTCGCTCGCGACCCGGGCCACACCCGTCGACGGGGGATGGCTGCTGAGCGGCCAGAAGGTGTGGACGAGCTACGCGGGTCATGCCCGGTGGGGGATCTGCCTGGCGCGCACCGACGCCGATGCCCCCCGCCACCGGGGGATCAGCTACCTCGTCGTCGACATGACCGCACCCGGCATCGACCTACGACCGCTCGTGCAGATCACGGGTGAGGCGGAGTTCAACGAGGTCTTCCTCGACGAGGTGTTCGTCGCCCGTGACCAGTTGATCGGTGAGCTCAACGACGGCTGGTCGGTGGCGAACACCACCCTCGCCCACGAGCGTGGTACGTCCTTCCCGTTCAAGGAGCAGGTGGTGCACGAGGTGTACCTCGACGCGCTCCTGGCCCGTGCACACCGGGACCACCGTCTCGACGATCCTGAGGTCTCCGACGCACTCGCCCAGGCGTTCGTGGACCTTCGCGTCCTGCGCCTCCACAACTGGCGCACGTTGTCCCGGCTCGCCCGGGGGATCGAGCCGGGGCCCGAGTCGAGTTGGGTGAAGCTCGCCTGGAGCGACATGACGCAGCACCTCTCGGACACGGCCCTCGACGTCGTCGGGGAGGCCGCACCCCTGTGGGCGGGGGCCGACAGGGTCCCCGACGATGGGGCATGGCAACGCCAGTGGTTGTGGAGCAGGGCCGCGTCGATCGCGGGCGGCACCTCTGAGGTGCAGCGCACGATCATCGGCGAGCGGATCCTCGGTCTGCCCCGCGCGTAGCGGGAGCCGGTCCGAGCCCGGTGGTGTGCCCCTACCGCAGGAGCGTGCGGACGATCTTCTGCTTCGTGGCCGTGTAGGGCGGGTACATGATGGGCGGGTCGATCAGGGTCGGCCTGTCCATCACGCTCTTGAAGTGGGTGAAGGTGTCGAAGCTCGCCTTTCCGTGGTAGGCACCCATGCCACTCTCCCCCACACCGCCGAAGGGCAAGTTCGCCGAGGCGACGTGCATCACCGTCGCGTTGATGCAGGCACCACCGGAACTCGTCTGGCGCAGAACCTGCTCGACACGGCCGTCGTTCTTGGAGAAGACGTACAGAGCCAGGGGCTTGTCGCGTTCGTTGACGAACTCGATGGCCTCGTGGGTGTCGTTGACGGTGAGAACGGGGAGGATCGGCCCGAAGATCTCCTCGTCCATGAGGGCGGAGTCGGCGTCGACGTCGCGCACGATGGTCGGAGCGATGTAGCGGGTGGAGCGATCGGATTCTCCGCCGACGACCACCTTCGAGTCGTCCTCCTTCTCGATCAGGCCCGTGAGACGGTCGAAGTGGCGTTCGTCGATGATGCGCGCGAAATCCGGGCTCTGGCTCGGGTCGGGACCGTAGAACTCGTCGATGACGTCCCGCATCGCGTCGAGGAGCCCGCTCTCGACCGACCGGTCTGCGAGCACGTAGTCGGGTGCGATGCACGTCTGGCCGGCGTTCATGAACTTGCCCCACACGATGCGCCGTGCCGCCACGTCGAGATCGACGTCGCTGTCGACGATCACAGGGCTCTTGCCGCCGAGTTCCAGCGTGACCGGCGTGAGGTTCTTCGCCGCGGCTGCCATGACGATCCGGCCGACCGTTCCGTTGCCGGTGTAGAAGATGTGGTCGAAGCGCTGCTCGAGCAGCGTCGTGGTCTCGGGAACACCACCTTCCACGACCGCGACGGCGTCGGGGTCGAGGTAGTGGGGGACGGCCTCGGCCAGTGTGGTCGACGTGGCCGACGAGACCTCGGAGGGCTTCAGGACGGCCGTGTTGCCGGCTGCCAGCGCCCCGGTGAGGACCTGGAGCAGGAGCTGTACCGGGTAGTTCCATGGGCCGATGATGCACACGACGCCGAGGGGGTCGGGGTAGATCTTCGAGGTGGCGGGCTGCGACGACAGCGGGGTGCTGACACGCTTCGGCTTCATCCAGCTCTTCAGGTTCTTGAGGGCGTACTTCGCATCGGCCGACGGGATGCCGAGATCGGCCATCCACGCCTCGTGGACGGGCTTGCCGAGGTCTGTGGCGAGCGCCTCGACCAGCTGCGTCTCCCGCTCCGACAGGAGCGCGATGAGGCCCTCGAGCTGGCGGCGTCGCCACTCGTAGGGGCGCGTGACCCCCGTGTCGAACGTCGTGCGAAGCCTTTCGACGACGCCGGGGATGTCGGTCGTGGCACGGGTGGGCGAACTGTTCGAGCCCGTCGACGAGCTGCCGGGTGCGTGAGCGTTCCTGTCGGTGTCAGTGGATGTCGTGGTGACGGCCATGGGTGTGCCCCTCTCGTGTCTTCCCCACAGGATGCCGCGCGAGGCACGCTGGGTCGAGGCGGGGGCGACGGCACACTTGTGTGCCGCCCCGGCCGGCTCCCTCGCTCGGGTTCGGTCGCCGGTCGTCGCGGCGGCTCAGGCAGGCGAACCGGCTACCGGAGCGGTGTGACCACGTAGTTGCCGTGGTCGTCGGTCGTGGCGCCGGCCCCGGGCGGGACGACCACGACCGTGAACGGCTCCTCGATGAGGGCGGGGCCGTCGATCGACACACCTGCTCCGAGCAGTGGCCCGTCGTACACCGGTGTCTCCACGAAACCGTCACCGAAGTGGGCGCTGCGGGTTCCCGTGCGTGCGGCGTCGGCATCGCCGACGTCGCCCATGTCGGTGAGGCGGCCGGGCTTGGGCGTTGTGCCCCGTGCGGTGAGCCGCACACCCCGCACGACGGGTTGCTGGTTGCGGAAGGCGAAGCCGCGGTCGCTCTCGTGGAGATCGTGAAAGCGCTTGGCGAGATCGAGGAGCCCCGTCTCGTCGAGCCGCTCGGCCTCTGGCGCCGGAACGCTCATGTCGAAGTTCTGCCCCGGATACGCCATCTGCACGAACACGTCGACGGCGAGCTCGTCGTCGTCGAGCCCGGCCGGGCCCATCTCCTTTCGCGCCTCCGCGTCGAGCTCGCGCATGAGGGACGTCAGCGTCGACGGGTCGACCTGGGACAGGGGGACGACGTGGGACCGCAGCACGTCGACGACGTAGTCGGCCACGAGGACACCCAGCGCCGAGAAGGCCGGTGCGGCCTTGGGCACGAGGATCGTGCGCGTTCCCAGCTGCTCGGCGATGGCCCAGGCGTGCACGGCGCCGTTGCCGCCGTAGGCGATGAGAGCGAGGTCACGAGGATCCCCACCGTGACCCGCGAGCACCCGGCGGGTCGCGTTGGCCATGTTGGCGTTGACGATCCGCTCGATGCCCCAGGCGGCGTCGACGACGTCGAGCCCGAGTGGCTCCGCCACCGACCCGTGGATCGCCGAGCGCGCGGCATCGACGTCGAGGGTCATCGACCCGCCGGCGAACCTGTCGGTGGGCAGGTAACCGAGCACGAGGTCGGCGTCGGTGACGGTGGATTCGGTGCCGCCCCGTCCGTAGCAGGCGGGCCCCGGTGTGGATCCGGCACTCTCGGGCCCGACGAGCAGGGCGCCCTGGCGAACCCGGGCGATCGACCCACCGCCGGCACCGACGCTCTGGACGTCGACCATCGGCATACCGATGTAGTAGCGGTACCGCCAGTTCCAGTCGGTCTTGATCTCGGGCTGCGCATCGCGCACGAGGCACAGATCGAAGCTGGTCCCCCCCATGTCCATGGCCACGAAGTCGGTGATGCCCACGCGCTGTGCGTCGACCGTGGCTCCCATCACACCGCCGGTCGGCCCCGACGCGAGGACGGACACGGCGCGTCGAGCAACGTACTCGGGGGTCATGACGCCACCGGTCGACTGCATGATGAGCAGCGGTCCGTCGTAGCCGGCTGTGCGCAACTTGTCCGTGAGGCGCGACACGTAGCCCTCGATCCGGGGGGCCACGTAGGCGTTGACGAGCGTCGTCGAGGTCCGCTCGAACTCCGGGCCGCGGGGCATCACCTCGTGCGACAGGGACACGTGCTCGACGTCGGGGTACTCCTCCCGGATGATCTCCGCGGCGCGGTTCTCGTGGTCGGGGTTGACGAAGCTGAAGAGGAACATGACGGCGATCGACCGGACCCCCAGGGACTTCAGGCGCCGGACACCGGCCCGGACGGCGTCCTCGTCGAGGACCTGGATCTCGCGACCCGTGTGGTCGAGACGTCCCGGAACCGGGATGCGGGCGCGTCGTCGGGCGATCGGTGGGGGAGCGGGGTGGCTCGGGTCCCAGATCTCCTCCTTGTGGACCCGTCGCATCTCGATCTCGTCGCGGTGCCCCTCTGTCACGAGAAGACCCGTCGGTGCCCCGTCCATCTCGATCATCGTGTTGTCGGCCGTCGTCGTGCCGTGCACGACGATGTCGAGTTCGGCGCAGAACTCCGGGAGAGGGAGCCCGAAGCGCGTTGCCAGGTCCTCGAGGCCGTTCATGACGCCGGTGGACTGGTCGTCGAGCGTCGACGGTGTCTTGTCGAGAACGATGGAGCCGTCGGGGGTGACACAGATGAGGTCGGTGAAGGTTCCCCCGACGTCGACGCCCACGCGATAGCCCATCAGCGCCGTTCCCGGATCGTGGTCAGCCGGCCGAGTGCCCGGACCGGATCTCGGACCGCCGCGCCTTCGTGGCGTCCTCGTCGACGGCCAGCGTGAGGTCGTCGAGCGATCCAGTGAGGACGACGCCGTAGTCGCGGGTGGCCCCCTCGACGCTCACGTACTCGTCGAGCACGTCGTCGAGCACGGCCTGTGGGTCGCGCTCGAGCGGATCGCCCCAACCGCCGCCACCGCCGTAGTCGTACATCACGCGCTCACCGGCACTGATGGGAACCCAGTCGGCGGTGTGCTGCACCTCGAAGGGGTCGTCGGAGCCGTAGCGGATCACCATCCGGTTGGGCTCACCGGCCTTTCCACCGCAGATCCCCGGCATCGGGTACTTCATCCCGACGACGTAGGTGTAGACGGAGGCGTCGACGAGGACCTCCTTCTCGTAGTGGCTGCCGCACAGGCCGCGCCACTGCCCGGCGCCGCCGGAGTCGGTGCGGTAGTCACGGCTCCACTGGATGTGGGGAAAGAGACTCTCGTTGATCTCGGCGGTCGCCTTCCAGAGGTTTCCGAAGGAGGCGTTCTGTGCGCCCCAGGCGTCCATGCCCCGTGCCGCGTTGCACCAACCGGCGTAGACCTCGGCGGAATGGTCGGTGAACTTCGCACCCGTGTCGGGGTGATCGCCCACGATGACGGTGGGTATCCCCGTCTTGTAGGACTGCGGAACGGCCTTGTCGGGCAGGACGTCCTGCATTGCCACGGCGATGACCTCACCCACGTCCGCACCGGGATGGTGGGTGCCGGCACTCACGGGCTTGTCGGGATGCGGGTTGAGAACGCAACCCTGAGGGACGACGAGGTCGATCTGGTCGAAGAAGCCCTCGTTCTTCGGGATCTCGGGATCCATCATCGCGGCCACCTGGGCGACCGTGTAGCCCCGCGTGTTGCCGAACGTCGACCACGCCTGGATCTCCTGGCGCATGTCGGAGCCGGTGAAGTCGATGGTGAGGTCGTCGCCCGACACGTCGATCGTGACATGGAGATGTATGTCCTCGTGGCCGAGGGGATCGTGGTCGACGTAGGCGTCGCCCTCGTAGGTGCCGTCGGGCCAGGCCGCCACCTCCTCGCGGAACCGTCGGGCGGCGTAGTCGATCATGAAGTCGACGCTGCGCTCCACGGTGTCGGCACCGTGGAGGTCGATGATCTCGCCGAGGCGACGACAGGCGATCTGGGCAGCCCCGATCTGGGCACGGAGGTCGCCCACGTAGTCGGGAATCCGGTTGTTCGCCTGCATGGCGTAGAGGAGGTCGTGCCGTTCCTCGCCGCGGTCGACGACCTTCACGGCGGGCCAGCGGACGCCCTCCCCCCAGATGTCGGCGGCGGTGACGTTGTAGCCCCCCGGGACGGCGCCGCCGGTGTCGCCGTGGTGGCACTGGATGCTGGCGATGAGGACCATGCGCCGCTCGCCGGTGCCGTCGTCGGCGAAGACCGGGGCGAAGACGTTGTAGTCGGGGAGGTGCCCACCCCCGTGGTAGGGATCGTTGGCTGCGAAGACGTCGCCCTCGTGGAACTCGTCGGCTCCGAAGAACTCGAGCGCGAAGCGCACCGGCAGCGTGGAGGTGAGCATGAACTGCGGGATACCGACCGACAGGGCGGCGAGACGGCCGCGGGCGTCGATGATCGTGGCGTTTCGCTCGTTCGACTGGTTGAGGATCGGCGTGGTGGCCGTGCGCGACACGTAGGTCGCCATCTCGAAACAGACCGTTTCGAGGGTGTTGCGCACCACCTCGGCGGTGACGGGGTCGACGGCGGTGTCGTGCGTGCCGCCGGCCGGTGCGAGTCGTCCGCGGTGACCAGCGAGCTGGATCAGGTCGACGTTGCTCACCCGAGCCTCCCCTCGCAGCCTGCGGGCTCGCGCACCGGATCCGGCACGCGTGCCAGAAGCCTACCGCCGCCGGGTCGACGCCGGAAGCGGAGGTGGCTACGGGTTCGTCGTGAGGATGTTCACGACGGACACACCCGAGCCGCGACCGCCCACGTTGTGTTGGAGGGCATGACCGTTCGTCATCTCGACCTGACGGTCACCGGCCTCACAGCGTAGCTGCCACCAGCACTCGGTGAGCTGTGCAACACCGGTGGCGCCGATGGGGTGTCCCTTCGCGAGAAGCCCTCCCGACGTGTTGACCGGGATCCGGCCGTCGAGGGCCGTGTCGCCGTCGAGCGAGGCCTTCCCCCCCTCACCTTTCTCGACGAAGCCGAGATCCTCGATGTCGAGGATCTCCGTGATCGTGAAGCAGTCGTGGACCTCGGCCATGTCGATGTCGGACGGCCCGACGCCGGCCATCTCGTAGGCGCGTCGTGCCGCCGTTCTCGTGGCCTCCAGGGCAGTGAAGCTCGACTTCTCGTGGAGGTACGGGTGGTCGGTGGCCACGCCGAACCCGGCCACGTACACCGGTGTGTCGGTGAACTCGCCGGCGCGCTCGGCGCTGACGAGGAGAGTGGCGGCCGCGCCGTCGGTCTGCGGGCAGCAGTCGAGCAGTCGCAGCGGCTCGCAGACCAGCGGGGAGTCGAGGACCTGCTCGGTGGTGACCTCGTTCCGGAAGTGGGCGTAGGGGTCGAGGGTGCCGTTGTGGTGGTTCTTGACGGCGACCGACGCCAGCATCTCCGGGGTGGTTCCGAACTCGTGCATGTGGCGCGTGGCGAACGGGGCGAAGAGGACGGGTGCGGTCTCGCCGCGCGTGTAGACCGGATGGCCGGCGGCCGCCCGCGACAGCAGACCCTCCTCGGTCGACTTGTCGCGCATCTTCTCGACGCCGATCACCAACACGACGTCGTGGACGCCGCTGGCCACCGCCATGGCTCCGACGCGGAAGGCGTCGCTGCCCGAGGGGCACGCGTTCTCGATCCGGGTGCAGGGAACGCCGGCCAACCCGATGGCCGACGGCACCGTGTTGCCACCGATTCCCTCCTGGCCCCACAACGTCCCGCGTTGCGTGGCGACGAAGGCGGCCTCGACCTGGGCCGGCTCGAACGCCTTGTCGACGCTCGCCAGCGCGGCGTCGAACGCCTCCGCGGCGAGTTGCTCGTAGCTCGTGTCGAAGCGCTCGCCGAAGTCGACCATGCCGGCACCCACGACGGCGACTCGGTTCCATCCCATGATCAGGTGCCTCCCCCCTGCGTGTTCGGTGGCGGGGCCACGAGGCGTGCCTTGTAGCCGTACACCGGGACGCCCCGCTCGTACGCGTAACGCCGCAGCACGAGTTCGACACGCGAGTCGACGGCGAGGCCGTCGGGATCGCCGGTGACCTGGAGCATGATGCGGGCACCGTCGTCGAGGTCGACGACCGCCAGCGGGAGCGGGGCCACGAACGGAGCGGGCATCGTTCGGTTGACGACGTAGGTGTGGACGGTCCCGGTCTCGGCGAGATCGACCTCGTCGAACTTGGAGCCACCGCAGCCGACACAGTGTGGATGGATGGAGGGCGGCGTGTTGACCGTCCCGCAGTCGACGCAGCGCGCGCCGAGCGGTCCGAGCATCTCGGGTGCTCCCCGCGTGAACATGGCACTGCCGGGCGGCACGCCCATCTCGACCGTCTCCCCGTGGGGTGTGAGCTGACCGCGGGAGCGGAGCACCTCGGCGTAGGAGGCCTCGACGCCTCGCTCGAGGGTGATCGGGACCGATGCCGCACCCGGGACCGGAGCGTCGGCCTCGAGGAGAATTCCCGTGATGCGGCCGCCGCCGTAGCCGACGGCGGCCACGACGCCCGAGGCGTCCAAGGCTGTGGCCGCTCCGAGAAGGGCTGCGGCCGCGCCCGTGTCGCCGAGCGTGGAAAACACAGCGTCGGAGACCAGCGTCCCGGTGAGGCCGCGGGCGACGGACCGCGAGGTACGTCCGTCGGGGTCGGGCAGTGACCAGGCCGTGGGCTCGAACACGGCGAGGTGATCGACGATCTCGCGCACTGCGGGGAGGATGATCTCGTCGCGTTCGAGGCGTGGGTCGTACGTGTCGCGCGTGACGGCCTCGCGTGCGCCGCGGTAGCGGTCGAGGGCTGGTCGGGTGCGCGTCACGCGAGCACCGATACCGGCGGGGCCATCCCGCTCGAGGAGCAGCGCGACGGCCGCAGCGCCGGCGCGGCGCTCCAGTGCCGTACCGGTTCCGGGCACGATGGCGTCCGACGCGATGACGAGCGCGCGCGCCGCCGTTCCCGCGTGGATCGCATCGGCTGCACCGAGGAGTGCCTCGACCCCGGCATGGGAGGAGCCTGCGTGCAACGCTCCCGTGGACGCTGCGGAGAGGCCCAGAGCAGCGGCCAGAACGGCGTGGCTCGGGCCGTCGGCGAACGGCGGCTCCGACGTGCCCCACCACAGCCCGTCGATCTCGGTGCGCGTGAGGGAACCGGGTTGGTCTCCGGGCCCCGCCTGGACCGCCCGGCGTGCGGCGGTGGCGGCGTCCCACGCGAGCGTCAGGGTGTCCTCGTCGGGCGCGGCCACGGCCGTGCGACCCCGCGGGGATCCGGTGCCCCACGCCTCGGCGGCATCGGCGGCGCGGAGCCGGAGTGACCCGCATGCGGCACCCACGGCGGCCAGGCGGGCCGGTTCACTCATGGCGGCTGATGATAGCGGCGGGCCTGACGCGTGCCGTCGGTGTTCGGGCGGTCGCCGGTCGTGGGCACGGTGCGGGCACGGAGAAGAGGCTCAGGAACTGCCCCGTGATGCCGATAGGGACGCGATGGCCCAGGAGAGAGCGCCCGCCCCGCCGGACGCCGCTTCGGAGGCGCGCGCCGAGCGCGCGGCGCAGAGCGCCGTCGCCGCTCCCGCGCGTCGGTCGACCCGGAGCGGGTACCGGTCCGAGATCGCCTACGCCGTCCTGCGCCCCGAGCTTCCGGTCGTCATCGTCGCCTATCTCGGCATGTACTGGGCGGGATGGGTCGCCGACATCCCGGTGTGGATCTTCCCGGTTCTCATCGCGGTGGCGCTGTTCACCTCCGCGATCACGACAACGGCGTTCGCCCACGCGGGCAGCGGCGGCCTGGTGTGGATCCGCGCCGGTCTCGTGACGGCCGCGTTGACCCCGCCGATCTACGCCACCGGCTGGGGGCCGATGCTCTCGATCGGCTACGTCGCGATCGCCGGCGACATGATCAACGACAGTGGGTCACGGGTCGCCCGGCCAATTCTCGCGAGCTCACTCGTCTGCATCTTCTTCGGGCAGCTCGCGATCCAGGTCGGGGCCGCTCCGAGCTTCGTCGACCCCCCGGCCGTTCACGGACTCGCCCTCCTGTCCGCGTTGGGTGTCGTCATCGCGATCCTGATGATCGGTGCTGCGACACAGACGGCGGAGGAGGCCGAGGCGGAAGTTCGCCGCAGCGGCGAGCGGTTCGAGGCGCTCGTCGCGAACACGACCGACATGATCATGGTGCTCGACCGGGTGGGAACGATCGCCTACATCTCGCCGGCGGCCGAGCCCGAGCTGGGACGGTCGGTCGAGGAGCTCACGGGCGAGAACGTTCTCGACCTGCTGCACCCCGATGACCGAGAGGCCCTCGGACCCTTCAACGAGCGGGTCCTGAACTCGGAGGACCGCGCCGAACGCGGCGAGCTACGGCTGCGCGCGGCGTCGGGCGACTGGGACTGGTTCGAGGTGTCGGCCGTCAACCGCCTCCACGACCCGAGTGTCGAAGGGTTCGTCGCCATCATGCACAACATCACCGAGCGCCGGCAGTTCCAGGAGGAGCTGACCCACCAGGCGTATCACGACTCGCTGACCGGCCTGCCGAACCGCTCCGGCTTCCTGGACGAGCTGGAGCGAACGCTGTCCGAGCTCGGCGACGAGGAATGCGTCGGCATCCTGTTCCTCGACGTCGACCGCTTCAAGCTGGTGAACGACAGCCTGGGGCATGAAATCGGGGACCGTCTGCTCTGTGAGTTCGCACGGCGTCTGGTCGGCGCCATCCGCCCCGGTGACGTCGTCGCTCGCTTCGGAGGCGACGAGTTCACCGTCCTCGTCCGCAGGGTCGTCGAGGCTTCCGACGCCGTTCACGTGGCCGAGCGGATCATCTCCGCGTTGCGGGAGCCGATCTGGCTCAGTGACCGCGAGATCGTCACGACAGGAAGTGTCGGCGTCGCTGTCTCACAGCCCGGCGTGCAGGCCGACGAGCTGATGCGCGATGCCGACCTCGCGATGTACATGGCCAAGGAGAACGGACGGTCCCGACTCGAGGTCTTCGACGCCGAGGCCGCTCCGCGGCTCGTCGGGCGCCTCGAGCTCGAGGCCGATCTGTGGCGTGCCGTCGACGAGGGAGGTCTGGAGGTCCACTTCCAGCCCGAGATCGACCTCTCCGACGGGAATGTCGTGGCGCTCGAGGCACTGGTGCGGTGGCAGCACCCGACGCGGGGGATGCTCCTCCCCGGCGCCTTCGTGCCGTTCGCCGAGGAGTCGAGCCTCATCCTCGCGGTCGACCGCTTCGTGATGCGTGAGGCCTGCCGACTCGGCCATGAGTGGATGGAACGGTGCCGGACCGACATCCGGGTGAGCGTGAACCTGTCTCCGCGGTTCATCCGTCAGGACGACGCCGTGTCCGACGTCGCGCAGGCCCTCGAGCACAGCGGGTTCCCGGCCTCGTCGTTACAGGTGGAGATCACCGAGCGGACAGCCCTCTCGGAGGACGAGGTGACGCGTCGGAACCTCGAGAAGCTGCGGGCGTTCGGTGTTCAGGTCGCGATCGACGACTTCGGGACCGGCTACTCCTCGCTCGGGTACCTCCGTGACCTTCCGGTCGACGTCCTCAAGCTCGACAAGACCTTCGTCGACGGCGTCGCCGTACGGGACGCCGACGAGGCGATCGCACAGGCCGTGATCTCCATGGGTCATGCGCTCGGGATGCGCATCACCGCCGAGGGCGTCGAGGACCGCAACCAGGCCGCCCAGCTGAAGGCTCTCGGGTGCGACACCGCCCAGGGATGGCACTACTTCCACGCCCAGCCCCCGCGTCTCGTCGAGGAGCTGCTCCGGGAAGGGCACGCGACGTGGGCCGACGGGACCGTCGTACCCATCAACCTGCGTGAGGGCGATTCCGCCTGAGGCGCGTCAGGGCGTGCCGCCCTGTCGGCCGGCGGCCCTCGGCCGGGACTCCGGTCCTCAGGGAGTCGGGAACCAGATACCGATACCGTCGGGGAACGCCAGGTCGAACGCCAGGACCTCGGGCGGCTGTGGCTCGCCGTTGTCGAAACGGATGGTCTGGAGCGAACCGGACTCCCCGGGTCCGATCGAGTCCGCCGTGATCACGACACCGATGTCGGCGAAGTAGAGGTTCCCCGTGGAGTCGACACCCAGGCCCAGCGGCGTTCCCGTCGAGAAGGTCTGGTCGGACAGGACCTCACCCTCCGGTGGCTCGAGGATCGTGCGCACGTACCCGCCGCCGGCGTCGTACTCGGCGATCACCCCGTTGAAGACGCTCGACACGTAGTACCCGCCGTCGGGCGCCGCCACGATCCCGCTGGTCGTGGGGATGAGGTCGTCCGCGGGAATGAACACGTCCTTGGTGACGGTGTCGGCCATCGGAGAACCGACGGGATCCGTTCCGCCGCAGCCACCGGATGCGTCGTCCGAGGTGGGGAAAGGCCCACGGTAGCGGAGGATCCCGTGGTCTCCGGGACCGCGTGCGGACGCCACGAGGATCGTGTCGTCGTCCTCCACGAGGACCTGCTGGGCCGTCGGGATGGCGACGTCGAGCTTGCAGAAGGCCACGTCGTCGCGGTCGAAGGGCGGGAACCACATGATGAGCTGCCCGTCGCCGTCGCCCTGCGCCTGGTTGCCCACGTCGGTCGTCACGAGCCGGCCGTCGGGCAGGAAGCCGCAGCCGTACATCTCCGGGTTGTCGGAACTCTCCTGATACGTGGGGGCGAGCTTCCCCTTCTGGGTGGCGCCGAGATCCCCGAGTTCGGCGCCCTCCAGCTGGAAGTAGCCCCAGCCGGCGGGCACCTCCGGCTGGCCCGTGTCCTCACCTGCGATGAACTTCCCGGGGGCGTCGGGGTCGAAGCAGATCTGCCCGTTGATGTCGCGCCCGTCGGGATCCTCGTCGGCGTTCGTGATCACCCGTTGGGAATCCCCGGTCGCAGGGTCGTAGGCATTGAGGTTGTTCCCCTCGCCGTTGAAGACGAGTTCCACGCTCGGAAGGGAAACGTCCTCGTCGACCGTCGGCGACTCGCCGGTCGTCGAACTGCCCGTTCCGTCGTCATCGTCGCCGCCGTTCGAGTCACAGGCGACCGCGACGAGGGCGACGATGCACACCAGTGCGACGAACGCGGGGAGGCGGCCCGAACGGGGGAGCGGCATCACGGTCACTGGGGCCTCCTGGGCTCGGTGGTCGGGAGCCCGTGCGCTGACGGGCTCATTCCGGGATCGGTACCGGTATGAGTGGCGGGTCGAACGACTGGCTACGAACGAGGCGGTCGACGCCGTCGGCGACCGTCGGGACGGTTGTGGGGTCGTCCATCGCGAGGATCGAGATCCTCGTGTACTGATCCTGCAGCACCGGGACGGTCTCGGTCGAGCACCCACTCTCACCCGCGTTGAAGGTGCACAGGACCCCGCCACTCTGCGGGTCGTCGTCGGACTCGGAGATCACCACGCCGAACACGGTTGCACCCACCTCGGCGGCGGCGCTACCGGGCCGCAGCCACCCGGCGGGATCGCCGACGTCAGTCGCGGTCACGCTCACCCGGAAGGGGTCGCTCTCCACGAGCAGCTCGAACACCGGGCTCGTGCCCGGGGGCGGGTCGTTGATCCCGAATGTCACGACGCACGGCGTCCCCACGCACTCCTGGGGGCCGTTCTCGAGCACGATCCCGACGCTCGAATCAGACGCGGCGGGCGCGCTCGTTGTGGTGGTGGTCGGCTCGTCGAGGCTGAACATCGTGACACCGCTCGTCTCCGAGGTGGCGTCGAGACCCGGCTCGCGGATACCCGCCACCGCCACGACCCGGTCGTCGGCGACCGCCACGCCGCCGGCCACGACGCCGCTCATCTCCTCGCTCCACAGGATCTCGCCGGAGGCGGCGTCGAAGGCCCGCAGCGTGAAGTCGGTTCCGCCGAGGAACATGACGCCACCCACCTCGGCCGCGGAGGCGTACGTCGACGCCGGCGTATCGCTCTGCCACACGATCTCACCTGTGGCCGCGTCGAGGGCGTGCGCGCACGGGCAGGGGCCGACGGCCGTCCCGCCGAGAACGAGGCCGTCGGCCACCGCCGTGCCGCCGATGAAGCCGCCGGTGGAGTAGTTGGAGCCCGGCGACTCGATGCCCGGCTCGGTGACGGCCGTGCTCCACAACGGCGTCCCGTCGCGCTCGAGTGCGTAGTACGCGGCGTCCTTGTTGCCGAGGCCCACGACGTCGGTGTCGTCGACGCTGTAGAGGTTGGGCGCCCCCGCGAAGTCGAGGTCGTCGTTGTTGGGCTCGTGCGGTTGGAAGCTCCACTGCGCCTCGCCGCTGGCGACGTCGAGGGCGTACACGGCCTCGGTGTACTCGCCCCACCCGTCGGGCGACGTGCGGCAGTTGGCGCTGCCCACGAACAGGAGACCCCGCTCGGGGTCGAGGCTCGGCGACCCCCACACGCCCGTGCAGCCGGACGGCTCGTTGCCGAGATCGGGGTCGAAGTCCCACACCATGTCGCCCGTGTCGGCATCGAGGGCCCGGATACCGGCGCGCACGCCGGGGGTGTCGTGCGAGTCGAACCCGACGACTACGAGGTCGCGTCCGTCGATGTCGGGCGCCACGAGCGGGGACGACTGGATCTCTGTCGGGTCGTCGTCCCCGCCGTCGGGGTTCATGTCGACGGCCCAGCGTTCCGACCCGTCGGCCGTGTCGAGCGCGTACACGGTGCGGCCCCCGGCGAAGAACACCACCTGCGACCCGTCGTCGAGATCGTGCACGGCGGCCGAGGAGACGATCTGACCCGAGTAGACCGTGGGGTGTACGGGGGCGTCGTAGCTCCAGAGCTCGTCACCGGTGTCGAGGTCGAGGGCGTAGAAGCGGCCCGACCAGTCGCCGACGTAGACGCGCTCACCCACGACGGCGGGTGTTGCCGTGGTGACGTCGCGGGTGTTGAAGAACCACTGACGTGCGAGCCCGTCGACCGTGTCGGGGGACAGCTCCGATTCACACGGGTACGAGAACGTCCGCGCGATGTTCTGGCCCCACATCGGCCAGTCGCACCCGCTCACCGGCTCCGGGTCGTCGGACCCGGGCGCGGCGTCGTTGCCCGAGCCGCTCCCGCTGCACGCTGCTGTCGACAGGACCACGACCACGGCGAGGACACCGAGAGCGTGGGTGCGGCGAGCGGCACCCCGGTCTCGTCCCCCCGCACCCGACATCGCGACCGACTCTAGACAACCCTGCTGCGGAGGGGGCGGCGGCTCAGGTGTGGGCCTCGACCGTGGAGACGCCCGGGACGTCACCGTCGTCGACGATGCGGTCGACGGCATCGGGATCGTCGCCGAGGAACCCTGTGAGGAAGTCGAGTGTCGTGGCGGCCACAACATCAGCAGCGGCGATGTCACCGCCCCGGAACGCCTCTGTGTGCTCGGCGCCGAGAAGGGTGACGAGGAACGCGGGCGCCGGGATGTCGGCGAAGTTCGTGGCCGTGAGGGCGTAGGGAACCGAGCCGTCGGCGTCTCCGTGCTCGAGGAGGACGGGCTTGTCGTAGGTGACACCGCCCTCGAAGCCGGTGGGTGCCGCGAACTGGATCGCCACGTCGACACGGTCGTCGCGGTACCTGTTGCTCAGGGCGAACCCCGACGTGGTGATGGCGCCGAGCGAATGCCCGGCCGCACCGATCCGTTCGGCGTCGATCGTCGGACCCACGCCGTCGAGCTCCAGGACACGGTCCGTGACGAACGAGGCGTCGACCGCCTGCTGCGCGGCGTCGCTGACGACCGGCGAGGCGCCGGGTGCGTCGGAGCTCCCCAGCGGATAGTCGGGTGCCGCCACGACGAAGCCCGCCTCGACCCACTGCGTGAGCAGGGCCTCGTAGTCGCTGCCGAGCGAGTTCACGCCGTGGCTGAACAGCACGAATGGGAAGGGCCCGGCAGCGGGCTGCGCGTTCTCGACGGGGGCCGCGCCGGGCTCACCCTCGGCGGCGGGGTAGTAGATGGTCGTGGGCAGGGTCCGCTCGGGCGCCCCGTCGAATCCCGGCGTGGAGTCGGTGGGACGGGTGTCGTCGACGAAGGTCTCGGTGCGTACGCCGACGGCGAACGGAGCACCCGCTTTCGTGCCCGGGGCGTCGTTGGCGGGGTCGGCGTTCTGCTCGTCTCCCGGGTTCGAGGCGGCACCGGTCTCCGATGTGTCGGCGTCGGTGCACCCGACGGCCACCAGCGCCACGCTGAGACCCACCGCCACGAACAACGACCGTCGAGCGCGCACGCGTCTATCCCCCCAGGCCGAGCAACCGCTCCCGGGTGAGGCTACGGGACCCACGCACGAGTGCCGCAATCGCGACAATCCACGCACCTGCCCCGATGACGGCGGCGAACGTCACCGCCCGGGAGATCGAGGAGGCGGCGAGCCCGTAGGCGAGGAGGATCAACGGGAGCGTGATGAGCGACGAGAGCTGCTGGGCA
Organism: Acidimicrobiia bacterium; assembly: GCA_041394025.1. NCBI lineage: Bacteria > Bacillati > Actinomycetota > Acidimicrobiia > Acidimicrobiia bacterium. Next base: position 908,701 of record JAWKJA010000002.1, on the reverse strand, counting down.
GCCGCCGCGCTGGAAACCCGCGAGGAGACCATGAGGATCATCGCCACGGCCAGTGCGATGAAGGGTGGGATCAGGCCGAACACCAGAACCCACCAGTTCCCGGTCGGGAAGAACCAGCCGCCGAGTTTGGGGCCGGCGATGATGTTCACGATGAGCGAGTAGGCGCCGAAGCCGAAGACGGCGGCCACGTACCCGGGCAGGAGGCTCGCCCACATCTTTCCGACGTATATCTCGCGTGCGCTGGCGGGGGAGTGGGCGAGGAACTCGCCGGTGCCGCGCTCACGCTCACCGATGATGGAGTGCGCCCCCACGGCCGACGAGACCGTGAGGGGAACGAGGATGGCGAGTGGAGCGAACAGGTAGACGGCGAGAACGTACGACGCCTGCGCGTTCGGATCGTCACTCTGGTCGACGGCGGCGTCGCGGATGCCCGACGGTAGGGTGTCGATGACATCGCCGAGTCGTGTCGTGAGCTCCGGGCCGTGCACGTTGGAAACCACGAACAGCAAGATTGCCGGTAGCACCACGAAGAACAGCACGGCGACGATGCCGATGGGCAGGATGAAATCGCGGCTCTGGCGGAACTGCCGCAGCTCCGTACGGGTGATCACCCACGCGCGGCCCCAGTTCATGTGAGGACCTCGTCGCGGTGACCCCGGGCGATCTCCCGACGGATCGTGAAGTAGAGCTGTTCGAGTGTGGGTGTGGTGGGCTCCACGCGGACGAGCCGGATCCCCGCCCGGACCAACTCAGCCACGAGGGGTGCCAGGCGCTCGCGCGACTCGATCTGTATGTTGGCCATGCCGTTGCGCTCGTAGGAGACCACACCGTCGAAGTCGGCCACGCGGTCGAGCTCCGCGCGGTCTTCGGCGTCGAGAGTGACGGTGGTGGCGGGGTAGAAGCGCCGGGTCAGCTCGTCGGGGGAGCCGGCGACGAGTGAGCGGCCCTCGTCGGCGACGATCACCTGGTCGGCCAGCCCTTCGGCCTCGAGGAGGAGGTGCGTGCACATCAGCACGGTCTTGCCGGAGGCTCCCATCTCGTCGATGAGGTTGAGCACGGCACGCGCCGACTCGGGGTCGAGCCCGGCGGTGGGCTCGTCGAGGAGCAGCAGATCGGGGTCGTGCAGGACGGCGCGGGCCAGGGCGAGACGGGCGCGCATGCCCGTGGAGTAGCCACCGACCTTGAGAGGCAGCGCGTCGACGATCCCGAAGCGGGCAGCAGCGTCGCGGATCGGCGCGTCGTCACCGATCTCGTAGAGTTCGGCGGCGTAGCGGAGGTTGTCGTGGCCGGTGAGCCGTTCGTAGAGCGCAGGGCGCGCCGGAACGACACCGCAGCGGCTGCGCACCTCCTCGCCGTCGACCGTCGGGTCGAGCCCGAAGGCGCGAACGGTGCCGCTCTGGGGCCGCATGGCGCCGGTGGCCACCCGCACCGCTGTGGTCTTCCCCGCGCCGTTCGGCCCGAGAAGCACGGCGACCGAGCCCGTGTCGACGCGCAGGCTCATGCCCGCCAGCGCCCTGACGGGGCCGAAGTGCTTGGAGACCTCGGTGAACTCGAGTGCGGGAAGGCTCATGGCACCCGAAACGTTAGGGGAGATTCGCGGGGTGCCCGGACGGCACCGTGCACGGTCGGTGTGCCGTCCTGCGGTGCGGTCAGACGGCGGTGTGCGCAGGCCCTCCGGCTAGTCTCGACCCTCCGCGGCGGCGTGGCCGAGTGGCTCAGGCAAGGGTCTGCAAAACCCTCTACGGGGGTTCGATTCCCCCCGCCGCCTCCAGGACTCGTGAGCAGGGGAAGGATCAAACGAGCACCACCGCGAGTCCCAGGTAGACGACGATCGTGAGCAGATCCTGCACGATGGTCACGAGCGGGCCGCTCCCGAACGCCGGATCCTGACCGATCGCCACCAGGACCCGAGGAAGGGCGATCCCGGTCACGGTGGCTGTCCCGCATGACGCGAACACGGCCAAGACGACGGTCCAGGCCACGGACCCCTCGCCCGCGATGGCCAACGCGAACGGGAACGTGACGACCGTTAGAACGAGGGCTACGCACGTCCCGGTGACGAGCTCGCTGCGGATGATGCTGCGCACCGACACGCCGACCGACAAGCCACGCACCACGAGTGTTTCCGTCTGCGTGCCCACAGCGCCGGCGACGTAGACGATTCCCGGGATGAAGAACGCAAGCGACACTCGATCGGTGAGACGGGACTCGAAACCTCGCAGCAGCACGGCCGAGATCAGCGCGCCGGCAAGGCCGACCACGAGCCACGGCAGTCGATGTGCCAAACGGCGGCCAAAGGGCTCGTTGGAGGCGAGTCTCGCCTTGGCGGTGTCGTGGAGGAACCCGCCCAGCCGGCGGAGGTCCTCCTCGTGCTCGCGCAACAACACCTCGAGCATCGCGGCCGGTGGGACCAGCCCGACGAAGCGACCGTGTTCGTCGACCACGGCCAGGCTGCTCTCGCCCCGATGTACCAGTTCCCAGGCTGCCACTTCCTGATCCACACCCGGCCCCACGCAGGGAGGCTCCGGATCCATCACGTCGGCCACCGACGCTCCCTCGTCGGCAGCGAGGAGATCCTCGATCGTCACCAGGCCGGTGAGATGGCCCTCGACGCACACGGCCACGTCGCGTGCACTGGTGAAGCGCCGTCCCAGAAGCGATACGCGAACCTCACCGACCGGTGCCCCGGGTTCGACGACTGGAACGTCGGTGGTGACATGGTCCGCTGCCGTCTCCCTCTGCGGAACGTCTGACCCGGCTGCTGTCATGGGTGCCACCTCGCGCTCGGCGCTCATCTCACCGCATCCTCTTCGTACTCGACCTCTTCATCCTCTTCGTACTCGACTCGCCGTAGTCGGTCACGTTGCCGCGATGTGTGTATCACTCCGAGACAGCAATCGCCGCGGCATCGAGGAAGCTCTCGCGGCGGCGGAGGGGATCACCGCCGTTGCCCTCGACGATGACGGCACGCTCGTCGAGTTCGCACCGGACCGCTCCTCCACGACTGCCCCTTCGTGAACGCTGATGTGATCGCCGCCCAGCGGTGGCCCGACGATCCGGCCGGACATGCGTACGAGGCCGCACAGACCGCGGCGCAGACCCGCTCGCGTCTCGTCGAGCTCGAGCGTCCTCCGATCACCGAGACGGTGTGCTCGCACCGCTCGAAGCTCGACTTCCTCCAGAGGGCCCAGAACCTGCGCTGTTCACCGACGGGGTGCCCGTCGGCAGTCCGTCCTGGGACATGGGGTCCGACACGGCGTTGATCGAAATTTGGCCGCCACAGTGCTGAGCTCCGGTGGCACCGGTTGTGCTGCTCGCGGTGGGTCCGTAGCGTTCTCAGCCGTGGCGGACAGTGGCGACGAGGAGCGTGGTGGGCCGGGCGTCGGGGAGACCGACCGACCTGACCCTCCCGTCGAGTTGGCATCCTTCGCCGCGGAGCTGAGAGAAGGCTGGCGCAGCGAGCATGAGGGTTTCGCCGCCGAGGCGGAGGTGGCCTGGCGTCACCGCCTGAGCCTGAACGACGTCCTGGCTGCGCATCGCCGTCGCGGTGACGTTCTGGCCGTGGAGGTGCTGGAGCGCACCTTCACCGGGCATGTGGTGGCCGTGGGTGCGGATCTCCTTGCGCTGCACACAACCGACGGCCGCGTCGACATCCGGACGGCCTTCCGACACGACGAGTCGGAAGCCACACGAGCGCCGCTGGTCGTGCGCCTCGTTCAGCGCGGAACGCGCGGCGACGGGCGTACACCGACCGAGGACGACCTCGGGTTCCGCTCGCGCCTGCTGGAACTCGAAGCTCGTCGGGAGCCTGTTGTCGTCGGCGCGCTGGGACTGAGCGAGGAGCCGGTGGGACCCGTCGCCATCGGCGCCGACCACCTGAAGGTCGGAGGGGACAGCCACGTGCTGCTCCCGCTCGTCTCGGTCGCCTACGTGCGGCTCGTGGATCAGCCCTTCTGAGATTTCGCCGCCGAGGGAGCGCGATTGGCGCCCTCCTGGGCGGCGAGCCACTCGAGGAGCTCGTCGCGCAGGAATCGCATCTCCCGGCCGTTCGGGAACCGGTGGCACGGCACCGAACCCTCGCGCACCATCTTGCGGAGGTACTCGACGTGCACCTGCAGGAGTTCGGCCGCCCCGGCAGTCGTGAGCACAGGCGGGAACTCGACGGCGCCGCGTGCGACCTCGTCGGAGGGCTCGGGTGACACAGGAGACACGCCGTCACCGTACCGCCCCGGGGTGCGGGCAGAACACGTTCAATGATTCCCCCTTGCACCATTTCGGGCATCGCGCCACAATGCGTGAGTTCGCGCGCAGGGTGGGGGTGCGGCGCAGTGAGATCGACGACTGTGGAGTCGGGTGCGGCGGGGTCCGAGCCGTCCCCGAACGGTGGACGGACGCCGGCGGTCGCGGACGACCGGTCGACAGGAGCGCGTCGAGGCACACGGCCCTGGGAGCGGGTGTCGGTCGGGCACCTCGTGATGGTGGCGGCCGGTCTGGTCGGAGTCGTGGCCACACTCGCGGCCCTCCGGTCCTCGAACGACGCCACCCCGGTCGCTGTCGCGGCCCACGAGATCCTGCCCGGCGATGTGGTGATGGCCGACGACGTCACCTTCGTCGACGTCGACGCAAACGACGACGTCCTCGACACGCTCGTCCCCGACGGTGACATGTCCGGTGTCGAGGGGAGTATCGCCGTACACCGGATAGGCAAGGGCGAGCTGATGTCCGTCGAGGACCTGGCGGAGGAAGCCGCGCCGGGAGGCCTGCGCGCGATGAGCGTTCCCGTCGACGAGAGCCGGGCGGTGGCGGGCGAACTCGAGCCGGGAGACCGAGTCGACGTGCTGACCGTCGTCGACGGAGAAGCGATCTACGCCGTGCAGGGTGCCGAGGTCCTCTCGGTCGATCGACCGGCGACGGGAGCACTCGGCGGTGGGATCGAGGAGTTCTCGGTCACGGTCGCCGTCGACGATCGACAGGCACTCGCTGTGGTGGCAGGGATCGAGAGCGGGTCGATCGTGCTCGCGCGCTCCACGGGCGCCTCTCAGGACGGTGAGGGCGAATGACGCCGCGCGAGCCGGAGATCGCGCTCGTCTTCTCGCCCGAGCCGTGGGTGGAGGAGTTGCACCGGCACTTCACCGATCACGGTGGAGTGAGGGTCCGCCAGCTCGTTGTGGACCCGGCTCTGGCACTCGACGAGATCTACGACACACTCGTCGCCGCCAGTAGCTGGCCGGCGCTCACTCACGGGCTCGTCGACGCTCTGCACGAACGTCGCCATCGGGTCCTCGGTGTCTTCGAACGCGACGACCCGGGAGCGAGGGAGCACCTCGAGTCGATCGGTGTCGACCGATGCATCGAATCGGATGCCGGACCGGCCGCCTTCGAGGCGGTGCTCGTCGCGCTCGCACCTCGCGACGTGCCCGCCGAAGCGGTCCCCGACACACCGGTACGAGCGTCCTCCGACGGCTCCCGTTCCGATCGGGTCGTGGTTGGAGGACCGGGTGGAACCGGCGCCACCGAGATGGCGATACACCTCGCAGCCGGACTCGCCGGTGGGTCGTCGGATGGTTCGCAGGACGTCGCTCTCCTCGACGCCGACGACGTCATGCCGTCGATCGGCCAGCGGCTCGCGCTCCCGATCGAGCCAAACCTGCGCACTGCCGTCGATGCGGTACAGCACGGGATGGGCGACCTCGACGCCTGTCTCGTCCCGGTCGGCGGGTCATCTGTGCGCGTGTGCGCGGGGCTGCCGAACGCCGCTGCATGGTCTCAGCTCCGCCCTCATGAGGTTCTCGATGTGCTCGAGCGACTCGAGCGTTCCGGCCATCGAGTCGTGACCGACGTCGGCCACATGCTCGAAGACCTCGGGTCCGGCGGGCGAACGCGCTACTCCCTGGCCCGGGCTGTCGTCGCGGAGGCGGATCGGCTCGTGGGCGTGGCATCGGGAACGCCCGTGGGTGTCGCGCGGATTCTCGGCTGGGTTGCCGACGTGCGACATCTGAACCCACACGCGCCCGTGCATCTCGTGGTCAACCGCGCGCCACGCGAGCCCTTCAAGCGGTCTGAGATCGAGCGTGAGATCGTGCGCACCCATCGTCCGGCCGGTCTCACGTTCCTTCCTGCCGACCGAAGAGTCGAAGCCGCAGCGTGGTCCGGCGCCATCGTGGAGCGCGGACCGTTCAGTCGTGCCGTGGGCAGGCTCGTGCGGGAACTGCCGGCGTCCGACAGGTCGGATGTTGCGACCGTGGAGACCGGTGACCTCGTTGGACCGGGCGCGTACCGATGACAACGCGGACAGACGCGTACGACGTCATCCGCCGCGACGTCATCGCACGTGTCGAACGGCGCCGTCTACGGGCTGAGACAGATCTCGAACAGGTGCGCAGCGAAGTCGGACAGGCGGTCGACGACTATCAGCGGAGTGCGCACCTCGGGGAGGTCGTTCCGCTCGGTGACCCCCAGACAATGGTGGAGCGGGTACTGCGCTCTGTCGCCGACCTCGGTGCCTTGACAGAACTCATCGCACGTCGTGACGTCGAGGAGATCTTCATCGAGGGACCACGTGTGTCCTACCTCGACGCGTCGGGGATCGTCCGCGGACTTTCGACGCCCACGAGCGAACACGAGAACCGACAGATCATCGAGCGCCTGCTGGCGTCGACGGATCGCCAGTTGAACGCCAAGAATCCGATCGTTCAAGCGCGTGTACTCGACGGCTCCGCTCGTCTCACCGCGTCGATACCGCCGATCTCCGATGAGTTGTCGGCGACGTTGCGCCGCTACACAGTCCGCAACGTGGCGCTCGGGGACCTGGTGGAGCGCGGCTCGATCACGTCGGAGGCAGCGGGCTTCCTGTGGGCCGTGATGCAGATTCGCAGCCGGGTCGTCGTGTCGGGGGAGCCTGGCGCGGGGAAGACGACCCTGTCCGCCGCTTTGCTCGCCGCGGCACCTCCTCGGCACTGCACTCGCTGTTGCGAGGAGATCCGGGAGCTCGCTGTCCCGCTCACTCACGGTGCCTACTACGAGGTTCGGCCACCCTCGCTCGACGGAAGTGGTGAGATCAGCCTTCGGGACCTCGTCAAGTTCGTCCTGGCGATGCGCCCGGACAGGATCGTCGTCGGTGAGGTGCGCGGCGCCGAGGCGTTCGAGCTCAGCCGCGCGGTGAACGCAGGGTGCGGTTTTCTCTGCACCGTCCACAGCAACAGCGCGGGAGAGGCGCTCAATGCCCTCCTCAACGCAGCGCTGATGGCCGGTGAGAACATCACCGAGCACATCGTCCGCAAGGTGTTCGCGGAATCACTCGACGTCGTCGTTCACCTCGACCGTGACGACCACCCGGGTGACGCCGACAGCGGCGTCGCGCGCCGGGTCATGGAGATCGCCGTCGTCGTCCCGAGTCTCGGATCGGATTTCACGATGGAGCCGGTCTTCCGACGGGAGCACCTCTCGGAGCCCTTGCAGTGGACGGGAGCGCTGCCGGAGCACCTGGCCCAGCGCGTCGACCGAGGTCTGCCTCGCGACCTCTCCCTTCGCCGCATTGTCGAACGATCTGTGACGGCGCCGACATGATCGTTTTGGCCGCACTCTCGTTCGGGACGTTCCTGTTTCTCCTCGTGGGCCACCTCACGGGGAACCCGGTCTCCCTGTCGCGCCGCTCTGCCCGCCCGCGTGCGGAGGTCTCGCGTCGACAACTCTGGCTGCAGCAGGCGGGTCTGGCCGTCACGGTCCAACAGTTCGTCGCAGGCTCTGTCACCGTCGGTCTTGCTGCGTTCCTCGTCGTTGTCACCGTTACAGGCACGTGGACCGTCGCCGTGGCACCGGCCGTCGCGGTTGCTCTCCTCCCGCGTGCCTACTTCGCTCGCCGGCGGGTCCAGCGCCTCGCCGAGGTCCGGGAGGCGTGGCCCGATGGGCTTCGCGACATCCTGGCGTCGATCTCGTCGGGCCGGTCGCTCACCCAGGCGCTGTGCGCCATGGCGGTCTCCGGCCCCGAGTCGTTGCAGCGGGCCCTCGCCAGGTTCCCGACTCTGTCGAGGATGCTCGGAACCGTGCCGGCGCTGGAGGTCGTCAAGGAGGAATTGGCGGATCCCACGAGCGACCGGGTCATCGAGGTCCTGATCCTGGCCCACGAGCGGGGTGGCCAGATCGTGCGGCGCATCCTCGAGGACCTCGTCGCGTCGACAACACGTGACCTGAAGGTGGCGGAGGAGATCCGCAGCGAGGGTCTCGAGATGAAGATCAACGCGCGTTCCGTCGTCGTCCTCCCCTGGCTGGTGCTCGTCATGCTGACCCTTCGTCCCGGGGCGTTTCGCGACTTCTACGCGTCACCGGCAGGAATGCTCGTCGTGCTCGTCGGCGCCGTCATGAGCCTCCTGGGTGCATGGATCATCGGTCGACTCGGACGCGAGCGGCTTGAGAGACGTGTCTTCGGCGCCGCGGCACTCGAGGGGGTGGAGATCTGATGAGTGGACCCACGCTCATCGCCGCGGCCGCGATCGGAATCTGCTTCGCGACCGGTGCCACGTTCCTGGTTCCGCCGACACGCCGGTTGGCGCCTCGACTCCGCCCCTATCTCGTTGTCACCCGGGCTCGGCTCGGGCGGAGTGCAGATCTCATCGAGGCGGGCCACGGCGCCCCGGGTTCGTCAGGCGGTGTGCTGGCACGGCTGTTCGGCCCGCCGACGCTGGCCGCCGTCCGCACACTCGGTCGGTTGGTCCGATCCCAGAGCGACGACGCTCTGGCACTGCGTCTCCGCCAGGCCGGATTCCTCGACGACACACCCGAGGCGTTCCGACTCCGGCAGGTCTCCGCCGCGCTCGCCACGGGTGTCGCAGGGGTCGTGATCGGTGCCGTTCTCGCCCGGTCGGTCGCTGTGGCTCTGGTGCTCGGCACCTGTGGCGTGGTTATCGGAACGGCCAGACCCCGTTCACACCTCGATCGCGTCATCGCCGAGCGCACGGAGCGCATCCGTCTCGAGCTCTACACCGTCAATCAGCTGCTCGCGATGCATCTGCGTACCGGTGCTGGTCCGATTCAGGCGGTGCAGAGAGTCGTCGACCGCGGTCAGGGCGTGGTCGTCGAGGAGCTCACGATGGTCCTGCGAGCTGTGAGGGCAGGAACGTCCGAGACGGAGGCGTTCAGCCGGGCCGCCGCGTTGACGCCGGAGCCCTCGGCGGCTCGAACGTTCAACCTGTTCGCAACGGGAGCCCAGCGTGGAGCGGATCTCGGTGTCGCGCTACTCGAGCTGAGCGAGGACATCCGCGACGCGGGTCGTGAGGAGCTGCGACGAGAAGCGACCCGTCGTCGGGCCACGATGCTCGTACCGACGATCGCGGTACTGGCCCCGGTCATGCTGCTCTTCATCGCAGCGCCTATTCCGTTTGTCGTGTTCGGCGCGCGCTGATGGCGCGTGCATCGTCATCGAAGGTGTCGGCCCGTGTGTGGCCGGAGAGACCGGCAGGTGGCCGGGGAGAGAGGAGAAACGCATGGATGTGGAGGGAAACGATGTGGAGGGAAAAACCGATGGGATCTCCGGGATCGGTGCTGATCTGACGGGCACCGGGACCGGGAGCGATGGGAGCGGGAGCGACCGGACGCGAGGCGGTGTGCAGGGATCCGAATCGGGCATGACCACGGCGGAACTCCTGGGGAACGCCGCCCTGGGTATCGCCGCCCTCGTGGCGATCTGGGCGCTCCTGCAGGCTCTCGGTGTGAACGTCATCAACTGGATCGAGGGACAGCTCGGGATTTGACGAACGCCGTGACATCGAGCGGTGCCGATCCGACCCCCGAGCGCGTCGGGAGCCCGGATACGGGCGGGCCCCACCGCTCGCGCGACGGTGGCTTCGCCACGATCCAGTTCGTACTCGCAACAGGCCTCGCCCTGCTGTTCCTGGTACTCGTCGCCAACATCATCGTCTTCCAGTACGGACGAGGCGTCGTTCGGGCAGCGACGGACGAGGCGGCGCGCGCAGGCTCTCTCGCGGCGGGATCCGACGCCGAACGCGTCGAGGCGTGCGGACATCGGGCCGACGATGTGCTCGACGATCTACTGAGCGGGCCTCTCGGTGACGGTGTGGCGGTGTCGTGCAGCGTCGAGTACTCGGGCCCGGTGCCGGTGGTCACGGCACGGGCCGACGTCACGTTCAGGAGCTGGATCGATCCCGTGCCGGACTGGAGCTTCACGGCGACGGCCGTTGCCGTGTCCGAGGAGGAACCGTGAAGCTCCGACGTGCCGGTAGTGCACCGGGCCGCCGACGGAGCCATGAGCGTGCAGAGGAGGGCTTCGCCGCACTCGAGCTCGCGCTGGGTATCGGTCTTCTACTCCTACCGATCTCGTTGATGGTCCTGACGTTCCCGACGTGGTCGGAACGTCAGGCCACGGCGACGGTTGCAGCCGCAGAAGCGGCGCGTGTCGCCGCACTGTCGGCGGACTCGGCGGAATCACGCAGCGAGGCAGAATCGACCGCAGCCCTGATCTTCGCCAGCCACGGGCTCGCCGACACCGATGTCACGATCCGGTGGGAGAGACAGGGCCCGAGCCGCGGCGGATCGGTGACGGCTCGTGTGACCGTGCGGATGCCGGCGATGTCTGTTCCCGGCATCGGGGACGTCGGTGCCTGGCGGTGGACGGCCACCCACACCGAGATCCGCGACACGTACCGGAGCATGTGAGGTGGAGCCGCGGCGTCGAGGCCAGGGGTGGTGTGCCGGCGACGAGCGGGGAGCGGTCACTCTCTGGATCCTCGGGCTCTGCGTCACGGTCCTGTTCCTCGGTGGACTGAGCCTCGACCTGTGGCGGTCCTTCTCGACGCGTCGGGCTCTGGCGGAGGCCGCGGATGCAGCCGCCGTGGCAGGGGCGAACGGGATCGACGAGGGGGCGTTGCGCAACGGTGAACTCGTTCTCGACCCGCGTGAGGCCGAACAGCTCGCGTGGGAGAGCCTCGCCTCCCAGGGGCTTCCGGACGACGTCACGGGCGCGGACGTCCTCGTGGAGCCCGACGGCGTGGTGGTGTCGCTCGCCGGGAACGTCGACCTGACCCTGCTGAAGATCTTCCTCGGGGACCGCGACCTCGACGTGGCCGTGACCGCTCGGGCCGACCCCCGGCGTTCTCCCTAGGGTGGTTTCACCTCGAGTCGCCCGTCGGTGGTGAGTTTCACGCTCCAGCGGTGTTCGTGGACTCGGCTGTGATGTGTTCGACCCAACAGGACGCAGTTTTCGGTTGAGGTGGTGCCGCCGTGGGCCCAGTGGACAATGTGGTGGGCGTTGAGGTTGCCCTGGAGTGGCGGACGGTCGCATCCGGGCCAGGCGCATCCGCTGTCTCTCACGACCAGTGCCCGTCGGATGTGGGTAGGCCGGCACGGCCCTGTTCCGGGCCCTCGTCGTCGGGTCCATCTCCGATACCCATCTCCACCCCCTTTCCGGTTCCGGGCCGCGCGCAGCCAAGGGCACGCGGCCGTAGCCATCGGGGGAAGAGACCGGCCCGGAGACCTGCCTCCGAATCGACGAGATCAGACTAGAACCCGGGTGTGACATCGAAGGGTCCATCTGGGTCCGAGCCGAAACAGCGTCATTCCTGATTCCTGCAGGGGACTTCGGCCATGCCGGCCCCGCCTCTGCTCAGCCGGATCCGGGTTCGTCCGCTGCGAGGGCGGCCACTCTCGTGCGGTGGTCGGCGGGTGTGCCGAAGAGTGCGTCGCCCGATTTCAGCCGGCGCACGAGCAGGTGCATGTCGTGCTCCCACGTGTAGCCGATCCCCCCGAGGACCTGGATGCCCTCCTTGGCGATCCGTTTCTGCGCGTCGCCGGCGGCCACCTTGGCCATCGAGGCCGTGACGCCACGGCGCTCGTCGTCATCGGCGATCGTCGCTGTCGCGAGGTAGGCGACGGAGCGCGCCCGCTCCAGGAGCACGTACATGTCGGCGAACTTGTGCTTGATGGCCTGGAAGGACCCGATGGGGACGCCGAACTGGTGGCGGTCCTTCGCGTAGGCGAGCACCGTGTCGAAGATCGTCTGGGCGGTGCCGACCATCTCGAGCGACAGTGCCACCGTGGCCTCCTCGACGGCTCTCCGGACCGGCACGGCGTCGCCACCGGGCTCCCCGAGCACGGCGCCGGCACCGAGGTGCACGCCGTCGAAGGTGGCCGTGACGACCGAGCGAGTTGCGTCGAACGTCTCCAGTGGAGAGATCTCGGCGACGGCCGTGTCGACGATCACGGAGGTGACGCCCTCGTCCCCCCGGGTTCCGGGGAGCCGTGCGATCACGGCGAGCGTGTCGACGTGGTCGCCCTCGACGATCCAGTGCTTCGTGCCGCTGAGCGCCCACCCGTCGCCGTCGGGGGCGACCTCGGCCGTGACGTCGGCGACGTCGAAGCTGCCGGTCTCCTCGGCGAGGGCGAGGGTGCCGGTACGCTCACCGGCGGCAACCTCGGCGAGGAGGTCGTGGCGCTGCTCGGGGGAGCCGGTCTCGCGCACGACGGGCACGAACTGGGTGACCGTCGGGAGCCACGGCCCGGGCGCGACGACCCGGCCCAGTTCCTCAGCGACCACGGCGCACTCGACGAACCCGAGCCCGAGGCCCCCGGCCGATTCGGGAACGGTCAGGGCGGGCCAGCCGAGGTCGACCATCTGGCGCCACAGCGAGTCGAGCGGGCGACCCGTCTCGGCGAGTGCCCGCACGCTCTCCATCGTGCACTCGGCCCCGAGGACACCGCGTACGCCGGAGCGCAGCTCCTCCTGGTCGTCGGTGAAGTCGAGTCTCACGCCGCACCCAGGATCGCCGTCGCCGCCGACGAGAACCAGCCGCCGGTGCCGTTCACGCACGCAACGGTGGCGCCGTCGACCTGACGGTCGCCCGCCTCGCCGCGCAGTTGCCGGACCGCTTCGACGAGTAGGAACATGCCGCGCATGCCAGGGTGGCACGCCGACAGGCCTCCGCCGTCGGTGTTCGTCGGGAGCTCCCCGTCGACGCGCAACCGCCCACCCTCCACGAACGAGCCACCCTCACCACGACCGCAGAAGCCGAGCGCCTCGAGTGTGAGCAGCACCATGGGTGTGAACGCGTCGTAGACCTCGCAGATGTCGACGTCGGCGGGCGTCATCCCGGCCCGTTCGAACGCAAGGGCACCCGAGCGCACGGCCGGCGACTCGGTGAAGTCCTCCCACTCGCTCATCGTCGTGTGCGAGGTGGCCTCACCCGTGCCGAGGATCCGTACGGGAGTCGAGGGGAGGCCGTCGGCCCGCTCGTTCGACGTCACGACGACGGCACCGCCGCCGTCGGAACGGATGCAGCAGTGCAGCTTGGTCAGCGGCTCCGCGATCATCCGGGACGAGGCGACGTCGTCGACGGTGATGAGATCCCGGTAGTACGCCTCGGGGTTGAGCGACGCGTTGTAGCGCTGCGCGACGGAGATCTCGGCCAACTGGTCGATGGTCGTGCCGAACTCGTGCATGTGCCGCTGGGCCGCCATGGCGTACTTGGCCACGAGCGTGAGCCCGTAGGGGGCGTCGAACTGGACCGGGCCACGCCCGCCGAACGAGACGTTCGACTTCCGCCGCCGGGCCTTCAGGTCGGCACGTGTCGTCGACCCGTAGACGATGAGAACGACGTCGGCGTGACCGGCGGTCACAGCTGCCACCGCGTGTTCCAGCATGAACTCCCAGGCGCTGCCCCCGACGCCGGTGCCGTCGGCCCACGTGGGGCGCAACCCCAGATACTCGGCTATCTCGACGGGCGCGAGCAGCCCCATTCCCGTGGACGCGAAACCGTCGACGTCGTCGCGGGTGAGGCCGGCATCGGCGAGCGCGCGGCTCGCGGCCTGGAAGTGGAGCTCGTAGGGCGTCGATGTGTCGACCCGCCCGATGTCGGAGAGTGCGGCGCCCACGATCGAGGCGCCCGTTGTCACCGCAGTCTCCAGTCGATGCGCTGCCCCGACTCGAAGGCCTGCTGGCCCTGGCGCATCGTCTCCTCGTCGTTGCCGTGGGCGATGATCGCCGGGCCCATGTGGAGCGCCTCCTTGCGGTGCATCTCGTAGGCGGCCCAGATCGCGCGCATCGTCGTCTGGACGGCCAGAGGGGGCTGGGCGGCAACGGCCTCAGCGGCCCACGTTGTGGCGTCGTCGAGGTCGTCGGCGGCCACGACCTGCGACACCAGGCCGATCTGCTCGGCACGGGCCGCCGACATGCGCTCGTAGTTGCCCATGAGCGACAACCGCATGATCTCGCCGAGTGGCATCCGTGTGGCCATGAGGATCGGCTCGAACACCGCGGCGTGGCCGTAGGTGACGTGCGGGTCGAAGAACGTGGCGTGCTCGGCGGCGATGATGAACTCCACCTCGCCGAGCATGTAGAACGCCCCGCCGCAGGCCATACCGTTCACCGCGGCGATCACGGGCTTCCAGAAGTCGTTGCTCTTCGGCCCGAGCATCTGGCCCGGGTCGTCGAACTGGAAGGGGTTGCCGACGGAGCCGATCGGCAGGGCGTCGGCGGGCTTGTCGTCGGCCATCGACTCCATTCGGTCGATGCCCGTGCAGAACGCCTTGTCACCCGCGCCGGTGAGGACGACGGCGTTGACGTCGTCCTGGCCCCGCAGGAACCGCCACACGTCGCTCATCTCCCGCTGCATCTGGTAATTGAACGCGTTGTGCACGTCGGGGCGGTTGAGCGTTATCCACGCGACGTTGTTGCGCTCCTCGTAGAGGATCGTGTCGTATTCGCGGGTCTTCATGGCCGGGGAGCCTCACTTCCGGTCGGCTGTCTGCACTTGCGCCCGCTGCCCGGTGAGAGAACACTGACGCAGGCGTCACGGTAGCGCGGTGGTTTCCGGCGCTCCCGCAAGCGTCAGGACACCCGGCAGTGGGTCCGAGGGTGAGTGGGTCCGAGGGAGAGTGAGGGGGAGAAGGTGGCGGTCGACGAGAGTGTGATCGGAACGAAGACGGGGGCGTACCACGTCGTGATCGAGCGGGGGCCGGTCGACGTGTTCGCCGACGCCGTCACCGACAGGAATCCGATCTACCACTCCGAGGAGGCTGCACAGGCCGCCGGGTTCGACAACATCCCGGCACCACCCACCTACTCCTTCGTGATGCAGCACTACGGGAAGTTCGACGATCTGCAGCCCGACGATCCCACAGGTGGGAAGAACCCGGTCGCCGACATCATGGGCCCGCTGATGGCCGGTGGCGGCGTGATCCTCCACGGTGAGGAGTCGTTCGAGTACCACCGACCCATCGTCGTCGGCGACGTCCTCGACGGCGACGCCACGGTCGTCGACTTCTACGACAAGGAGAGCAAGGGCTCCACGATGACGTTTCTCGTCATCGAGACGGAGTGGACCGACAGCAGGACCGGTCAGCCGGTCGTCACCGAGCGCTTCAACGTCATCCACCGCTCCCCGAAGAAGTAGTCGCCGTCGGCGCTCTCCACGTGTCGGCGTCCGGATAGCGCCCCGGCTTGCGCGCGCTCCGTAGACTGCCCGGCGCATGGACCTGCGATTCTCCGACGAGGACGAGGCGTTCCGCGCAGAGGTGCGCGGGTGGCTCGACGCCAACCTGACCGGCGAGTTCGAGAAGCTTCGCGGGCGGGGTGGCCCCGGCGACGAGCATGAGTTCGTCGAGGAGCGGATCGCCTGGGAGCGGCACCTGGGAGCCGCCGGCTGGTGCTGTATCGGGTTCCCCGAGGCCGACGGGGGCCGCGGCGCAACACTTCATCAGCAGGTGATCTTCTACGAGGAGTACGCACGGGCAGGTGCGCCCGGCCGTGTCGGTATCGTCAACGAGGGCCTCATCGGGCCCACCCTCGTGGCGTTCGGGACCCCCGAGCAGAAGAAGCGCTTCCTCCCGGGGATCACCGGAGGAACCGAGATCTGGTGTCAGGGCTACTCCGAGCCCGATGCCGGCTCCGACCTGGCGAACGTCCAGACCCGTGCGGCACTCGACGGCGATCAGTGGGTCATCAGCGGTCAGAAGGTCTGGACGTCATTGGCGCACTTCGCCGACTGGTGTTTCGTGCTGTGCCGCACCGACACGCAGGCGCCCAAGCACCGCGGGATCTCGTACCTGCTGGTCCCGATGGCCCAGGACGGCGTCTCCATCCAGCCGATCCGGCAGATCACCGGCACGTCGGAGTTCAACGAGGTGTTCTTCGACGACGCACGCACCGACGCCGACAACGTCGTCGGTGAGATCAACGGCGGCTGGAAGGTGGCCATGGGAACCCTGGCCTTCGAGCGGGGAGCCTCCACGCTCGGTCAGCAGTTGGCGTTCGAGAACGAGCTGAACGCCATCACGAACGCGGCGCGCCACAACGGGCGCCTCGATGACCCGATCTTCCGGCAGCGGATCACCGATGCATGGATCGGCCTGCGCATCATGCGTGTGAACGCGCTGCGCACGTTGTCGGGCATGGAGGGCGACGAGCTCACACGCGAGGGGATGATCACGAAGCTCTACTGGGCCTCGTGGCACCGGCGCCTCGGTGAGCTGGCGGTCGACATTCTCGGCCCGGAGGGTCTCGTGGCCGACGGCGCTCCGTACGACCTGAGCGCGGCCCAGCGGCTGTTCCTCTTCACGCGCTCCGACACGATCTACGGCGGCTCGAACCAGATCCAGCGCACCATCATCGGTGAGCGCGCCCTGGGCCTTCCCGCCGAGCCGAAGGTGGCATCGTGAGGGACGAGCGGGACGAGACCGTGAGGAGCTCTCCATGAAGGTCGCCCCGCCGTACCCCGGGGGCCACGACCTCCTCGCCGGCCGCACCGTCCTCGTCACGGCAGCAGCGGGAACCGGAATCGGCTTCGCCGCGGCCAAACGCTGCGCCGAGGAGGGCGCGGAGGTGATGATCTCCGACGCCCACGAGGGACGCCTCGACGAGGCGGCCGAGCACCTCGCCGATGTCCTCGGCCATCCCGCACCGTCCATACCGTGCGACGTCACCGACGACGCCGCCGTGCGCACGATGTTCGACACCGCCGTCGACACGCTCGGCCACGTCGACGTTCTCATCAACAACGCGGGCCTCGGCGGAAACGCGGCCATCGTCGAGATGACCGACGAGCAGTGGGACACGGTCATCGACGTGACTCTCAACGGGACGTTCCGCTGCACCCGGGCGGCGCTGCGCCACATGCTCGAGCGCGAATCGGGGGTCATCGTGAACAACGCCTCGGTCCTGGGCTGGCGCGCCCAGGAGCGCCAGGCCCACTACGCGGCCGCCAAGGCCGGTGTGATGGCCCTCACCCGCGCCGCTGCGATGGAGGCGGCGCCCGCGGGCGTGCGCGTCAACGCCGTGGCGCCCAGCCTGGCCATGCACCCGTTTCTCAGCAAGGTGATGCCCGACGACGAGCTCGCCGAGCTCACGCAACAGGAGGCCTTCGGGCGCGCCGCGGAGGTGTGGGAGGTCGCCAACGTGATGGTGTTCCTCGCCAGCGATCTCTCGTCGTACATGACAGGCGAGGTCGTGGCGGTCTCGTCCCAGCACGCCTGAGCACGAATCGCAACATTCCGACCCTCGGAGGCGCTACCGTGCGAGGCGGCGCCGCACCGGCGGTGAACACGGGGGAGGCACCGGATGTACAAGACGATCGTGGCGGGAACCGACGGTTCCGAGACAGCGGGCGAGGCCGTGCGCCAGGCCCTCGAGCTGGCCAAGGCTGTCGGAGCGACCCTCCATCTGGTGACGGGCGGGGAGCCCCGCTTCGACGACCCCCTACCGGTCGGCGACACGGCCGCTCAGGAGACCGCCGCCCAGAAGATCGTGCGTGAGGCCGCCGAGAGCCTCGACGCCTCGGGCGTCACCATCGAGACGCACGCGCAGGTGGGCGAGGGAGCCACGGCGATCACCGACGTGGCCGAACAGGTCGGCGCCGACCTGATCGTCGTCGGAAACCGGGGGATCAGCAGCCCGAAGCGGTTCCTCCTCGGGAGCGTCCCGACCAAGGTGGCGCACTACGCCCCCTGCTCGGTGTTGATCGTCCGCACGACCTGACGTCGGGGTTCCCACGCCTTCGAGCGGAGCGTCTGGCCGGACTCTCAGCGGCCGGCGTTCGAGGCCTCCAGGAAGGCGGGGTTCTCACCGCCGCCGTGCACGGTGAGGTTGGCGCCGCTCACATAGGCAGCAAGGGGCGACGCCAGGTAGAGACAGGCGTCCGCCACGTCGGCCGGTTCGCCCATCCGCCCGAGGGGAACGGTGGCAGCCACAGCGGCCACGCCCTCCGCGTCGCCGTAGTGGAGCTCCGCCTGCTCGGTGCGGATCAGGCCGGCGGTCACAGCGTTCACCCGCACCCTCGGAGCCCACTCCACCGCCAGCGACATCGTCAGGTTGATGAGACCGGCCTTGGCGGCGCCGTAGGCCGCTGTGCCCGGAGAGGGCCGTGTGCCACTCACGCTCGCGATGTTGACGATGACCCCTCCACTCTCCTGGCCCTGCATGACCGTGTTCGCCTCCTGCGCAACGAGGAGCGGAGCGATCAGGTTCAGCCGGATGATCGCCTCGGAGAACCCGGGGGATGCGTCGGCCGCGGCAACATGCGGCGAGCCACCCGCGTTGTTGACGACGGTGTCGAGCCGTCCGAAGTGCGACACCGCCTCGGCCACGACCCGCGCCACGTCGTCGGCCTCACGAACGTCGGCTGGCACGAAGTGCGCGGAGCGCCCACCGCCCGTCGGAGGCGTGTCGGGCTCGTTGCGGCAACAGACCACGACCTCGGCGCCCGCGTCGAGGAAGCGGGTGGCGATCCCGTGGCCGACACCGCGGCAGCCGCCAGTGACCAGGACCACCCGGTCGGTCATGTCGAGTTCGCCGGACACGTCTTCGCCGGACACATCATCCCCTTCGAGGAACTTTCGCCCGGTGCTCCGGGCCTCGCCTACTGTGCCAGATGCCCGCTCCCGGTGAGCGCACGCCGGGGGCCGGCCGGGTACGCCGAACACGCCGACTCGTGCGCCACCTTCGGGGATGTCATGGGAATCAGCAGCTCGGTCGCCGACGGCGTCGCCGAGATCGTCGTCGACAACCCGCCGGTCAACGCTCTCGAGGTGGCCGGGTGGTTCGAACTGGCCGACACCGTCACGGCAGCAGGGCGGGACCCCGACGTGCGGGCCGTGATCCTCGCGGCAGAGGGCAAGGGCTTCAACGCCGGTGTCGACATCAAGGAGATGCAGGCCACCGAGGGCTTCGGGGCCCTCATCGGGGCGAACAAGGGCTGCTTCGCCGCGTTCGCAGCGGTCTACGAGTGCGAGGTTCCCGTCATCGCCGCCGTCAACGGCTACTGCCTCGGGGGCGGCATCGGCCTCGTGGGCAACGCCGACGTGGTCATCGCCTCGGACGACGCGACCTTCGGGCTCCCCGAGGTCGACCGTGGCGCGCTCGGCGCCGCCACACACCTCGCCCGCCTCGTGCCGCAGCACAGGATGCGCGCCATGGTCTACACGGCGAAGCCCGCCACCGCCCAGGAGCTGCACGCCTACGGGTCGGTCCTCGAGGTGGTACCCCGCGACGAGCTTCGCGCAGCCGCTCGGGCGGTCGCCGCCGACATCGCGGCCAAGAGCGGGACGGTCATCCGTGCCGCCAAGCAGTCGCTCAACGGCATCGACCCCGTCGACGTGAAGCGCAGCTACCGCTATGAGCAGGGTTTCACGTTCGAGCTCAACCTGAGCGGTGTCGCCGACGAGGCCCGCGACGCCTTCGTCGACAAGCGCGACGCCGACTTCGACGGCTGACGGAGGACCCGACCCGGTGCCCGACAAGCGCATGACCCCTGCCGAGGTGGTGTCGGAGCTGCGCGACGGCATGACGATCGGTGTCGGCGGATGGGGGTCACGGCGAAAGCCCATGGCCATCATCCGGGAGATCCTCCGCAGCGACCTCACGGACCTCACGGTCGTGTCGTACGGCGGCCCCGACGTCGGGTTGCTGTGCGCGGCGGGTCGCGTCAAGCGGGTCGTGTTCGCCTTCGTGTCACTCGACACCATCCCGCTCGAGCCGCACTTCCGGGCCGCACGGCAGGCGGGGAGCATCGAGGTCACCGAGTACGACGAGGGGATGTTCCTCCTCGGTCTCCAGGCCGCCGCGTGGAGGGTCCCGTTCCTCCCGACGCGGTGTGGGCTCGGCACAGACATCATGGCGCTCAACCCCGACCTGCAGACGGTCACCTCGCCGTACGCCGACGGTGAGGATCTCGTGGCGATGCCCGCCCTCGAGCTCGACGCCGCGCTGGTGCACATGCACCGGGGCGACGCCGGGGGAAACGGCCAGTACCTGGGTGTCGATCCGTACTTCGACGACCTGTTCTGCGGTGCGGCAAAGAAGCGCTACCTCTCGGTGGAGCGACTCGTCGACACCGAGGACCTCCTCTCTTCCGGGCCACCCCAGACGCTGCGGATCAACCGGCTCCTCACCGACGGCGTCGTGGAAACCCCCGGCGGCGCCCATTTCACCGAGTGTGTACCCGACTACCCCCGCGACGAGGCGTTCCAGAAGACCTACGCCGCCTCGGCGGAGAGTCCCGAGTCGTGGGACGAGTTCAGGGCCCGGTACCTCGACGTGACAGAGGACGAGTACCTGGAAGCGGTGGGGTTCGATGGCTGAGCGACCGGAACCCGAGCTCCACCCGACCGGCCCCGCCACGCGCGCCGAGATCTGTGTTCTCGCGTGTGCCGACGCCTTCCGGGGCGACGGTGAGATCCTCGCCAACCCCATCGGCACGATCCCGGTGATCGGCGGACATCTCGCCCGCGCCACGTTCGAGCCCGACCTCGTCATGACCGACGGCACAGCTCTTCTCATCTCGAACGCTCTCTCCCTCGGGGTCGCAGACCCCGACAAGACGGTCGAGGGCTGGAACCCGTACCGCTCGATGTTCGACGTGGTGTGGTCGGGGCGCCGCCACGTGATGATGGGCGCGACGCAGATCGACGCCCACGGCAACCAGAACATCGCGGCGATCGGTGATCCCCGGAGACCCAAGACGCAGCTCCTCGGGTTCCGCGGCGCACCGGGCAACACCATCAACCACGCCACGAGCTACTGGGTGCCCAACCACTCGACACGCGTCTTCGTGGACCGGGTCGACGTCGTCACGGGTGTCGGCTACGACCGCGCCGCCGCGCTCGGGCCGGCGTCGTCGCGCTTCCACGAGATCCCCCGTGTCGTCACGAACCTGTGCGTTCTCGACTTCGAGACACCCGACCACGCGCTCCGGCTCCGGTCGCTCCATCCGGGTGTCACCGCAGATGAGGTCGTGGAGGCCACGGGGTGCGATCTCGTCGTGCCCGACGACATCCCGGTCACGCCGGTGCCGTCCGGCGACGACCTGACATTGATCCGCGACACGCTCGACCCGACCGGGCTGCGTGAGCGCGAGGTGCCCGCGTGAGCAACAAGCCCGTGTTGCACACCGCGGCGTGTGAACTGTTCGGCGTGGAGTACCCGGTCGTCCAGACGGGCATGGGGTGGGTGTCGGGATCATCGCTCACCGCGGCCACCGCCAAGGCCGGTGGCCTCGGGATCCTGGCCTCGGCGACGATGACCTTCGACGAGCTCGCCCGCGCCATCGGTGAGGTGCGCGACGCCACCGACAGGCCCTTCGGCGTGAACCTCCGCGCCGATCAGCCCGACGTCGACGCCCGCATCGGGCTGATCGTGTCGCAGGGTGTGCGCGTGGCGAGCTTCGCCCAGGCGCCCGGTGAGCGTCTGGTCAAGACGTTGAAGGACGCGGGGGTCGTCACGATGCCGACCGTCGGGGCCCGCCGCCACGCCGAGAAGGTGGCGGAGTGGGGAGTCGACGCCGTCATCACACAGGGAGCCGAGGGGGGTGGCCACACCGGGACGGTGCCGACGTCGCTGCTCGTCCCGCAGGTGGTTGACACCGTCGACATCCCCGTGATCGCGGCGGGGGGCTTCCACGACGGACGGGGCCTCGTCGCGGCGCTGGCCTGGGGAGCGGCCGGGATCGCCATGGGCACCCGGTTCCTCCTCACGGCGGAGTCCACGGTGCCCGACAACGTGAAGCAGCGCTACCTCCAGGCGTCGGTGTTCGACACTGTCGTCACGACAGCCGTCGACGGCTACCCCCAGCGCGTGATCCGCACCGAGATGATCGACACGCTCACCGGTGCCGGGAGGCTGACGGCACTCCCGCGGGCGCTGCGGAACGCTCTGGCATTCCGCAAGCTCACCGGCACGCCGCTCCGCGAGCTCGCGCAGGAGGGACTGGCGATGAAGCGCAACCAGGACCTCACCTGGAGCCAGGTCGTCATGGCCGCCAACGCCCCGATGCTCACCCGGGCCTCGATGGTGGAGGGCCGCACCGAGGTGGGGATCCTCCCGACGGGACAGGGTGTCGGTGTGATCGACGAACTGCCGAGCGTCGCCGACCTGATGTCCTCGATCGTGACAGAAGCCGAAGCGACACTCGGGCGCCTGGGTGCCTGAGGCGATGGATCTCACCTTCAGCGCCGACGAGCAGGTCTTCCGGGCCGAGGCACGGGCCTGGCTGGAGGCCAACGTCCCCGCCGATCCGCTGCCGTCGGGCGACACGGCCGAGGGCTTCGCGGCGC
This sequence comes from Acidimicrobiia bacterium, assembly GCA_041394025.1. NCBI lineage: Bacteria > Bacillati > Actinomycetota > Acidimicrobiia > Acidimicrobiia bacterium. The sequence continues at coordinate 886,153 of JAWKJA010000002.1, read as the reverse complement.
ACCTCGACTGGGAGCGGCGTCTGTACGACGAGCGCTGGGTGGCCGTGTCGTGGCCCGAGGAGTACGGCGGGCGCGGCGCCACGCTCTGGGAGTGGCTCATCTTCGAGGAGGAGTACTGGCGCGCCGGAGCGCCCAACCGTGTCAACCAGAACGGGCTGTTCCTCCTGGCGCCCTCGATCTTCGCCTTCGGCACCGACGAGCAGAAGGCGCGCTTCCTCCCCGGTATCGCGTCCTCGGAGTACCTGTTCTGCCAGGGCTGGTCCGAGCCGAACGCGGGAAGCGATCTGGCGGGCATCACGAGCCGCGCCGTGCGCGACGACACCGCAGCGGGCTGGCGCCTGACGGGTCAGAAGACCTGGACCACCCGCGGGGCGTTCTGCAACTGGCTCTTCGGTCTCTTCCGCTCCGACCCCGAGGCCGAGCGGCACCGTGGGCTCACCTACTTCCTGGTCCCCCTCGACGCCGACGGGGTGACGGTGCGACCCGTGGGGCGCCTCGACGGCGACGACGGCTTCGCCGAGGTCTTCCTCGAGGACGTCCTCGTTACCGACGATCTCGTGCTCGGTGAGGTCGACGGCGGATGGAAGGTCGCCATGTCGACCACGAGCTCCGAGCGGGGGCTGAGCCTGCGCAGCCCGGGTCGCTTCCTCGCCGCGGCCGGGAGTCTCGCCGACCTGTACCGCGATCGACGCTCAGAGGCCGACCCGGGACTACGCGACGCCGTGGTGCGCGCCTGGATGGACGCCGACGCCTACCGGCTCCACACCTTCCGGACCGTCACCCGCATGACCGACGGTGACGCACTCGGCGCCGAGGCGAGCTTCATGAAGCTGTTCTGGTCGGAGCTCGACGTGTCGCTGCACGAAGCCGCCCTCGGGTTGCTCGGTGTCGACGCCGAGCTCGACATCGACGGCTGGATGAAGGGATACCAGTTCTCCCTCGCGGGGCCGATCTACGCCGGCACGAACGAGATCCAACGCAACGTGGTGGCCGAGCGCGTGCTCGGTCTCCCGCGCTGAGGGTCGGGGAGCCCATTGTGCATTTCTCCCCGACCGACGACCAGGTCGCACTGTCCGGCGCCGTTGCCGACCTGCTCGCGCGTGAGTGCACACCGGAGGCGGTGCGCGCAGCTTGGGACACCACCGACGGTCGGGTCCCCGGCCTGTGGGACCACCTCGTCGAGATGGGAGTGATCGGGACCTGCGCCACCGAGGAGCACGGGGGAATGGGCCTGTCGATGCTCGACCTCGCCGGTGTTCTCGTCGAGGTCGGTCGTGCGGCCGCACCGGAACCCGTCGTCGACGCGGCGGCGGTAGCCGTTCCGGTGCTCGAGAGTGCCGGTGGGAGCATCGCCGACGAGTGGGTCCCTGCACTCGTGGGAGGTGAGGCCTCGGTGGCTGTCGGCGTGTCGGCGGCGATACCGACCGCCGGCGGGTCGCGACCCGTGGAGAACGCCGCAACGGCCGACGTGCTCCTCCTCTCGGACGGTGACGTCGTGCACCTGGTCGGTGCCGAGGCCGTGACCGCATCGCCACGGACCTCGGTCGACGGTTCGCGCCGCGTCGCCGACGTCACGTGGGATCCGACGCCGTCCACGAGGATCGGAGGTGGGGAGACGCTCCAGTCAGCGCGGAACCTCGGGGTCACCGCCACGGCCGCCGTGCTCGTCGGACTCGGTGCCGCCATGCTGGAGCGCACCGTGGAGTACGCCAAGGAGCGCCACCAGTTCGGCAGGCCCATCGGGAGCTTCCAGGCCGTCAAGCACCATCTGGCCACCGCCGCACTCCACCTCGAGTACGCGCGACCGCTCGTGCAGCGCGCGGCGTACACGCTGACCCGCACGTCGCCGGACCCGGGTTCCGGCACCGACCCCGACCCCGAGGGCGGCGCCGCCGTCGACAGCGCACGCGATGCCTCCATGGCGCTGGCCTACGCGGCGGAGGCCTCCCACATTGCCGGCCGCACCGCCCTCCAGGTGCACGGTGCCATCGGCTACACGGTGGAGTACGACCTCCATCTGTGGCTGAAGCGTGCCTGGGCCCTGGAATCGGTGTGGGGCTCGGCGGCGTTCCACCGTGAGGAGGTCGCCCGCCGGGTTCTCGACGGCCCCACCGACGCACCAGACTGGACCGACAGGGAGCACGCATGACACAGGAGAGTCGCAACGTGGGAGCCGACGCGTACATCGTCGATGCCGTCCGCACGCCGGTCGGCAAGCGGGGGGGCGGGCTGAGCGGGGTTCACCCGGCCGACCTGGGAGCGGCTTCGCTGACGGCGCTCATGGACCGGACGGGTGTCGACCCTGCGGCCGTGGACGACGTCGTGTTCGGCAACGTCGACAGCATCGGGCCCCAGGCCGGCGACATCGCACGAACCTGCTGGCTCGCTGCCGGCCTGCCCGACGAGGTGCCGGGAACGACCGTCGACCGCCAGTGCGGCTCGTCCCAGCAGGCCGTGCACTTCGCCGCACAGGCCGTCATGAGCGGCACCAGCGACCTCGTCGTGGCCGGTGGTGTCCAGAACATGAGCCAGATCCCGATCTCGTCGGCCATGACCGTGGCCGAGCAGTTCGGGTTCACGGACCCCTTCTCGGGATCGAAGGGCTGGCAGGCGCGCTACGGCGACCAGGAAGTCTCCCAGTTCCGCTCGGCGGAGATGATCGCCGAGAAGTGGGACATCAGTCGCGAGGAGATGGAGCGCTTCGCCCTCGAGAGCCACGAGCGTGCGCTACGGGCCATCGACGAGGGTCGCTTCGAACCCGAGATCGTGCCGGTGGAGGGCGTGACGACCGACGAGGGGCCACGCCGCGGCACCTCGCTCGAGAAGATGGCCGGCCTCGACCCGCTCGTACCCGGCGGGCGCATCACCGCCGCCGTGTCGTCGCAGATCTCGGATGCGTCGGCGGCAATCCTCGTCGCCTCGGAGCAGGCGGTCTCCGAGCACGACCTCGAGCCCCGTGCGCGCATCCATCACCTGAGCGTGCGCGGCGCCGACCCGGTGTGGATGCTGACCGCACCGATCCCGGCGACGGCCCACGCCTTCGAGAAGTCGGGCATGAGCCTCGACGACATCGACCTCGTGGAGATCAACGAGGCGTTCGCATCCGTCGTCCTCGCATGGCAGCGGGAGACCGGTGCCGACATGGAGACGGTCAACGTCAACGGTGGGGCGATCGCCCTGGGCCATCCCCTGGGAGCGACCGGTGCGCGCCTCATGACGACCCTGCTCGGCGAGCTGGAGCGCACGGGGGGTCGCTACGGCCTCCAGACGATGTGCGAAGGTGGCGGGCAGGCCAACGTCACGATCATCGAGAGCCTCCGCACGAGGGGCTGAGAAGCATGGGAGCAGGTATGGGAGAGCGCGTTCCGGCCGTCGAGGGCTGGTTCACGACGGACCCCGAGAGCCCGGCACTGCTCGGGACCCGCTGCACCACGTGCGGCAGCTACTTCTTCCCCGCGGAACGGCGGTTCTGCCGCAACCCGCGTTGCGTGGGGGAGACCTTCGACGACGTCGAGTTGTCGCGGCGGGGGACGGTGTGGTCCTACACGGAGAACCAGTACGAACCGCCGGCTCCCTACGTCGCACCCGATCCGTTCGTGCCCTACACCGTGGCGGCGGTCGAACTCGCCCACGAGGGCATCGTCGTGCTGGGCCAGGTCGCCGGGGACACCACGGACCTCGCCGTGGGTGCTCCGGTGGAGCTCGTTGTCGACACGCTCTTCGAGGACGACGACGGTGAGCACGTCGTGTGGAAGTGGAAGGTCGTCGGCGAGGTCGACACGGAAGTGGGTGCAGCGTGACGCGCGAGAACGACATCGCCGTCCTCGGTGTGGGAATGCACCCGTGGGGCAAGTGGGGACGCAACTTCGTCGACTACGGCCTCGTCGCCGCGCGGGAGGCGCTCGCGGATGCCGGGCTCGAGTGGACCGACATCCAGTTCGTGTCGGGGGCCGACACGATGCGCAACGGCTATCCGGGCTACGTCTCGGGTGCCACGTTCGCACAGGCCCTCGGCTGGTCGGGGGCGCGCGTGGCGAGCTCGTACGCGGCGTGTGCTTCGGGCGCCACCGCGTTGTCGGTGGCCCGCGCCCAGATCCTCGCGGGGCTCTGCGACGTGGCACTCGTCATCGGGGCGGACACGACGCCGAAGGGCTTCCTGGCCCCCAACGCGGGCGAGCGCGGCGACGATCCCGACTGGCTGCGCTTCCGCCTGCTCGGCGCCACGAACCCCACCTACTTCGCCCTCTACGCCCGGCGACGGATGGCCCTCTACGGCGCCACCGACGCCGACTTCGCAACGGTCAAGGAGAAGAACAGCCGTCACGGGCTCACGAACCCCAAGGCCCGCTACCGGAAGGCCTTCAGCCGGGAGGAGGTCCTCAACTCGCCGATCGTGGCCGACCCGCTGCGACTGCTCGAGATCTGTGCCACGAGCGACGGTGCGGCCGCCGTCGTCGTGGCGAGCACCGACTTCGCCGCCCGGCACCGATCCGGACCGGCCGGCGACGGCGCCGATGCGGGCGCCGATGTGAAGGTGGCGGCGATCTCGACCGTCACACCCGAGTACCCCAACACGGTGATCGAGATGCCGAACTTCTCGACCGACTCGTCGGCCGGTGCGCCGGCCCCCGAGTTCGGGTTCCGCGACTCGATCGCGCGTGGCGCCTACGAAGAGGCGGGGCTCGGGCCCGCTGACCTCGACCTGGCCGAGGTCTACGACCTGTCGACGGCGTTGGAGCTCGACTGGTACGAGAACATCGGGCTGTGCGAGGAGGGGGAAGCCGAGAAGCTCCTCAACAACGGCGACACCACCATCGGCGGCCGGATCCCGGTGAACCCCAGCGGCGGTCTCGGCTGCTTCGGGGAGGCCGTCCCCGCCCAGGCGCTGGCGCAGGTGTGCGAGGTCACGTGGCAGCTCCGCGGTCAGGCGGGTGACCGTCAGGTCGAGGGTGCCAGGGTCGGCCTCACCATCAACCAGGGCCTGTTCGGCCACGGATCGTCGGTGATCCTCACACGCTGACGATGTGTCAATGAGGGGTCATGTGCGGACCTCATCGACACATCGTGGAAAGGCAGGAACATGCATCCGTTCCGACGGGGTGTCGAGAATCGCGACGTTGCGGCGGTCCTCGAGACCTTCTCCCCCGACATCGTGGTCCACTCACCGGTCCTCTTCCGTCCCTTCGAGGGCATCGAGGTCGTCAGCAAGCTCTTCGAGATCCTCGTCGAGGTCTTCGAGGACGTCCGCTACACCGACGAGCTCACCGACGCCGACGGTACGACGGCTCTCGTGTTCCGAGCCCATGTGGGCGACCGCGACGTGCAGGGCATCGACCTCCTGCACCACGACGGTGACGGGCTGGTCAACGACCTCACGGTCTTCGTGCGGCCCCAGTCGGGCCTGATGGCAGTGAGCGAGGAGATGGGCCGTCGCGTGGGGGACCTCCGCCCCTCCTAGAAGGACCCGACGAGGCGCGCGTAGTCGTCGAGGACCGGGAGCACCTGATCGGCGGGCGCCGACGGGAGCCGCACGACGACCTCGGTCACACCGATGTCGCGGTAGTGCTCCAGCTTTCCCGCGTCGGGGATCGTGCCGACGGGGACGATGTGGAGGGCGTCGGGGTCGCGTCCCGCGCCGGCCACGACCTCCCGGAGCCTCGGTATCGACTCCGTCAGGCCCGAGCCGCCGATCGGCATCCAGCCGTCGCCGTAGTCGGCGATGGCGTCGAACAGCTTCGGGCCACCGGCACCTCCGATCAGTACCGGCGGATGCGGCCGCTGCACGGGCTTCGGCCACGACCACGTCTCCTCGAACGAGACGTACTCGCCGGTGTAGGTGGCCCGGTCCTCGGTCCACAGTTCCTTCATGGCAAGGACACGCTCGCGGGTGACCGCCCGTCGTTCCATGAAGTCCACACCGTGGTCCGCCATCTCCTCGACGTTCCAGCCGAAGCCGATCCCGAAGACGAAGCGGCCACCTGTGAGGTGGTCGAGGGTGGCGACCTCCTTGGCGGTGACGATCGGGTCGCGTTCGGCGGGAAGGCAGATTCCCGTACCGACGCGGAGCCGGTCGGTGACGGCACCGGCGGCCGACAGCGCCACGAACGGGTCGAGGGTCCGGCTGTACTCCTCGGGAAGTTCTGCCTCGCCGGTGGGTGGAGGAGTCGTGCGGGCCGTGGGGATGTGCGTGTGCTCAGGGACGTAGAGCGACGCGAAGCCACGCTCCTCCACGGCGCGCGCGAGCGACGCCGGGTGCATCGACCTGTCTGTCGTGAACATTGTCACGCCGAGGTCCATCAGTCGGCTCCTCCCACGGTGCCGGCGTCACGCGAGGCCGTCACACGAGGAAGCGGTCGCGGTAGCTGCCGTCGAGGGCGTAGACGACGTCGTCGGCCGCCAACGCGTCGACCTCGGTGTCGTCGTGGCCGAGCTCGGCGAGGATCTCCCGGGTGTGCTCACCCGCCAGCGGTGGAGGGCCCTGTACGACTCCCGGTGTGTCGGAGAGGTCGATCAGCGAGCCGTACTGGCGCATCACGCCGCGCACCGCGTGCTCGTACTCGGCCACGAGGCCCAGCCGCACGTTGTCCTCGTCGTAGAGGGCGTGCTCGCCGCCGTTCGTGTCGACGGCGATCTCATTGGGCACGCCGGCGGCGTCGAGCGTCCATGTCCAGTGCAGGGCGGACCGCGTCCGGAACACGGGCTCCAACTCGGCCTCGAGCGCCTCCCGGTTTGCTGCACGTGCGCTGTCGTCGACGAAGCGAGGATCGTCGGCCAGGTCGTCGCGTCCCAGGGCGCCGAAAAGGGCCGACCAGTGCTCCTCGCGCACGGCCACGACCTGGATCCAGCCCTCCTGGGTCTCGTAGAGGCGGTATCCGGCCCCGAACCCGGTCTGGTTCCCGTCGAGCGCCGGTCGCGGCGCGGGCTTTCCGCCGACGAGCATCGCGTCCGAGGTGAACAGCGCGCCGCCGTTCAGCAGCGACGTCCACACGTCCATGCCCTCACCGGTGCGGCGCCGGTGGTAGAGGGCGAGGAGAACGCCCACCACCGAGAGCAGAGCGTTCGACGCGTCGCACATCCCGAAGCGGTAGTAGAGGGGCGGGTTGCCGGCGTCGACGGGCCCGGCCTCGTGCTCGAGGCCCGCAGCCGCCTGGTAGAGGGGGTCGAGACCCCCGAACCTGGAGAGGGGGCCCTCCTTCCCGTAGGCCCACGTGTTGCAGTAGATGAGGTCGGGTCTGATCTCCCTCAGCGTCGGGTAGTCGAGCCGGAGGCGCTTCGCCACACCCTGGGTCATGTTGTGGTGGACGATGTCGGCGGTGGCGACGAGCTCGTGGGCCAGTGCCAGACCGCGCTCGGTGCGCACGTCGAGCGCCACGCTGCGCTTGCCGCGCTGGCAGCCGAAGAACGGAGCGGGGGCCCCGCGCATGGCGTCACCCGTGACGGGCTCCACCTTGATGACATCGGCACCGAGGTCGGCGAGGATCATCGGGCCGAACGGGCCGGCCAGGTACTGACCGAAGTCGAGGACGCGGACTCCCTCGAGGGCGTGCATCTCAGGCCTCCGCACCGGTCGACGTCGTGGCCGTGTCAACGAGGGCGTCGACGAGCCCGGGGTCGAGGCCGGCGTCGGTGAGCACCTCACGGGTGTGGGCGCCCGCGGGCGGCTGGGGGCCCTGGATCGCCCCGGGGGCGTCCTCGAGGGTGAACGGGACGCCGATCTGCGTCGTCTCGCCCAGGCCGGGGTCGTCGACGGTCGCCACCATCCCGTTGGCGATGAGTTGCTCGTGGTCGAACATCTCGGTCGGCCGCACGATCGCCTCGGCGCCGAGGTTGTTGGCGTGGAACTCCTCCACGAGTGCGTCGCGGTCTCGGGACCGGTAGGCGGCGGCGCGGGCATCCTCGATCTTCTTCTTCTCCTCGGGCGGTAGCGCCATGAAGGTCCACATGTCACCGACGTCGGGCAGGCCGAGCAACTCGTCCTCGGTCTTGACCGGCTTCAGGCCGTTCATGGCGGCGGCGTGGATCCACTCGTCGGCGGCACACTCGAAGATCGACGCCTGATGGACACCCGGCGGTGAGGTCTTCGCCATCATCGTGTAGTGCGCCACGGCGCCGTGCTCGACCTCCTGCCAGATCTGTGTCGTGTAGAGGAAGGCCCCCTGGAGCAACGACGTGCGGACGTGCTGGCCACGGCCGGTCTCCTCGCGGGCCGCCAGGGCCGCGGCGATCCCGATGCTCACGAGGAACAGCGCCCCCATGCTCGGCACCGGCATCGGCATGAAGATCGGACCCGGGCGCCAACCCCACTGCTCCCACTGCTGACCCGAGGCTGCCTGTACGAGGGCGTCGTAGCCCGGCCGGTGGGCATTGCGGTGGCCGTCGGGGTAGGCAGGGCACGAGCAGTAGACGAGGCGCGGGTGGTCGTCGGCGAGGTCGGAGTAGCCGATACCGAGACGCTCGGCGACCCCGGGCCGGTAGCTCTCGACGACCACGTCGGACGTGTCGACGAGCGCCCCGAACGCCGCACGCCCGTCGTCGGACTTCAGGTCGAGGATGACGCTGCGCCGGCTGCGGTTCCACACGTGGTAGCCGGAGTAGGAGCGGAAGGGGTCTCCGCCGGGTGGCTCGACCTTGACGACGTCGGCTCCCTGCTCGGCGAGGAGCAGGACGCCCAGCGGCCCGGCGGCACCCCACGTGAGATCGAGGATGCGGACCCCGTCGAGAACTCCCGTCATCTCGTCACACGCTCCTCGGCATCGTGTTCTACCGGAAGACACCGGCGGCCGTCAGGCGCTGCCGCTCGGCGTCGTCGATACCGAGCACGTCGTCGAGCACCCAGTCGTTGTCCTGGCCGAGTGTCGGGCTCGGGCGCGCGTAGCCGGAGGTGGCGTCGGAAAGGCGGAAGCCGTTGCGCTCGTAGGTACCGGGGCCGAGGAACGGATGGGTCAGCGCCACGAAGTGTGAGCGCGCCGCGACCTGGGGGTCCTCGTGCACGTCCCCGAAGTCGGCGACCGGGACGGCCTCGATGCCGAGGTCCTGCAGTGTCGACGCCGCATCGTCGGCGCTGCGCGCAGATGTCCATGCCGTGATCGCCGCATCGATGGTTCCGCCCGCCGCCTGCCGCGTCGGAAGGGTGGGGGTGTCCTCGGGGTCGACACCGATGATGTCGGCGAGCTGTTTCCACTCGTCGTCGTCCCACACAGCGATCGCCACCCAGCGGTCGTCGCCGGCGCACGCATAGGCGCCGTGGGGCGCCGCGCGCTCGGACCGGTTCCCGTTGCGCTCCTCGACGTGCCCGTTGACCGAGTAGTCGAGCAGCCACGGCGACAGCGTGAAGAGGGCGGCCTCCACCTGGGAGACGTCGAGGTGGACACCCCGCCCCGTCCGGCGGCGGTAGAGGAGCCCTGCGGCCAGCACCGTGGCCACGAAGCGGGGAGCGAGCGAGTCGGTGATCGTGCCGTGCGGGCCGCACGGAGGGCTCTCGGGGGTTCCGGTGAGGTACGTGTAGCCCGACAGCGCCGACCCCTGCGAGCCGAACCCCGGATAGTCCTTGTGGGGCCCGGTGTTGCCGTTGAGGCAGGCGCTCACCATCACGAGGTCGTGTCGGACCTCGGCGAGCGTGTCGTAGTCGAGCCCGAAGGCGGGCATCGCCCGGGGCGCGAAGTTCTCCGACACGGCGTCGGCCCACTCGGTGGCGAGGCGCTGCGCGATCTCGCGGGCGGCGGGCTCCTTCAGGTTCAGGGTGACACTGCGCTTGCCGACGTTGAGCGCATCGAAGAGCTCGGATCCCTCGAGGCCGTGGGGATTGTCGGGGCCCAGGGCGTAGACCCGCAGGAAATCGGGGCGCGTGCTCGACTCGACCCGGAGGACGGTGGCGCCGTGCTCGGCGAAGTAGCGGGTGGCGATGGGCCCTGCGGCCCCCGACCCGAACTCGAGGAGGCGGAGCCCGTCCCAGGCTGGTGTGCCCCGGGGAGCAGGGTCCGGCGGTGCGGGGTCCGGCGGTGCGGTGTCGGGCAGCGGGGTCCAGGACTCGGCGGGCGCGTGTTCGCTCGGCCGTGTCGGGGCGGCCTCGCCGTCGCGCGAGCGCACGGCCACGAACGACCGCGGGAAGCCGTCGACACCGCCGACCGAGCAGAAGAAGTCACGCTCGGCGAGCTGTGCGGAGGCGTGGATCTCGGCGGGGGAGTTGATGGGCGCCCACATGAGGTTGTCGGCCACCGCCATCGCGTGGAGCTCTCCCATCGTGTGGCGGGTGAAGAAGGCACCCACCGACGCCTCGATCGAGCGGAGCTCCGCGTCGCTCGCCTCGCCGGGACGGAAGGTTGACCAGTCACGCCTCACCATCTCCGGCGCGTCGATGCCGTCGTCGGTGACGAGTCGTGTGATCGCCTCCAGCGTCGGGATGCGGGCCTTGCCCCCGCGGAGCCCGAAGGACACCCACCCGTCGGCGGTGGGCCAGATCTCGCGGGTCCGGCCGATGTTCGCCCCGCGCCGGGCACCACGGTGACCCGTGCGGGAGAACGCCGAGACGCCGCTCATGTTCGCCACGTAGACGACCTCGGTCGCCGAAACGTCGATGCGCTGAGGGCGCCCCGACGCCAGACCGGTGAGGGCGGCGAAGGCGGCCTCGGGGCCGACGTGCGCGTACGACGCCGGCTCCGTGCACCTCACGGGTGGGCCCTCGGGCTCGCCCGTGGCGTACATGTTGCCGCTCGCCGCCATGACCCCGAGGTCGGAGGCGCGCCACCGCGACCGGGGACCGTCGGCGCCGAAAGGTGTGACGCGGACCCACACGGCGCCCGGTGCGTGGGCTTCCCAGTCGAGGGTGGCGCCGTCGGGAGCGCCCGGGGTGTCGATCACGACGTGTGCCGCGGCCAGCAGGGTGACCAACTCAGCGTCACCGTGCTCGGCGGTCACGATGCGCTTTCCGGCGTTCCAGGCCGCCGCGCGCAATGAGCGGGAGCCGTCACCGGTGAAGGGAGGAAGGCCCTCGAGCGGGTCACCGGCCGGGGGGACGACGCGCACGACATCGGCACCCAGATCGGCGAGGATCCGGCCCGTCATCGCCGCGGGCTCACCGGCGAGGTCGAGTACCCGTGTCCCCTCGAGCAGGCCGGTCGCCACCCGCGCTCCCTCCGATGTACGTGCGTGTCCCGTGTGCCGACGGTGGCGTCAGGGTACCGCCGGAGTAGCAGCCGGTCAGTCGCTGTCCTCGCGCTCCCGCGCCGCGGCGACGGCGTCGAGGGCGAGGCGCTGGACTGTGCGGTGATGGACGAAACCGATGAGCTGGTCTGCCGCCGACGTCAGCTGCGGAGTGGCCTCGGCCAACTCGCTCTGGAAGGCGGAGAGGTCGTCTCCTTCGAGGTGCAGCACACCTCGGCCCGAGAACAGAGCGAAGGTCTCGTTCTGCATGGCGTCGAAGTGGCGGACGAAGATCCGGATCAGCTCGAGGATCGCCTCGCGAGGCAGTCCGGCGCGATCCATCGTCGCGACGGCACGAAGCGCGCGCAGGTCGTCGCCGTCGTAGGCCTCCCTCTCGAGCTCGGCGGGGTCGCGCACCAGCCCCGCCTGGCCGGCGTCGGCGGCCAGGGTCGGGTCGACCCCGGCGCGTTCGATCAGCTCGTCCCAGGTGTAGGCCTGGGTGGCTCCCCGGCCGAAGATCCCCGCCAGCACGTCGGCGCGGTCGCTGTCGAGCAGCTCCCGGATCCCGGCGAGCGAAAAGCCGCGGTCCTGGAGGGCTCTGATCTGCTCGAGGCCCTCGAGGTGCTCGGCGCCGTAGAGCTTGTGGCGCCCGGACCGCTCGGCGCGGGGCAGGAGCCCCTCCCGCTGGTAGTACCGGATGGTGTCGACCGTCACGTCGGCCCGCTGCGCCAGGTCGTCGATCCGCCACCGTGGGCCGTCGTGCTCGTCGGTCTCGGCGTCGGGCGCTGCGCTCACGGGGCACTCACCTCCGGGCACCTGACGGCCGTCATCTGCGGGATCTCTCCCATCGCGTATTCAGATATCTGAGCAGACGTGTCATCGGTCACAATGCTTGACAGCGGTTACATTGAGAGTAGATACTTATAGTGTTGTCACACCGAGAGAACCTCTCGGGCGTGAGTATAGGACCCCTCCGGAGAGGTGCGTTCCGGCAACGGGAGCCCGTCGACCCGGAGATCGAGGAGAGACATGGTGCACGACACAGCCACACCGCTGCGGAACCCCCGCCGGAGCGCCCTGGTCTGGCTGGCACGTCAGCTGGCCTGGGAGCGGACGCTGGAGGACCTGCGCCGCCGCGCCGCCGGCGTGACCTCCGGCGTGAAGGCCGCCGCGTAGCGCTCCTCCGACAGGGTGCGGGCCACGGCCCGCACCCTCACAACCGACATGTTCCCGATGACGAGCGTCGTCCCCCCGGCGCTCGTCGTCGCGTCCGCCCCCGGGATGTTCACCGGGTTGGTGCGTTTTCCGGGCCATGGACCGGGTTTACGCACCATCTCGGCCGAAGAGCTCGCCGGGTTGGTGCGTTTTCCGGGCCATGGACCCGGTTTTCGCACCATCTCGGCCGGCAAGCCGGCAAGGTGGGTCAGACGCGGACCCAGCGGGGGAGCGTGACGCCGTCGAACTCGGCGAAGACGACCTCGACGTGCTCGCCGATGCGTACCGACGCCGGGTCGATGCTGTCGAGTCGGGCCGTGGGGCTCTCCACGATGTTTCCCACGAAGCGGATCGACGGGTCGTCGTCGAGGGCGACCACCACGACGTTGTAGGGCGCCATCTCGGCGTAGGCGGGGAGCAACGGTGGGTGGGTGACGACGAAGGACCACACGGTCGCGCGTCCTGACATCCGCTCCCAGGCGACCTCGGTCGAGCGGCACGCCGGGCACATCGGTCGCGGCGGCATCCGGCGGCGCCCGCAGCTGCCACAGGCCTGCACGAGCAGTTCACCGCGAGCGCACCCCTGCCAGAACTCGGCGCTGTCGGGGTCGTCGACGTCGGGGAGGAGCATGCCCGACTCCATCACCTCGCCCCCGGGCTCATGCGGGGGACCCCGTGAACACGACGGCGCTGGTGGGAACACCCTCGCCCGACGTCACGAGGCTGACGGAGGCTCCGTCGACCTGACTCGTGGAGGTTCCCCGGATCTGGCGGACCCCCTCGAGCACCAGGTTGAAGCCGTGCACGTAGGCCTCCGACATCCCCCCACCCGACGTGTTGGTGGGGAGCCGCCCGTCGGGCCACTCGAGTGCCCCGTCGTCGGTGAACGCCGCCCCCTCGCCGCGCTCACAGAAGCCGTAGCCCTCGAGCGAGAGCGGGATCAGCGGGCTGAAGGCGTCGTAGAGCTGGGCGACGTCGACATCGTCGGGGCCGACGTCGGCGAGGCCCCACAGCCGCTCGGCGCACGCGTACGACGGCCCACGCAGCGGGTCGTCGGTGAAGTAGTTGGTCATCACCTGGTGCTGGGCCGGGATCGACTGCGCGTAGGCGTGGACGTACGCCGGCGGGTGTGGGAGATCCCGGGCGCGTTCGGCTGATGTGATCACGACGGCGAGCGCGCCGTCGGTCTCGAGGCAGTTGTCGAAGAGGCACAGCGGTTCCGAGATCCAGCGCGCCTCCATGTACTCCTCTCGCGTGAGGGTCCGTTCGTGCATCGTGGCGTCGGGGTTGCGGTTGGCGTGCTTTCGGAAGGCCAGAGCGACGTTGGCGAGGTGGTCACGCGTGGCGCCGTACTCGTGCATGTAGCGGCGCGTGAGCATGGCGATCTCATCGACGGGCCGGAGCAGGCCGAAGGGACGGCTCCACGTCCAGTGCCCGGTGACGCCGCGGCGGACCTGGCCCACGGCGCGACGTCTTGGCTGCCCGCTTGCGGGCCGCGCCAGGCCACGGCGACCTCGCACTGTCCGGTCGCCACGGCCGTGGCGGCGTGCCCGACGACGCCACAGCCCGCTCCACCGCCGTAGCCGACCTGACCGAAGAAGGTGATGTCGCCGAGCCCCACGTTGCGGGCGATCTCGACCTCGCGTCCGTCCTCCATCGAGAACATCACGAGGCCGTCGACGTCGGACGGCGCCAGGCCTGCGTCGTCGACGGCCGCCGAGACCGCCTGGCACGCCAGCGACAGCTCCGTGTCCTCCAGTCCCTTGCCGAAGGCCGTCTGACCGATGCCGACCACCGCCGTACGGTCGCGGATCGGCATCGACGACGAGGTGGAGGTCGACACCGCGGCGCTCACCAGCCCTTGAACTCGGTTTCGCGTCGCTCCACGAAGGCGGCGACGCCCTCCTGGGAGTCCTCGGTCGTCATGTTGACCTCGACGCCCCAGGCCTCCTCGTCGAAGGCGGTGCGGCGGTCGACGTCGAGAGATCGGTTCACCATCCACTTGGTCAACGCAAGGGCGCGTGTCGGTCCTTCGGCGAGGCGCTCCGCCCACTCGCGTGCGGTGGCCTCCAGGTCGGAGCGGGGGACGACCTTGTTGACGAGGCCCAGCTCGGCCGCACGCGCCGCGGGGATGTCGTCGCCGAAGAACATGAGCTCCTTGGCCTTTTGGATCCCGACGAGTCGGGGGAGCAGCCAGGCGCCGCCGGCGTCGGGTATCAGCCCCCGGCGCACGAAGACCTCGATGAACTTCGACTCCTCGGCGGCGATCACGAGGTCGGAGGCGAAGGCGAGATGCGCTCCGAGACCCGCAGCGGTCCCGTTGACGGCGGCGATCACCGGTCTCTCGCAGTCGAGAACGGCCGAGATGAGCGCCTGGGCTCCCGTGCGGATCGTCCGCGCCGTGGTCCCGGTGGGGATGTCGGGAGCGCCGTCGGGCTGCTCTCTCGGGGCCGGCCGAGGCGCGCGCAGGTCGGCGCCGGGGCAGAACATCTTGTCGCCGGCTGCCGTGAGGACGACAGCCCGCACGGCGAGGTCGGCACTGGCGTCGGCGAAGACGTCGATGAGGAGGTCGCGCTGGTCGGGCGTCACGGCGTTGCCGGAATCAGGCCGGTTGAGCGTGATCCAGAGCACGCCGTTCTCGACCTTGGTCAGGACGGTGTCCTCCACGGCGTCACTCACGACCACTCCTCTCGCTCGTCGATCACGCCCGGGCGTTCGCCGGACCTGCGGGGCATCATGCGTCGCCGGGCGCACGCACGGCCAGTGCGTCCAGCGCCACGGCACCCTGCTTGCGGACCATCACGGGGTTCAGGTCGAGTTCGCCCAGATCGCCGTCGAGCTCGAGCGCCATCGTCTGGACCGCCATGACCACGTCGACCAGTGCGTCGGCGTCCACCGGGTCCGTCCCGCGGACGCCGCCGAACAGTGCCGCACCCTGGAGCTCGTCGAGCATCGACACGGCCTCATCGCGGGAGAAGGGTGGCACGCGGTGTGCGACGTCGCCCAGGACCTCGACGAGCACACCGCCGAGACCCACCGTCACGACCGGGCCGAAGAGTGGATCCCGGGAGATGCCGACGAGCGCCTCGACGCCGTCGGAGACCATCTTCGACACCAGCACGCCGTCGATCCCGGCCGTGCGGTCGGCGCGACGTGCCCGGTCGAGCAACTCGCGGTACGTGGCGCGGACGCCCGTGGCCGTGTCGATGCCGACCTCGACGAGACCCGCGTCGCTCTTGTGGGGGAGGTCGGCCGACACCACCTTCATGACCACCGGGTAGCCGATCCTCTTCGCTGCGTCGACGGCCGCGCTCGCCGACGTGCAGAGCGTGTCGCGTGACCGCTTGATCCCGTAGTAGCCGCACAGCCGCTTCGAGGCGTGCTCCGACAGCGCGCGACCGGGCTCGACACTCCTCAGCAGCCTCCGCGCCTTCGCGGCGACGGGGGATTCCGTGGTCGGGATCTCGTTGAAGGGCGACCGGTAGGCGCGGGCGAAGCGCCAGTAGTCGAGATACGACCGCACGGCGGTCACGCAGTTCTGGAACGTGCGGAACACGGGGAGCTTCGAGCCGAGCAGGATCTCGGTGTACGCGCGCTCGGTGCCGACGGGGGATCCCCACACGACGAAGATCGGCACGTCGGTCGTGTCGGCCACCGCCACGAGGTCGCGCACCATCGGCTCGCTCATCGATGCCAGAGCACCGGTGATGGGGACGATCAGCACGTCGCAGTTCGGGTCGTCGACGATCAGTTCCAGGATGCGCCGCCCCGCCGGCGTCATCACAGGGGGTCCGCCGCAGTCGACGGGGTTCGACACACGCAGGTACCCGGGAATGAGACCGTCGTGAAGGGCGCGCTGGGTCTCGATCGTGAGTTCCGGGAGCTCGAGTCCCGCCGCAGCGGCCATGTCGGCCATGTGCGCGCCGGTACCGCCCGAGATGGCGTAGACGACGACGTTCTCGCCTCGCGGTCGTTTGGTGCGCGCGAACGCGGCGGACACGTCGAGCAGCTCGTCGAGGCCGTCGACGCGGGTCACGCCGAACTGGTCGAACACGGCCGAGATCACGTCGTCGCTGCCCGTGAGGTGGCCCGTGTGGGCCATCGCCATGTCGGCGCCCTCGTCGGTGCGCCCGACCTTGACGACGACCAGCGGCTTTCCGAGGCGCGCGCAGTGGTCGGCCGCCAGCATGAGCGACCGGCCGTCCTTGAAACCCTCGATGTAGGCCGCCACGACGCCCACCTCGGGCTGATCGGCGAAGTAGGCGGCGAAGTCGGCGAACTCCAGGTCGACCTCGTTGCCGGTGGGGGCCCAGTGCGAGAGGCGAATGCCGATCTCCTGACCCTGGAAGACCGGCCGCCCCTGGTGACCGCTCTGGGTCACGAGGGCGATGCTTCGGCCCGCGAGGTCGTCGTCGAACTCGGAGAACGCGTTGAGGTTCGTGTTGGGCCCGAGAAGACGGGTCGGACCCTCGCGTACGAGCTCCGCCAGTCGCGCCTCGAGTGCCGCACCCTCCTCGCCGGTCTCCGAGAAACCCGCCGCGAAGATGACGGCGAACGCGGCGCCCTTCTCGCGAGCCTCCTCGAAGCTGTCGACGGCCCTCCCGGTGAGGATCACGGCCAGGTCGATCTCATCGGGAACGTCGGCGATGGTGCGGTAGCAATGCTCGCCGACCACGGTGTCGTAGCTGGGATGGACCGGGTACAGCCGTGCGCCGTGCGCGTCGGCCCACTGCTTGAGTCGTCGCGTCATGACGGTGTTGGGCTTGCGGGAGCTCTCGGAGGCACCGATCACGGCAACCGTCCGAGGATGCAGGAAGCGGTCGAGATCGACATCGCGCAGGGCGACGGGGCGCCCGCTCACATCGAGCGGGGGAGCGGCACCGACGCCGGGAGCCACCGTGTCAGGGGCGCGGGAGGCCGGTGGTCCGGAGGCCGACATGGCGCCCCAGTATGCCGACTACCTCAGGAGACCGTCGACTCCCGGCGGGCGGTGGAGGCGCGGTTGAGCTGCGGGCGAACCGCAGCCAGGTAGACGATCGAGATGACGAGGCCGATCAGGGCGACCGGGAAGAGGAAGGGGAGGGTCGGGAGGAGGAAGTTCGTCGCCAGAATCCCCACGACCCATGCAACCCGGCTTCCGGACACGGCACCCCATGCAGCGTCGGTTGTGCGCGAGGCGTGGACGATCGCCCAGATCCCGAGGGCCCAACCTGCCCAGAAGAAGAAGACGACCGCCAACGAGGCGGGATCGAGTATTCCGAGAGTCATGGGTCGTATCTTAGAATCCGGAAGCGAATAGGGCAAACATGGCATTCCGTCTTTCCGGGGTGAATCCTGACATGCCCCTCGCGTGCGCCGCCGTTAGCCTGCCGTGAGTGCCGAAGGAACCACCGCCCGGGTCGGTCGTCATCGTCGGTGCGTCGCTGGCGGGCCTGCGCTGTGCCGAGACACTGCGTTCCCTGGGCCACGAGGGGTCCATCACCGTGGTCGGCGACGAGACCGGCGCCCCCTACGACCGCCCACCCCTCTCCAAGCAGGTCCTGGCGGGCGAATGGGAACCCGCCAGGGTGCTGCTCCGCGACGAGGAGGAACTCGAGGCACTCGACGTCACGTGGCACCGTGGCACGCCGGCGGTGGTTCTCGACGTCGGGTCCCGTTCGGTGACTCTCGGCAGCGGCGAGATGGTCACGGGCGACGCCGTCGTCATCGCGACCGGTGCGCGGCCGCGCGGGCTGCCCGGTGTCGCGGTCCCCGACGGGGTCTTCACACTGCGGACGCTGGACGACGCGCTCGCCATCCGGGACCGTCTCGACAACGCTTCCCGGG
The DNA here is from genome assembly GCA_041394025.1 of Acidimicrobiia bacterium. NCBI lineage: Bacteria > Bacillati > Actinomycetota > Acidimicrobiia > Acidimicrobiia bacterium. Next base: position 867,973 of record JAWKJA010000002.1, on the reverse strand, counting down.
TGGTCGTGGTGGGCGCCGGCTTCATCGGATCCGAGGTCGCGGCGACGTGCCGCTCGCTCGGGCTCGGGGTCACCGTCCTGGAGGCGCTCCCGGTACCCATGGAACGGGCGCTCGGCCCCGAGATGGGCGCGGCGCTCGGGCGGCTGCACGAGGCGCACGGCGTCGATGTGCGCTGCGGAACGGGTGTCGAGGGTTTCGAGGGCGACGACGGGGTCACGGGCGTACGCACCAGCGACGGAAGCGTTGTTCCGGCCGATCTCGTCGTCGTCGGGATCGGCGTCGTGCCCAACACCGAATGGCTCGCCGGGTCCGGTCTGCCGCTCGACGACGGCGTCGTGTGCGACGAGTGCTGCACCGCGGCGCCGGGGATCTACGCGGCCGGCGACGTCGCCCGATGGGAGAATCCGCGCTTCGGCGACGTCATGCGGGTGGAGCACTGGACGAACGCCGCCGAGATGGGGATGTACGTGGCGCGCCGGCTCCTCGATGCCGCTGCGGGGATGGACACCGAGCCATTCGCCCCGGTTCCGTTCTTCTGGTCCGACCAGTACGACCTCCCGATCCAGTTCGCCGGGCACACCCGGCCGGGTGACACAGTGGAGATCGTCCACGGCGACGGGACGGATCACCGCTTCGTCGCGCTGTTCGCCCACGGTGAGGACCTGACCGGCGTCCTCGGCGTGTCGATGCCGCGGGAGGTGATGGGCTTCCGGCGGATGATCAGCCGGGGAGCCACCATCCACGAGGCCCGCGACTCGGTGGCCGACGACACGGTGGGAAGTGAGACGGTTCGAGGAGGCGCGACATGAAGTCCGGAGGTGTGCGACTCGCCGGCCCCCACGACGGTGTGGCCACGATCACGCTCGACATCCCCGAGACCAAGAACGCACTGTCCATCGCGGTTCGTGACGACGTGACCGAGTGCCTGGAGCACCTCGCCGACAACGAGCACGTGAAGACGGTGGTGGTCACGGGTGCCGGGTCGACGTTCTGTTCGGGTTTCGACCTCCGGGAGTTCGGGCACATCGACGAGGACCCCGACCTGGCCGAGCGTGTGTGGGCGTCGGGTGACCGCTTCCACCGGGCCTGCCTGGCATTCCCGCTCCCGATGGTGGCAGCCGTCAACGGCCCCGCCATCGCCGGAGGCTTCGACCTGGCGGTGATGTGCGATCTCCGGGTGGCGGTCCGGTCGGCCCGCTTCGAGCATCCCGAGCGTGAGTTCTCCGAGGTGGTGTACGGGCCGCTCGAGGATCTCGTGGGGGCGTCGGTGGCACGCGATCTCGCTCTCACCGGCCGGCCGGTGACAGCTGAGGAGGCATTCGATCTCCACCTCGTCAACCGTCTCGTGGACGACGAGGCCGGGCTCGACGTTGCTGTTCACGAGATCACGAACCAGATCACCCACGCGCCGCGCGAGATCCTCGTGCGCATGATGAAGAAGATCGTCGCGCGAGCGGGCGTCGTGCGCGACCGGACTCTCGACCTCTGATCCACAGCACTCCCGGGCCGACGACGACACCGTGACGAGTCTTCTGGTCACCAACGACTTTCCCCCGAAGCTCGGGGGGATCCAGTCGTACCTCCACGAGTTGTGGCGCCGTCTGCCACCCGACGACACGCACGTTCTCGCCACTCCTCACGACGGGGCCGACCGTTTCGACACGGAGCAGGAGTTCCACGTCGAGCGGGTTCGCGACCCCGTGTTGCTCCCACGGCCGGGCATGGCGTCGCGGATCGACCGGATGGCCGGTGACGTCGGCGCCGACGTGGTCTTCCTCGACCCGACCCTGCCGCTCGGGCTCGTCGGACGACGCCTCTCGGCCGCCCCGCACGTCGTCGTCGTCCACGGTGCCGAGGTCACCGTCCCGGGCCGGCTCCCCGTCACGCACTCGCTGGCGGGCCGCGTCCTGCGTGGTGCGTCGGGCATCGTGGCGGCGGGGAACTACCCGGCGGCCGAGGCCGCCCATGCCGCCGGTCGACCTGTGGACGGTGTCGTCGTGCCACCGGGGGTCGACGCCTCGCGCTTCCGACCGCTCGAGACGGCCGAGGAACGGGCACGGGTCCGCAGGATGCTCGGCCTCGACCCCGACCGTCCCCTGGTTCTCGGGCTCTCCCGCCTCGTGCCACGGAAGGGCTTCGACGTCCTCCTGCGGGCGGTCGCACGGATCCCCGGCGTGCAGGTCGCGATCGGCGGGACCGGTCGCGACCGCAGACGGCTGGAGAGGATCGCCGCCGAGGTCGGGCTCGGAGAACGCGCTGCCTTTCTCGGACGCATCGCCGACGACGACCTGTCGGACGTCTACGCCTGCGCCGACGTGTTCGCGATGCTGTGCCGCGAGCGGTGGCGGGGCCTGGAAGCCGAAGGCTTCGGCATCGTCTTCCTCGAGGCTGCGGCGTGTGGTGTGCCGGTCATCGCGGGGCGCAGCGGCGGGTCGCACGAAGCCGTCGTCGATGGTGAGACGGGGTACGTCGTGGACCCCGAAGACGTCGACGGTACGCGTGAGCTCGTCGAGCGCCTGCTCGGTGACGACGCGCAACGGGAGCGGATGGGAAAGCGAGCGCGGCAGTTGGCCGAGACGGACTGGTCGTACGACGAGCGGGTCAAGGATCTCGTGCCTGTGGCCAACGGTGACCTCGATGTTCTGAAGCCGCTCGGGTGAGCGCATGAGAGGCCGCTGGATCATCCTGACGTCGTGGATCACGGGAATCGTCTTCCTCGTCACGGCGGCTCCCGCTGCGCTGGGTGTCGAGTCGTTCGATGCGGTGGCTGTCGTTACGACGCTCGTGCTCTTCTTCGCCTCGTTCGCCGTGTGGTGCGCCGCGTTCGGCATGGCGCTGGTCCGCAACGCCCGAGGGGCCGAGATCGCGGTGTCGACCCTGTTCCTCGTCGAGGGAGGTGCTCCGACGGCCGTGCGGCTGCACCTCTACGGCGCCCTGACCCTCAGCCTCGCCGTCGCCACGGGCACCGCCGTCGCCAACCCGTTCGGCGTTATGGTTCCCATGGTGCAGCTCGGGCTTCTCGGGCTGTGGGGAGCCGTGTACGGGCAGTTCCCGGAGCGGCCGGAATCCCACCCATCGACAGACGGAAGGAAACCCGGTGGCCGACGAGGCAGTTGACCGCATCAGCATCAACCGTCCACCCGACGAGTGCTGGGCCGTGGCGACCGACTACGAGAACTACCCGAAGTGGGCCAAGAGCGTGAAGGAGGTGACGGTCCTCGACACCGACGACGAGGGCCGGGGCTCCACGGTCGAGCTCCGTGTCGCCGCGATGGGCAAGAGCCTGCGCTCGGTCTACGACTACGACTACTCCGATGCACCGAGCTCGTTCTCCTGGGCGCTGGCGGAGGGTGACATGCTGCGCGACCTGCACGGCCGCTACACCTTCGAGCCCGACGGTGAGGGCACACGCGTCGTCTACGAGCTGTCCGTGGAGATCGCCGCTCCGATGCCGGGGTTCATGAAGAAGAAGGCGGCACGCCTCATCATGGGGGACGCCCTCAAAGAGCTGAAGAAGTACGTCGAGGCCCTCTAGCACCGGCCCGCCCACGGTGGGCGTCCACGGAGATGGGATCACGGAGACGCCGCCCCGGTAGCCTTCCGGGAGATGCGCGTCCTGCTCTTCACCGGAAAGGGCGGCGTCGGTAAGACCACGATCGCCGCAGCCACCGCTCTCCGGGCGGCCGAGTCGGGCACGCGGACGCTCGTGTGCTCCACCGACCCGGCCCACTCGCTCGGCGACGCGCTCGACGTGGAGCTCGGCGACACCGTCGTTCCCGTCACGGGCTGGCTCGACGGCCAGGAGCTCGATGCGCGCGATCGGCTCGAGGAGTCGTGGGGGTCGATCCGCTCCTACCTCGTGTCGCTGTTCCAGTGGGCCGGGGCGGAGGGCCTCGACGCAGAGGAGTTGGCCGTGATCCCGGGTCTCGACGAGGTCTTCGCACTGGCGGAGTTGCGCAGCCAGGCCGAGTCGGGTGAGTACGACCTCATCGTCGTCGACTGCGCACCCACCGCCGAGACGCTCCGGTTGCTGTCTCTTCCCGATGTCCTCGGTTGGTACATGGACAGGATCTTCCCTGCACAGCGTGCCGTCACGCGTGCCGTGCGCCCGATCATGAACCGCATGGTCAGGATGCCGACCCCCGACGACGGCGTCTTCGACAACGTCCGCCACTTCTACGACCGCCTCGACGGGGTCCGCGACCTGCTCACCGACGGAAGCGTCTCGAGTGCCCGGCTCGTTGTGACCCCCGAGCGGATGGTGGTGGCCGAAGCGCGGCGGACCTTCACGTACCTGTCACTCTTCGGCTACCACGTCGACGCCGTGATCGCGAACCGTGTGCTGCCCGATGCCGTCTCGGATCCCTGGTTCAAGGGCTGGCGCGATGCGCAGGCCGAGCACATGGACACGATCCGGACCGACTTCGAGCCGGTGCCCGTTCTCACCGCCGACCTGGCCGAGCACGAGCTCGTGGGAATCCAGCGCCTCGGCGACTTCGGTGCGACGCTGTACGACGAATCGCCCGCCCGGCGCCTGAGCACCGTCGAGCCGATGCGCCTCGATGTCGACGGCGACACGCCCGTGCTCTCACTGTGGCTGCCCTTCACCGACAAGGACGACCTCGACCTGGGCCGCTCCGGCGACGAGCTCTATATCGGTGTCGACTCGTACCGCCGTGCGGTCATGCTGCCCGACAGCCTCCGTCGTCGCTCCGTGACGCGTGCACACATCGAGAACGGGAGGCTGAACGTCGAGTTCGGGGAGGGTCTGCATGCGTGATCCCGACCGCCCGAGGGGCAACCCCCTGTTCGACGACCTCGATGCCGGGCTCGGCAATCGTGGTGCCGATCTCGCGGACGATCCCACCGACGCTGCCTCCGACGGTGCCTCGGGCGCCCGGAACGCGGCGTCGGGTGAGACGTCCGGCGCCAACGACCACACGTTCGGTGGCACGCGCCACGACGGCGCCGCCCACACGACCGACGCGGAGGCCGGGGTGCGGGCGCTGTTCGAGGCACTCATGGCCGCCGGGCCCGAGACCACCGACCACCTCCTGCGCGCGATGGAGGAGCTTCTCCTGGCGGCACGCACGGTCATGGTCGCCGCGGAGGAGGGCATCGTCGAGCAACGGGCGGCCCACCGACCCACGCACGGGTTCGCCGCGGGCGAAACGGGCGACGACTCGACCACACCCGACGACGGCGGATCGGCCCACTCCGGGTTCTCGTCCATCGATCTCGACTGACCGGTGTGCCGATGAGCACCGTCGGGATCGATGTGGGCGGCACCAAGATCCTCGGTGTCGCGCTGGACGACAGCGGAGAGGTGCTGTCCCGGACCCGGATTCCGACGCCCGACACCTATCCCGACCTGCTCGACGCCCTGGAGCAACTCACCGCGACGTTGAGCAGTGATGCGGGGGAGGTGTCCGGCGTCGGCGTCGGCATCGCAGGGCTCGTGACCCTCGACGGGAGAGTCCGCTACGCCCCCAACCTGCCGGCGCTGCGCGAGGCGTCCGTGGCTGCCGACGTCTCGCGCCGCGTCGGCGTGGCCGTGGCCGTCGACAACGACGCCAACGCCGCGGGGTGGGGTGAGGCCACGGCCGGGGCTGCACGCGACCTCGACAACGTCCTCGTCATCACTCTGGGCACCGGCATCGGGGGTGGCATCGTGACCGACGGCCGTCCCTACCGGGGTGCCAACGGGTTCGCGGCGGAGATCGGGCACTTCACCGTCGACCCGAGCGGCCCGCGTTGCGCGTGCGGCGAGACCGGCCACTGGGAGGCGCTTGCCTCCGGTACCGCCCTGGGCCGGCTGGCGCGCGAGTGGGTGGCGGCGGGACGTGCCCCGAGTGTGCTCGCCGACGCCGGCGGTACGGCCGACGCCGTCGGCGGCCACAACGTCACCCGCGCCGCGGCTACAGGCGCCGACGACGCCCTGGCGCTCCTGGCCGAGTTCGCCGACCGCGTGGCCGTGGGTCTCGCGGGCCTCGCCAATATCCTCGACCCCGAGGTGATCGTCGTCGGCGGCGGGGTCATGACGGTGGGGGAGGCGCTGCTCGAGCCCCTGCGGCGGAGCTTCGGCCACCGCATCGAGGCTCCCGAGTACCGCCCGGCCATCCCGATCGTTCCGGCAACGCTCGGCGAGGACGCCGGCGCCATCGGCGCCGCGACGTTCGCCAGAGTCCCCTCTACGACGTAGTGCGTCCTTGAGGCCACCTCCGCTATGCGGACCTCAGCGACGCACCACCCAGACGTCAGCTGTAGCGGGCCTCGACGCCGCGCGACTCGCCGTGGTGGGCGACCGCGTCGGCCAGGTCGGCGAGGAACACGTCGACGATCCGGGCATGACCCGGAGAGATCATCATGTGGAGTGCGTCGGGGCCCGTCTGGCGGTCGAGGTGCCAGCCGCGGTCGTCCATCACGTCGCCGACGGCGTTGATGTCGACGATGTCCGAGCCGAACGCCAGGAGGCTGGCCACCGGGTCCCCGAAGATCCCGAGCTCGGGGATCGCCTCGATGCCGGCCTTCAGGGCGTCGCTCGTGTCGAGAAGCGAGCGGACGAGCGCGCGGTATCCCTCCATGCCGAGATGCCGCATGACCGCCCAGGCCGACGCGATCGGCGCGGCGGGCCGGGCCCCGGCCATGGCGGGGGAGCCGTAGAGTCCCCCGGGCCACCGGTCGTAGAGGAAGACCTGGTGGTCGACGAAGTGCTGCCGGTCACGGTGGAGCACGACGGAGGCGCCCTTCGTGGTGTAGCCGTACTTGTGCACGTCGGCCGACATGGAGGTGACACCGGGCACGCGGAAGTCGAACGGTGTGACGTCACGACCGAGGCGCTCCACGAACGGGAGGAGGAAGCCGCCCACACAGGCGTCGGTGTGGAAGGCGATACCCCGCTCGGACGCCAGGGAGGCGAGATCCGGGATCGGGTCGATCACCCCGTTCGGGTACCCGGGAGCCGACCCGACGATCATCGCGGTGCGGTCGGTGACGAGGTCGGCGGCCGCGTCGACGTCGGCGCGGAAGTCGTCGGCCAGCGGGATCTGCACGTGCTCGAGACCGAGGTAGTGGGCCGCCTTGGCGAACGCCGGGTGCGCCGACATGGGTGCGAGGAGCTGCGGTTCGGTCACCCCGCGCTCGGCCAGGGCGCGGCCCCGGGCGACCGTGGTGGCCATGAGGATCGACTCGGTGCCCCCCGAGGTCATGGAGCCACCTGCGCTCTCGGGCGCGTTGAGCAGGCCCGCCGTCATCGACACCACGTCGGCCTCCATGTCCTTGAGGGACGGGAAGCGGAACGGGTTGAGAGCGTTCTCGTGGAGGTAGAGGTCGTGAGCGTCGGCCACGACCTCGTCCACCTCGAGGTCGAGATCGGTGGCCGCGCCCTCGGTGGGGTAGATGAGCGAGAAGGTGCGGCCCTCGCGCCAGCGGGCGTCGTGCTCCTTGGCCTCGCGCATCTCCGTGGCGATGACCTCTCGGGCGATTCCTCTGTCGGGAAGCTTCATGACCCGGTCCCTTCGCTCGACGTAGCGTTCGCAGCCGTGCGACGGAGCTCGCCGAAGTACTCCTCAGCCAACTCTGCGTCGAGCCCCACGAACAGGCCCTCGGCCTCGCAGGTCAGCTCGCCGTCGACGTGCAGCGTCGCATGCGCGACGAAGCGCCGCCCCTGGCGCCGCTCGTGCCACGCCTCGAACACGGCAGGCCGGTGCAGGGGTGTCGGGCGGCGGTAGCGCACGGTCAGCTTGGCGGTCATCCCGGGCGCCTCGCCCTCGACGTTCGCCACACCCAGCAACTCGTCGAAGACCGACGCGATCACCCCACCGTGTACGAAGCCGGGCGGGCCCTCGTAGGGAGCGGTGAAGGTGACGTGCCCGACGACGCGACGGTCGACGACGTCGATCGTCACGGGGACGGAGAGGGGATTCTCCGCCCCGATCTGCGGGCTTCCCAGCATGTGACTTCTCGGTCCCTCGAGGCCTGCGGCACCGTGCAGCTCGATCCGGTTCCGAGCGGTGGGACCCGAGGAGCGGAGCTCGGTGACGACCGCGTCGATCGCCGTCGATGCCTCCTCGAACGCGGAGTCGGGTACCTGCGCCGTCATGGCCGCGTCGACCGCCGCACGCACCGATGCGGCGAAGCGGTGCCGCGCACCCTCTCGTGAGGAGCGCCCACCCGACGTCGGGTCGGAGCGGGCCCCGCGGTCGCTCACCTGCCCCGGAAGTTCGGTGTGCGCTTCTCGGCGAACGCCTTCGGACCTTCCTTCGCATCTTCGGTGTCGAAGACCGGCCACCCGAACTCGAGCTCCCTGGCGAGGCCTTCCTCCTCCGACATGTCGCGCGTCGCCACCACCGACTCCTTGATGGCCTGGACGGCGAGAGGCCCGTTGGCGGCGATCTGCGCAGCGATCTCCCGGGCCTTGTCGAGCGCCGTCCCGTCGGGGACCACGTGGCCGATGAGCCCGATCTCACGCGCCTCGTGGGCCTCGACACGGCGGGCCGTGAGCAGCAACTCCATGGCGAGTGTGTAGGGGATCTGGTGCTGGAGGCGCACCGTCGACCCGCCCAGCGGGAACAGCCCGCGCCGGGCCTCGAAGATGCCGAAGAACGCCGACTCCGCGGCCACGCGGATGTCGGTGGCCTGGAGGATCTCGGTGCCCCCGGCCACGGCTGCCCCCTCCACGGCGGCGATGAGTGGCTTTCTCACCCGGTAGTGGCGCAGGAGCGCCTTCCAGTGCAGCTCGGGGTCGTCGGCCATGCGCTGCCGGTAGACCTCGGGGACCCCCGGGTCGGCCATCGCCTTGAGGTCGGCACCGGCGCAGAAGTCGCCACCTGCTCCGGTGAGGATCGCCACGCGGACGTCGGGGCTCTCGTTGATGTGGGCCCAGGCGTCGTACATCGCCACGAGCATCGGGGCGGACAGCGCGTTCTTCGCCTCGGGCCGGTCCATCGTGACGACGGCCACGCCCCCGTCCACCTCGAGGCGGCAGTCGTCGTTGGAGATCTCCTCGATCAGGGGCACCACGGACCTCCGGGTCGGCCGTCCGGGCCTGCGGGGGAGCGCCCGGTGTCAGCGGATACTGTCAGCGGATACTAGGGGGGCTCGTCGCCCGCCCCTCGTTCCGGCCCGCCGCCTTGTGCCGGAAAAGAGAACCTGTTTTCACTCTACTAGGGTGACGTTTGTCCGGATCGCGAGTGCCGCCGATTCCGAGAACGACCACCGCACCTGCCGTCGCACGCCGAGAGGATCGAGGTCGCTCCACCATGACCGTCACGTTGCGCCACGACGAGTTCCCGCTCGAGGACCAGACCGCCTACGGCGACGCGTCGCCGATGGAGTTCCTGTTGGAGCTCCAGGAGCACGACCCGGTGCACTGGCACCCGGCCGAGGGTGAGTTCGAGCCCGGCTTCTGGGTCGTGACGCGCTACGACGACGTCGTCACGGTGTCGCGCGAGGCGCAGACGTTCCGGTCGGGTGACGGCTTCCTCATGGAGAAGATGGTGCCGGGCCTCGAGAACCTCATCATCAACCAGGACCCGCCCGACCACACGCGCAACCGGATGATCGTGGCGCGCGCCTTCACGCCGAAGGTGGTTCGCGCCATGGAGCCGGCAGTGCGCCGAGCGACCACCGCCATCGTCGACCGCGCTCTCGACCTGAAGGAGTTCGACTTCGTCCGGGAGGTCGCCGCGGAGCTGCCGCTGGTCGTGATCGCCGACCTGATCGGTGTTCCCCAGGAGGACCGGTCGAAGGTGTTCGACTGGAGCAACCGCATGATGGGCCGCTTCGACCCCGAGTACGGCGGTGACGACGCCATGCTCGCGGCCGACACCGCGGCCGCGGAGCTGTTCGCCTACGCACAGGACATGGCCGAGGACCACCTGGCCAATCCCCGCGACGACCTCGTCACCAAGCTGCTCACCCCCGACGAGAACGGTGACCGGCTCACCACCGAGGGCTACAACTACTTCGTGCTCCTCCTGGCGGTGGCGGGGAACGAGACGACGCGCAACCTCATCTCGGGTGGGCAGCAGGCCCTGTTCGAGCACCCGGAGCAGCGCCAACGCGTGGCCGACGACCGCTCGCTGATCCCGTCGGCCGTGGAGGAGATGCTGCGCTGGGTGTCGCCGGTTCGGTACTTCCGCCGGACCGCAGCGACCGACACGTCGATCGGCGACCAGGAGATCGCCGCCGGCGACAAGGTCACGATCTGGTACGGCGCCGCCAACCGCGACCCGCGGATCTTCAACAACCCGAACGTGTTCGACGTGAGCCGCGAGCCCAATGAGCACCTCGCCTTCGGAGGGCGGGGGCCGCACTACTGCCTGGGTGTGGCGCTCGCCCGCATGGAGATCAACGTCATGTTCGAGGAGCTCGTCGAGCGCATCCCGAACCTGGCGCCCACCGAGCCGCCGTCACGCCTGAAGTCGAGCCTGATCAACGGGATCAAGCACCTGCCGGTCACCGTCTGACGTGCACGGTGCCGGGGTCGCGTCGACCCCGTCGCCCCCGTCGCCCGCCGCGGTCACCCCGCGGCCGTGACAGCTGCGACACCGGCGACCGACCACGTGGCTCCCGTCGCGAGGAGTTCGGGTGGCGAGACGACGAGCGCGTCCTCGACCGCCGCGGCAACAGCGGCCGCCATCGCATCTCCGCCCTCCGGACGGAGATGGAGCCCGTCGGCCCAGTTGGCGTTCGGTGTCGACGCCACGATCGCGTTCCAGTCGAGCACCTCGAGGGTGGCGTGTCGTCGCTGCGCCGCGCGCAGCTCCGCGTTCATCGACGGTCTGTCGCTGCGGAACTCCTGCTGGGTGAGCCAGATGACGTGGTCGACGTTGCCGAGGCCCGCCATGATCTCGTCGATGCGCGACCCGAAGCCGGCCGGGCCGTCGTTGTGTCCGATGGAGATCACCACCACATCGTCGGTCCGCCCGGCGAGGATTGCGGGCGACTCGAGAGCGGAACGGCTCTCCACGGCGTCGATCTGCACCGTGTAGCCCGCCAGGGCCTCCTCGATCTGGGGTGCCGCTCCGAGGAGGACCGAGTCGCCGACGACGAAGATCGAGGTGTCGCCCGGTGCCCCGTCGGCACGGCGGGCGCCGGGGACCGCAGCGACGACGGTGACGACCAGGAGAAGGCCCAGTACGGCGGAGAGGGGTCGAAGGGGTTTCATCGTGGGCCGTCCACGCTACCGCCCTGCCGTGACAGACTCGCCGCATGCCACCTCCCGGGACCGCGCCCGACATGTCCGTGCTCACGAGCTTCGGGATCGAGCCGATCGACGAGGGACCGCACCCACACAGCCCCGACGAGCCGTGGTGGAACGAGTCGTGGTTCCTCGACTGGTTCAACGACGACGGCTCACAGGCCGGCCACATGCGGATCGGCCTGCACCCGAATCAGGACCGGGCCTTCATCTGGGTTGCCATCTACGAGGACGGCGCCTGGACCCTCCTCGAGGAGCCCCGCCTCGCCCGGGAACTCGTCGACACCGACCGCCTGGCGTGCGACAGCTACGGGCTCCGCTTCGAGTGGGACCGCTCGGACGCGTTGCGAAGCGGCCGGTTGCGTGCCTCCGGTCACGGCCGGACCATGACCGGTCCCCGCGCGGGTATGACCGCGCCCTTCACGATCGACCTGTCGTACACCGCCGCGGGAGCCGCGCACTCCGGTGGTCCCTCCGACGTCGAGGGGCATTCCGCCGAGGGGTATGTGGCGAACCGCTTCGAGCAGCCGGTGACACTCGACGGTACGGTCGGCCTCGCCGGGGGACGTCCGTTCACCGGTCGCGGTGAGCGGGACCACTCGTGGGGCCCGCGTCCCTGGGACATGGAATGGCTCTTCGTGGTCGTGGGCTCCGCCACACAGCGGATGCAGTGGGCCGTCGTCGACATCCCCGGCCTCGACCGGATCGCGACCGGATACCTCCTGCGTGAGGCCACGTCGACGATCACCGGGATCGACTGCGGGTTCGAGTACGGCGACGACGATCTCGACGACCCCGTGCACGGGCCCTTCACCGTCACGACCGGGGACGGCACCGTCGTGAACGGCGCTGTGGAGTCCATCGCCGGTGTCGAGCTCGACATCTCGCACTGCTTCGACCCACCCCGGGCCTCCTGCTACCGCCGGACGGTCGCCCGGTTCACGCTCGACGGCGACGAACCCGCCATCGGCTGGATCGAGCGCAACACCTTCGGCGACGGCGACCGCGCCGGCTGAGGTGCCGGCCCGCGACCGGCGGACCGACCGTGTTGCAGGCCGAGTGAAACGTGTTCTAGTTTCGGTGCCCGGGCGCCGGGAGCCACCCGGTCGACACGCGACAGGGGGCGGGCGTATCCATGGCCGACGTCGGGTTCTGGAAACTGGCCGAGGCTGATCCCGACCGTCTCGCCGTCGTCGATCCCGACGGCACCGAGCACACGGCCGGTGAGGTGCTGGCACGCGCCAACCGCCTCGTCCACGGCCTCCGCTCGCTCGGCCTCGAGCACGGCGACACCGTCTCGACGATGCTTCCCAACGGGGCTTCCGCCCTCGAGGTCTACCTGGCCGCCCTGCAGGCGGGCTGGTACCTCACGCCGATCAACTACCACCTGAGCGGCCCCGAGATCGCCTACATCGTCAACGACGCAGGCGCCCGGGCGTTCATCACGTCGCCCCGCTACGCCGAGCAGGCGACGAGCGCCCTCGGTGAGATGGAGTTGCCCGACGGGTCACGGTTCACGGTTCCCGACAGGCCCGACGGTGGAACCGTCGACGGGTACCGACCCGTGGCCGAGCTCGTCGACGGGCAGCCCGACAGCGCGCCCGACAAGCGCATCGCGGGCCTCACGATGCACTACACGTCGGGAACCACCGGACGTCCGAAAGGCGTGAAGCGCACCCTCCCCGACCTCGATCCCAACACCAACGTCGAGCTCTTCTCCATGATCCTGTCGCTCTTCGGGATCCAGCCCGGCGACGGCAACGTGCACCTCGTGACGTCACCCAACTACCACACGGCGGTCACGATGTTCGGCGGCAGCTCGCTGCACTACGGACACCCGCTCGTGATGATGGACAAGTGGACGCCGGAGGGAACGCTCGAGCGCATCGAGAGGTACGGCGTCACCACCACGCACATGGTCCCGACGCAGTTCCACCGGATGCTGGCGCTCCCCGACGAGGTACGCGAGAGCTACGACGTGTCCTCGATGCGCTACGCCGTCCACGCCGCCGCACCGTGCCCCGTCGACACGAAGCGCAAGATGCTCGACTGGTGGGGGCCCGTGATCTACGAGTACTACGGCGCCACCGAGGGCGGCGGCACGCTCGCCACGCCCGAGGAGTGGATCGAGCACCCCGGCACGGTCGGGAAGCCGTGGCCGATCTCGGAGGTCGTCGTTCTCGACGACGACGGCCGCGAACTGCCCCGTGGTGACATCGGCACCGTCTACATGAAGACGATGGGCGCCGACTTCGAGTACAAGGGCGACCGCGAGAAGACCGACGAGAACCGCTTCGACGACTTCTTCACCGTCGGCGATGTCGGCTACATGACCGACGACGACTTCCTGTTCCTGTGCGACCGCAAGTCCGACATGATCATCTCGGGGGGCGTCAACATCTACCCGGCCGAGATCGAGGCCGAGATCCACTCGCATCCCGGTGTCGGTGACGTCGCGGTGTTCGGAATCCCGGACGCCGACTGGGGTGAGCAGATCAAGGCCGTGGTCGAGGCTGCCGAGGGCGTGGAGGCGGGCGACGAGCTGGCGGCGTCGATCCTCGAGCACGTGCAGGGCCGACTCGGGAAGTTCAAGTGGCCGAAGTCGATCGACTTCATCGAGACGATGCCGCGCGACCCGAGCGGAAAGCTCTACAAGCGGAAGCTGCGCGACCCGTACTGGGAAGGGCACGAGGCGAAGATCTGATGTCGTCGCCGTCAGGCGCCCCCGCCCTCGTCGAGCACCACGTCCTGGAGTACCCGGGTGGCTACACGCGCTCGCTCGGCCCGGTCATCGGCCGTTTCGTGACCGGGCTGCGCGACCGCAGGATCCTGGGTGTGCGGCTCGCCGACGGACGCGTCCTCGTTCCCCCCCTCGAGTACGACCCGGCCACTGCCGAGCCCCTCGGCTCCGATGACGACGACTTCGTCGAGGTCGGTCCGTCTGGTGTCGTGGAGTCGTGGACGTGGGTGTCGGAGCCGCGCGCCGGCAAGCACCACCTCGACCGTCCGTTCGCCTTCGCCCTCGTACGACCCGACGGGGCCGACACGGCGATGCTGCACGTCGTCGACGCGGGGAGCCCCGAGGTCATGTGCGTCGGCCTCCGTGTGATGCCCCGGTGGGCGGATGAGCCGACCGGTGGGCTCACCGACCTCGACGCATGGGTGCCGCAGGCCGACGGTGAGGAGCCCGTCGCACCCGTGGAACCCGGTGCAGCAGGCGACGCGGTGGAGCGCGTCGCCGTGCCGATCCGCCTGGAGTACGACATCAGCGCCGGGAAGGCGCCGGGCCGGTTCCTGCGAGGACTGGCGCAGCGGCGCCTGGTCGGCGAGCGTGCCGCCGACTCCGACGAGGTCTACGTACCGCCGCGGGGCTCTGACCCCAAGACCGGCCGGCCCACAGAGATCGAGGTCGAAGTCGGCCCCCGGGGCACGGTCACGACCTTCTGCATCGTCAACATCCCCGGCCTGTCGGCCCTCGCCCCCGAGATCCCCTACGTCTGCGCGCAGATCGTGCTCGACGGGGCCTCGCTGGCGTTCTTCGGGCTGATCGGGGAGTGCGAGGCCGAGGACGTGCGCATGGGGATGCGAGTCGAGGTCGTGTGGGCCGACGAGGTGAGTGCCGACCAGCGCAGCATCCGGTACTTCCGCCCGACCGGCGAGGCCGACGCCGACTACGACGACTACAAGGACTTCATCTAGTGGGCGGGCTGTACCGGGGACGGGTCGGACATGCGTGACGTCGGGATCGTGAGCTTCTCCCAGTCGCGCCACGTCGCCGCCGACACGGAGCACAACGAGGTCGAGACCATCATCCCGGTCGTGCGCGACGCGGTGGAAGCCTCGGGGATCCCCCGCGAGGAGATCGGTTTCACGATCTCGGGGAGTTGCGACTACCTGAGCGGTGGGCCCTTCACGTTCGTGGCGGGTCTCGACGCCGTGGGTGCGTGGCCGCCGATCAACGAGAGCCACGTGGAGATGGACGCCGCGTGGGCGCTCTACGAGGCATGGGTGGCGATCCAGACGGGGACCGTCGACTCTGCGCTCATCTACGGCTTCGGCAAGTCGTCGCTCGGCGACGTCCACGAGATCATGACCCTCCAGTCGGACCCCTACTACGTGGCACCGCTGTGGCCGAGCACTGTTCACCTCGGCGCACTCCAGGCGTGCGCGTACCTCGAGGAGACCGGTCGGGTGGAGGCGGACCTGGCCGAGGTGGCGGCCCGGTGCCAACGCGCGGCGCTGTCGAACCCGAACGCGGTGCGCTCCGGCGAGGTCACAGCCGACGACCTGCTCGCCGGGCCGGTCGTGGTGCCGCCGCTGCGCGACGCCGACATCGCTCCCGTCACCGACGGCGCGGCCGCGATGGTGATCACCGCCGGCGACCTGGCCACCTCGGTCTGCGAACGTCCTGCGTGGATCCGGGGAATCGACCACCGCATCGACCCTCAGGCGATGGGGCTGCGTGACCTGTCGGTGAGCGAGTCGGCCCGTCTCGCCGCGTCGAAGGCGGGCGTCGGTGACGGCCCCATCGACGTCGCCGAACTGCACGCGCAGTTCAGCCACGAGGAGCTGATCCTCGTCGACGCACTCGGCCTGTCCGACGACGTCACCGTGAACCCCAGTGGTGGGCCTCTGGCCGCCAACCCCGTGATGTCGGCCGGGCTGATCCGTTTCGGTGAGGCCGCGGCGAGGATCACCGACGGGAGCGCGGAGCGCGCCGTCGCACACGCCGCATCGGGCCCCGCGTTGCAGCAGAACCTCGTCGCGGTCCTGGAGGGCAGCTGAGGTGGGCGCGCAGCGATGTGCCGTCGTCGGTGTCGGTCAGACACACCACGCCGCGGAACGCAAGGACGTGTCGATCACCGGTCTCGTCCGCGAGGCGGCCCTCGAGGCCCTGGCCGACGCAGGAATGGGCTGGGACGACATCGACGCCGTCGTTCTCGGGAAGGCACCCGACACCTTCGAAGGCGTCGTCATGCCCGAGCTCTTCCTCGCCGACGCTCTCGGTGCGGTCGGCAAGCCGATGCTGCGCGTGCACACGGCCGGCAGCGTGGGCGGCTCCACCGCCATCGTGGCCTCGAAGCTCGTCGAGTCGGGCGTCCATGAGCGCGTGCTCACGGTGTCGTTCGAGAAGCAGTCGGAGAGCGACTCGGTGTGGGGCCTCACCGTGGAGATGCCGTTCCAGGCCCCGCTGGTGGCCGGCGCCGGCGGCTACTTCGCACCCCTCATCCGTGCCTACATCGAGCGGGCGAAGGCCCCGGCCGACACCGGCATGATGGTGGCGGTCAAGGACCGCCTCGCCGCTCTCGGCAACCCCAGGGCCCACCTCCACATACCCGACATCACCCTCGAGATGGTGGAGGAGTCGTTCATGCTCTGGGACCCGTTGCGCTACCTCGAGACATGCCCGAGCTCCGACGGCGCGATGGCCCTCGTGATCGGCAACGAAGACACGGCGATGGCCGCCGACGGCCCCCCCGCGTGGATCCACGGCACGGCGATGCGCTCGGAGCCCACGATGTTCGCCGGGCGCGACCAGGTGAACCCGCAGGCCGGTCGCGACTGTGCCGCCGACGTGTACGCGCAGGCCGGCGTCACCGACCCCCGTGCCGATTTCGACTGCGCCGAGGTCTATGTGCCGTTCAGCTGGTACGAGCCGATGTGGCTCGAGAACCTCGGGTTCGCCGAACCGGGTGAGGGCTGGGTGCTGACCCGCGAGGGTGCCACGGCACCCGACGGTGACATCCCGTGGAACCCGTCGGGAGGCGTGCTGTCGTCGAACCCCATCGGAGCGTCGGGGATGATCCGCTTCGGCGAGGCGGCGCAGCAGGTTCGCGGGCGCTGTGGCGACTACCAGGTCGACGGTGCGCGCCGCGCCCTCGGTCACGCCTACGGTGGAGGGTCACAGTTCTTCAGCATGTGGGTCGTGGGCTCCGATGCACCCGCCTAGGCCCATCGCCTGCCACGTCAGTGAGAGGGGGTAGAGCACCATGGCGCGATTCCCGTTCCCGATCCCGTTCGGCTGGTTCCAGGTCGGGTACCCCGACGACGTGGCGCCCGGAGAGCTGACACCGCTGCGCTACTTCGACAGCGACCTCGTGCTGTGGCGCGACAACAGCGGGGAGATCCACCTCCAGAACGCCATCTGCCCGCACCTCGGCGCCCACGTCGGCTACGGCGGGTGCGTGGAGGGCGACACCATCCAGTGCCCGTTCCACGGCTGGCGCTTCGACGGAGCGGGTACATGTGTGGAGGTGCCCTACAGCGAGCGGATCAACAAGCAGGCGAGGCTCGCCGATCTTCCCGTCGTCGAACGCAACGGGCTCATCATGGCGTGGTACCACCCCCACGGCACCGAGCCCACGTTCGACGTACCTGTCGTCGACGACATCAACACCGACGACTACACCGACTTCTACAGATCGTCGTACACGATCAAGACCGCCATCCAGGAGATGGGCGAGAACAGCGTCGACCCGGCCCACTTCCGCTACGTGCACGGAACCGACGAGGTGGCGGAGTGCGAGGAGTACGTCACCGACGGCCCGACCTCGCGGATGCTGTCGGCCCAGAAGTACGTGACGCCGCAGGGCGTCGTGAACGGCCGCATCGACTCCTACGCCACCGGGCCGGGCTTCTCGGAGGTCCGCTTCGACATGCCCGGGGTCGTGCAGGCGTGCCTGCTCGGCTGCGCCACCCCCATCGACGCCGAGACGGTCGAGCAGCGGTTCAACTTCAAGGTCAAGAAGACCGGCGACGAGAGACTCGACTCGGTGATGGCCGACGCCTTCGTGGCCGAGATCAACAAACAGCTCACCGAGGACATCCCCATCTGGGAGCACAAGGCCCACCTCGAGAAGCCGCTGCTGATCGACACCGACGGACCGTTCATGGCCTACCGGAAGTGGGCCTCGCAGTTCTACGCCGAGCCCGTGGCGGGATAGGAGAAGCGACGATGCGAGACGCCGTCGAAGCCTTCCTGCACCGGATCTTCGTCCCGATCGCGCGACTGCTCTCGCGCGTCCTGCCCGACCGGGTCCCCGTCACCTTCGCCGGGAGTGGCGCCGTCGACGACCTGTGCCGCAGCATCGCCCAGCGCGGGTTCCGGCGCGTACTGGTCGTGAGCGACAACGGGCTCGTCGGTGCCGGCGTTGTCGGCACGGTCACCGACCGTCTCGATGCCGCAGGAGTCGAACACACGCTCTACAGCGGGGTCGAGCCCGACCCGACGACCGACCAGGTCGAGGCCGGCCTCGCCCTCTACCGGGAGGACTCGTGCGAGGCCGTCGTCGCCGTCGGGGGTGGCTCGCCGATGGACGCCGGGAAGCTGATCGCCACTCTCGCCACCAACGACAAGCCGCTGCGTCGGCTGCGCGGCAAGTTCCACATCCGGCGCCGCTCTGCGCCGGTGTTCGCCGTGCCGACCACGGCGGGCACGGGCTCGGAGGTGACGATCGCCGCGGTCGTGTCGGACCCGGTGACCCACGCCAAGAGCCCGGTTGTCGACCCCAAGCTGCTCCCGACGATGGTGGCGCTCGACCCGGGGCTGACCGCCGGGCTGCCGCCGGCCGTCACGGCGGCCACCGGCATCGACGCCCTCACGCACGCCGTGGAGTCCTACATCTCGCTCACGGCGAACGCGCAGACCGAGGAGTACTCCCGCACCTCGGTGCGCCTGGTCTTCGAGTACCTCCCGCGTGCCTACACCGACGGTTCCGACGAGGATGCGCGCCAGGCGATGATGCTCGCCGCCTACTACGGCGGATTGGCCTTCACACGCACCAGCGTGGGCTACGTGCACGCCATCGCCCACAACCTCGGTGCCACCTACGGCACTCCGCACGGTCACGCCAACGCCGTGGCCCTGGCGCCGGTTCTCGATTTCTCGCTGCCCGAGGTGACGGACCGCCTGGCCGACCTCGCCGACCTCATCGGCGTCGAGGGCGCCGACACGGAGGAGAGGGCACGCGGTTTCATCGCCGCGGTCCGCTCGCTCGTCGAGTCGGTCGGCATCGATCCCCGCCTGGCCGAGCTCCGGGAGAGCGACATCCACTCGCTCGCCCGCCGCGCACGCACCGAGGCGTTGCTCGACTACCCGGTGCCGCGGTTCATGACACAGGCCGAGTGCGAGGACGTGATCCGGCAGATCCTCCCGACGGCGGCCTGACTCAGCCCGGCACGCGCCCCGACACGCGCGACGCCAGATCCTGGAGCGACACCACGCGCTCGCAGTCGAGGTGGCTGTTGAAGCCGTAGGGGTCCATGAGGAACGGCTCGATACCCGCGCGGCGTGCCCCGGCCACGTCGATGCCGGGCATGTCGCCGACGTACCAGACCCTCTCGGGGGGTAGCTCGAGGGCGAGGAGAGCCATCTCGAAGATCCGGGGATCGGGCTTCATCACGCCGACCTGACCGGAGTCGATGATGGTCTCCATCTCCACGCCCGGGCCGGGGCCGAGCTGGAGGACCTCCTGGTCCCGGAGACGGGCGCCGACATCGCCGTCGGCGTTCGAGACCACTCCGAGGCGAACGCCGGTGTCGGCCAGCGTGCGCAGCCCGTCGGGCGAGCCGGGGATCACCCGACGCCAGATCGCCGCTGTCGCGAACTCGCTCTCCAGGTGCTCCGTGGCCTCCGCACGGAGGTCGTCGGGGACCTCCAGCTCGGCCACGTAGGCGGCGAGGTACCTCTCCCACATCTCACGCCAGGGGAGCTCCCCCTCGTAGTCGGGAGGAAAGCACGCGGCGCCCGCGTAGTGCGCCCTGTCGAGCAGCTCGGGGTCGACCGCGACGCCGACACGCTCCAACGCGTCGAGGACGATGTCGTGGTCGGGGAGGTGGAAGATGCCACCGGCATCGAGAAGGACGGCGTCGGGTGTCACGACTGCCGAATCCTAACGGCGGTCCGAAAGGCCGGTGGTACCGTGCGCCCGATGGAGTTCCGGAGAATCGGCGACCTACCGCCCTACGTCTTCACGACCATCGACACGCTCAAGGTGGAGGGCCGGCGCGCCGGCCACGACATCATCGACCTGGGCTTCGGGAACCCCGACATCCCGTCGCCCGACGTCGCCGTCGAGAAGTTGGCGGAGGCCGTCCGCAACGGGCGCAACCACCGGTACTCCCAGAGCCGTGGGATCCCGAAGCTCCGTCAGGCCGTGGCCGACCGCTACCGCCGCCTCTTCGACGTCGATCTCGATCCCGACACCGAGGTCTGCGCCACGATCGGGGCCAAGGAGGGTTTCTCCCATCTCATGTGGACGCTCGTCGCGCCCGGCGACGTGGCGTTCGTCCCCAGCCCGTCGTACCCGATCCACATCTGGGGTCCGGTGCTCGCGGGCGCCGACGTGCGCCAGGTGCGCCTCGGCCCCGACGAGGACTTCCTCGCCAACCTGAAGTCGGGCTACGAGGAGTCGTGGCCACGCCCCCGCGTCATCGTGCTGTCGTTCCCGCACAATCCCACGACCGCGTGCGTGGATCTCGACTTCATGCGCGACATGGTCGAGTTCGCGGCCGAACGCGACATCGTGCTCGTACACGACTTCGCATACGCCGACCTCGGCTTCGACGACCACTCACCCCCGTCGATCCTCCAGGTCGACGGTGCCAAGGAGGTCGCCGTCGAGCTCTACACGCTCACGAAGTCGTTTTCGATGGCGGGGTGGCGCATGGGCTTCGCGCTCGGCAACCCCGAGATGGTCGCCGCGCTCGCCAAGCTGAAGTCGTACCTCGACTACGGGAGCTTCCAACCGATCCAGATCGCCGCCACCGTGGCGATGAACGAGGCGCCGGAGTACCCCCGGGAGATCAACGCCGTGTACCGGCGACGGCGCGACACCCTGTGCGACGGGCTCAACAGGGCCGGCTGGCCGCTCGAGGCCCCGCACGGGACGATGTTCGTGTGGGCCCCGATCCCCGAGCCCTACCGGGAGATGGGAAGTCTCGAGTTCGCCGTCATGCTGGTCAAGGACGCCAAGGTGGCGGTGTCACCGGGTGTCGGGTTCGGGCCCGGTGGGGAGGGCTACGTGCGGTTCGCGCTCATCGAGAACGAACAGCGGATCAACCAGGCCGTGCGGCAGATCCGCCGCGCGCTCACGAAGCTGGGCTGACCGGGTACGTGGGCCGCCTCGCGGGCTCCCTCCCGCCGCGGCCGCCACGTCGCCTAGGCTCGCTTTCGTGCTCTACTGGATCATCAAGGCGATCCTCAACCCCGTCCTGCGGTTCTGCTACCGCATCAGGGTGGAGGGGGCCGAGAACGTGCCCGCGAGCGGCGCCGTGATCCTGGCCTCCAACCACCGGTCCTTCCTCGACTCGATCTTCATCCCGCTCCTCGTGCGGCGCCGGGTCACCTTCGTGGCCAAGGCCGACTACTTCGACGACCCGAAGACGGCGTGGTTCTTCCGGGGCGTCGGCCAGATCCCCATCCGCCGGGAGGGGGGCAGCGCCAGCCAGCGCGCGCTCGACTCGGCCGCCGAGGTGCTCGAGGACGGTGGGGTCTTCGGGATCTACCCGGAGGGAACCCGCTCACGCGACGGCCTCCTGCACCGTGGGCACACCGGCTTCGCCCGCCTGGCTCTCTCCACCGGAGCGCCGGTCGTTCCCGTCGGGCTGATCGGCACCGACGAGATCCAGCCGGTCGACAGGAAGATCCCGCACATCTTCCGGACCGTCACGATCCGCTTCGGGACGCCACTCGACCCCGAGCGCTACCGCGAACGCGGCGACGACCGGATGGTGTGCCGCCAGATCGCCGACGAGGTGATGTTCGAGATCCGCGAGCTCACCGGCTACGAGTACGACGACAGCTACGCCACCCGCACGGCCGAGGACATCCCCGCCGAGCCGGCCACGGTCACGCCGCTGCCCGATCACGCCGGCAACGGGCACGGCCACGTGCCGGCAACATCGGAGATGGCGTCCTGAGGGTTCGAGGTCAGTCGGGCCCGCTCCGGGCCCACCCCGTCGACCGCTCCACCGCTCTGTGCCACTGCTCGACCGACGCTGCGACCGCTTCCGGGTCTCCCGAGGGCTCGAAGACGGCGTCCGCACGCCAGGCCGCCGCCGCCTCGGCCCGGTCGCTCCACACCCCTTCGGCGATTCCCGCCAGGTAGGCGGCGCCGAGCGCGGTGGTCTCCGCGACGGCGGCACGTCGGACGGGGAGCCCGAGCACGTCGGCCTGGAAGGAGCCCAACAGGTCCATCACGCTGGCGCCACCGTCGATCCGGAGTTCCGACGGCTGCGTGCCGCTCGCGGCGGTGATGGCTTCGACGACGTCGAGTGTCTGGAACGCCATCGACTCGACGACGGCGCGCGCGATGTGCGCCGTCGTGGTGCCACGGCTCAGCCCGACGATCGTGCCCCGCGCGAACGGATCCCAATGGGGGGATCCGAGCCCGGTGAACGCGGGCACGACGTAGACGCCGCCCGTGTCGTCGACCGACTCCGCGAGCGGGCCGGTCTCCGCGGCGTCGGAGATGATGCCGAGGCCGTCGCGCAGCCACTGGACGGCGGCGCCTGTCACGAAGATGGCGCCCTCCATCGCGTAGGAGACGTCGGCCCCTCCACCGTGCTCACCGAGGTCCCACGCCACGGTGGTGAGGAGGCCGTCGACCGGGTCGGGGAGCGTCGATCCCAGGTTCATCAGGACGAACGAGCCGGTACCGTAGGTGTTCTTTGTCATGCCCGGCTCGAAACAGGCCTGACCGAACAGAGCGGCCTGCTGGTCGCCGGCGATCCCGCTCACGGGAACGGTGAGACCTGCGGCCGACGCCGGGTCGGTCGTGCCGAAGCGACCACTCGACGGGAGGACCTCGGGAAGGATCGAGGCGGGAACGCCGAAGGTGTCGCACATCCGCTCGGACCAGCCGAGCGTGGAGATGTCGAACAGCATCGTGCGCGAGGCGTTGGACGGCTCCGTCGCGTGCACGCCGCCGTCGGGGCCGCCCGTGAGCTTCCACAGGAGCCAGGAGTCGACGGTCCCGAAGGCCGTCGTGGGCGTGACCTCGACGCCGCCGGGGCCGAGAAGCCACTCCACCTTCGACCCCGAGAAGTAGGGGTCCAGGACCAGCCCCGTGAGGGCCCGCACCGTGGGCTCGAGGCCGTCGGCCTTCAGGGCGTCACAGCGACCGGCCGTGCGGCGGTCCTGCCACACGATGGCACGATGGAGGAGCTGTCCCGTGGCGGTGTCCCACAGCACCGTGGTTTCCCGCTGGTCCGTGATCCCCAGGGCCGCAACCGTCTCGCCCTGCTCGTCGAGAACCGCCACGACCTCGGCGAGCGTGCCCACGGTGGCCTCCCAGATCTCGTCGGCGTCGTGCTCCACCCGCCCGGGCTCGGGGAAGTACTGCGGGAACTCGCGGTGAGCAGCAGCGACCGGGCGGCCGTCGGAGCCGACCGCCATCGTGCGGACACCTGTCGTGCCGGCATCGATGGCGAGAACCACACCCATCACGATCTCCCGATACGTCCGAAGTGGGTCTGCCCGGCGCAGGTCTACGATGGGCAGTCTGCCGTCGGCAGGCCACCCTACCGGCGCACAGGATGACGACGGGTGCGTCAGTTCGAGGAGGGTTTCATGAGGGTGGGAATGCTGACCGGTGGTGGGGACTGTCCGGGCCTCAACGCGGTGATCCGCGGCGTCGTGCGGAAGGGCGAAGGGGTCTACGGCCACAACGTCATCGGTTTCTGTTACGGATGGCGTGGGGTCCTCGACGGGACGACCGAGGACCTCACGGTGACGAGCACGCGCGGCATCCTGCAACTCGGCGGGACGATGCTCGGCAGCTCGCGCACGAACCCCTACAACGAGGACGATGGCGTCGAGCGTGTCCTGGCGTCTCTCGAGCGCGACAGGATCGACGCGTTGATCCCGATCGGGGGGGAGGACACGCTCGGGGTCGCCGCCAAGCTGTCCGAGGAAGGCGTGTCGGTCGTAGGAGTGCCCAAGACCATCGACAACGACCTGTCGGGTACCGACTACACCTTCGGGTTCCAGACGGCGGTTCAGATCGCCACCGACGCCATCGACCGGCTGCACACGACCGCCGAGAGCCACGACAGGGTGATGGTCGTAGAGGTGATGGGACGCCACGCCGGCTGGATCGCGCTGCACTCGGGGATGGCCGGGGGAGCCGACGTGATCCTCATCCCGGAGCGGCCCTTCGACATCGACGAGGTCTGCGACCGGATCCGCCACCGACACCGGAGCGGCTCGAGTTTCTCGATCGTGGTCGTGGCCGAGGGCGCCGTTCCCAAGGAGGGCACCCTCGTCGTCCAGGAAGGCGAGCGTGACGCCTTCGGCCACGTGCGCCTGGGTGGAATCGGCACGACCGTACGGGAGGAGATCGAGAGCCGGACCGGCTTCGAGACGCGCGAGACCATCCTGGGCCACGTTCTGCGGGGCGGGACACCCACGGCCTACGACCGGGTGCTCGCGACCCGCTTCGGGGTCGCGGCGATCGATGCGGTGGAGCACGGCGAGTTCGGGACGATGGTGGCGCTCCAGGGTTCCGACATCAACCTCGTGCCGATCGGTGAGGCCGTCGGGACCCTCAAGACGGTCGACGACGACCTCTTCGACGTGGCCGAAGTCTTCTTCGGCTGACGACGACCGCCGAGGAACGGAGACGCCATGGGGACCGCGCTCGACACGTTGTTGGCGCTGCTCGATGTAGAGGCGCTCGAGGTCAACCTGTTTCGGGGTCGCAGTCCCGATGAGGACACGCAGAGAGTGTTCGGTGGGCAGGTGGCGGGCCAGGCGCTGGTCGCGGCCGGTCGTACCGTGGAGCCCGAGCGCGACGTGCACTCGCTGCACGCGTACTTCCTCCGACCGGGTGATCCCGAAGTTCCCATCGTCTACGAGGTCGACCGGCTTCGCGACGGGCGTAGCTTCACCACTCGACGTGTCGTCGCGATCCAGCACGGCCGGGCCATCTTCAACCTCCAGGCGTCGTTCCAGATCCGTGAGGTCGGTCCCGAACACCAGTACGAGGCGCCCGAGGCTCCTGACCCCGAGTCGCTTCCGACATTCGGCGAACGTCTCGAACGCCATCGCGACAGGTTCGGGCCCGAGTTCGACGAGTGGGCCGAGCGCGACCGCCCGATCGACTCGCGTCACTGCGCCGAGCCACCGTGGCTCGATCCCAGCCCCCGGGGCGCTGAGCAGCTCGTGTGGATCCGTGCCGACGGCGACCTCCCCGACGAGCGCTTCATCCACGAGTGCGTGGTGACGTACGCGTCCGACTTCACGCTCCTCGACACGGCGATGCTGCCACACGACATGTCGTCGGCCTCGGGCGGATACCAGATCGCCAGCCTCGACCATGCGATGTGGTTCCACCGGCCGTTCCGCGCCGACGAGTGGCTCCTCTACCACCAGAAGACGCCCTCGGCGTCCGGGGCGCGCGGCATCGCCGAAGGGTTCCTCTACACCCAGGGCGGTGATCTCGTCGTCACGGTCATCCAGGAGGGCCTCATCCGCCCGCTGGAGACGCCGACCGGATGACCATCGGATCCCCGCGGGACGGCGCGGTGGTCGATCTCCGATCCGACACGGTCACCGTGCCGACACCGGAGATGCGCGCGGCCATCGCCGCGGCGGAGGTCGGCGACGACGTCTACGGCGAGGATCCGACCGTCAACCGCCTCGAGTCGCTCACCGCCGCACTGCTCGGCAAGGAGGCGTCGCTGTTCGTCCCGACGGGAACAATGGGCAATCAGTTGGCGCTCCGGGTCCTCGCCGGCTCGGGCACGACGGTGGTGTCCGGCGAGCGGTCGCACATCGTGAACTACGAGCCGCTGGGTGAGAGGGGGGCAGGGGTCGACCTCGTCCGCCTCGACGACTCCGGCGGGACGCTCGGTCCCGACACCGTGGCCTCTCAGCTCGCCGAGCTCGGGTCGGTTCGTGCCGTCACGATCGAGAACACCCACATGGCCGCGAGCGGACGACCGTGGGTGGACAACGAGCTCGCGGCGGTGTCGGGTGTGTGCCGGGACGCAGGTGTTGTGTTGCACATGGACGGTGCCCGTATCTGGAACGCCGCGATCGCCACGGGGCGCACACCCGCGGAGATCGCGGCGCACGCCGACACGGTGATGTGCTGCCTGTCGAAGGGTCTCGGCGCACCGGTGGGATCCCTGCTCTCCGGACCGGCCGACGTCATCGCCGAGGCGCGCCTGCAGCGCCACGACATGGGTGGGGCAATGCGCCAGGCCGGGGTCATCGCCGCTGCGGGCGTGGTGGCGATCGAGACGATGGTGGAGCGCCTCGCCGAGGACCACGACCGTGCCCGTAGGCTCGCCGAGCACCTCGCCGACCGCTTCCCGGGGTCGATCGACCCGGCGGCTGTCGCCACCAACATCGTGTGCACCGTCGCCGAGGCCCTTCCAGGCGACGTGCTCGAGCGCCTCGCGGCGGGCGGCGTGAAGGCGGGGATGGTGGGCGACGACACGGTTCGGTTCGTGACCCACAAGGACGTCGACGATGACGGCCTCACCCACGCCTGCGCCGTCCTCGACGACATGGCCGGCGCCCGGCAGCTGTCGGGCTGAGCCGTCAGTCGCCGGGAATGTTCGCCGGCGGGCCGTCGCGGTCCGGCGGGGTGTCCGTTTCCACTCGACCATGGCGCGCAGCACGAGGACCGCGACCACCCCGACTCCGGCGGCGGCCAGCGCGGCACCGACGAGGGTGCCGAGGGCGACCATCGGGCCGCAGTCGCCGTCGCACATGATGTCGGCGAGGCCGTAGCCGATCATCCCGCCGAGGACACCGGCGACGACGACCCCGGCGAAGGCCAGCATCACCGCGCCGCGGCCCGGCACACCGGGATGACCCGCCGGGATCACGATGTCGTTGGCCTGCGGCGTGTCGTCGGCCTGCGGTGTCTCGCCTGCTCCGGGCGTGTCACCGGGCGTGTCACCGGGCGGGGTCTCGGGTGTGTCGTCCACGCCGCGCAGCGTACCTGCGCCGGTTTCGCGGGCTCCCACCGGTAGGCTGATCGGCCCCATGCGCTCCCTCCTGGTTCTTCCCACCTACAACGAGGCCGAGAACATCGCCGAGGTCCTCCACCGCCTCCGAGCGGCCGCTCCCGACGTCCAGGTGCTCGTCGTCGACGACGGCAGCCCCGACGGCACGGCGGGAATGGCGCGCGACCTGGCCGACGAGATCGGGAATCTCGAGGTCCTCGAGCGCAGCGGTAAGTCGGGTCTCGGCTCCGCCTACCGCGCCGGCTTCCGGTGGGGCCTCGAGCGCGGTTACGAGGCGTTCGTGGAGATGGACGCCGACCTGTCGCACGACCCGGCGGTTGTCCCGTCACTGCTCGCCGGGGTGGAGGACGGCAACGACCTCGTCATCGGGTCGCGCTACGTGCCGGGAGGGTCGATCCCCGACTGGACGTTTCTCCGTCGCGCCATCTCGCGTGGTGGGAACCTCTACGCCAGGATCGTTCTGGGGCTCCGGGTGCAGGACGCCACCGCAGGCTTTCGCGCCTACAGCGCCACGGCGCTGCGCGGCATCGACCTCGACTCGGTACGCGCCGACGGGTACGGCTTCCAGGTCGAGATGGCCTACCGCGTCCAGCAACAGGGCGGGCGCCTCGCCGAGGTGCCCATCGAGTTCCGCGACCGAACGCTCGGGCAGTCGAAGATGTCGAGCCGGATCGTCGTGGAGGCCCTGATCCTCGTGACCTGGTGGGGCATCCGGGACCTCCCGCGCCGCCTGTTCGGCCGGCGACACCGTCGGTCACCGGCGATGGGCGACGGAGCGGTCGGGAGCACGGCACCCGGGGAGGCCGCGCGAGACTGACGTCGTGCCCGGCGCGCCCTCCCCCGACACCGATCTTCTCGACTGGACGGTGGCGGGCGGCCTGGTCGAGAACGCCGACGGGCTCCTCATGGTGCGCAACGTCCGCCACGGCGGACGGGTCGACTGGACGCCTCCGGGCGGGGTGATCGACGCCACCGACCGGTCACTGGCCGCCGGGCTCACCCGGGAGGTCGTCGAGGAGACGGGCATCACGGTCGGTCGGTGGGACGGTCCCGTCTACACCGTCCGCGCCGATGCCCCCGACATGGGCTGGCGGATGAGCTGCGAGGTCCACTACGCACTCGAGTTCGACGGCGAGCTCCTCGTCGACGATCCCGACGAGATCGTCGTGGCGGCCGAATTCCTCGATGACGCGGGGTGCAGCGACGTTCTCTCCACGTGCCCGCCCTGGGTGCGGGAGCCACTCGCGGCGTGGATGGCCGGGAGGTGGTCGTCGCGTGACGCCCAGGCATTCCACTACGAGGTGCGGGGCACACGCGTCGACGCCCTCGAGGTCCGTCGGCTGTCTCCATGAGCCGCGCAGGAGCCGACGACGAGGCTCGTCCCACCACGCGGTCGATCCTCCATGCAGACCTCGATGCATTCTTCGCGTCGGTCGAGCAACTGCACGACCCCTCGCTCGTCGGGCAGCCCGTCATCGTCGGAGGGCTCGGCAACCGCGGCGTCGTCGCCGCGGCGAGCTACGAGGCTCGACGGTTCGGGGTCCATTCGGCGATGCCGACAGCCCACGCCCGCCGGGCCTGCCCCGACGGCGTGTTCCTGCCCCCGCGGTTCGAGGCCTACAGCGAGGCCAGCCGCACGGTCCTGGAGGTGTTCCGGAGCGTCACGCCCCTCGTCGAGCCGCTCGCCCTCGACGAGGCGTTCCTCGACGTCACCGGTGCGCATCGGCTCCTCGGGAGCTCGGTGGAGATCGCCGAGGTGCTACGCGAACGGGTGAGGACCGCGACCGGCCTCGTGGTGTCGGTCGGGGGTGCGACCACGAAGCACCTGGCGAAACTGGCGAGCCAGGACGCGAAGCCCGACGGGGTTCTCGTTCTCGCCCCCGACGCCGAAGCCGGCTACCTCGAGCAGTTGCCGGTCGGCCGGCTGTGGGGCGTGGGCCCTGCCACCCTCGTGAAGCTGGAGCGTCTCGGGGTGGGCACGGTCGCCGATCTCGCACGGCTCCCCGACGGTGCACTCGACCGGGCTGTCGGACCCGGGCGTGCCGAGCATCTCCTCTCGCTGGCCACCAATGCCGACGACCGCCGGGTCGAGACCGTCCGGGAGGCCAAGTCGGTCGGCCACGAGGAGACATTCGCCCGCGATGTGCACTCGCGGCGTGCTCTCCACGCCGAGGTGGTGCGCCTCGCCGAGCTCGTGGCCCGGCGCCTCCGCTCTGCGGGCCTGGTGGCGCGCACGGTCGTGCTCAAGGCGCGGTACCCCGACTTCTCCACGATCACCCGGAGCCGGACGTTGACCGAGCCCACGGACCATGCGGCCACCATCTCGAGCGTGGCGCTGGAGCTGCTCGATGACGTCGACGTCGGCCGTGGACTCCGCCTCCTGGGGGTCTCGACCTCCAACCTCCTGGAGCGCGGGGCATCCCAGGAGACCCTCGACCTGGACGGCGGCGACGATCCGTCCCGGAGGCTCGACCTGGCGCTCGACGAGCTGCGTGACCGCTTCGGCGAGGAGGCCGTGGGACCGGCGCGCCTGGCGGGCCCGGGCGGCCTGCGGGTGCAGCGCCGTGGGTCGCTCTACGGGCCCGACGGGGGGCGGTGACGATCGTCGGTCTCCGCGGGCGTTCGCCGTCCCGCGTGCGCGAGAATGGGGGCCGACACGACCGACGGACCGACCGGTCCGGATCTGGCGAGGAGCCGCAGCGACCGATGCCACTGTCCGAGGACGAGCAGCGGATCCTGTCCGAGATCGAGCAGCAGCTCCACGACACCGACCCCGACTTGGCGCAGCAGGTTTCCGAGACCACCCTCTACAAGCACGCCGCACGGTCCATCAAGTGGTCGATCGCCGGCTTCGTCCTCGGCTTCGTCCTGCTCATCGCCACCGTCTCCACCAGCACGCTCCTGGCACTGGGGGCGTTCGGCATCATGCTGGCGTGCCTCTTCGTGCTCGAGAGCAACGTGCGCAAGATCGGAAAGGCCGGGCTCCAGAACCTCACGGGTGCCATGCGGGGCCGCGGCATCGGCGGTTCCGTCGGGAACGTCGGCCGGCGCTGGCGTGAGCGCTGGCGCCGCGACGACCCGTAGGGAACAGATTCCTACGGGGTCGCGGGAGTGTGCGTGCGGCGTAGGGAACGTGGGTCGAGGCGGCGGCGGAGGCGCCGGCCGGTGGAAACCTCGGCGTCGAGTGCTCGGGCCACGGCATCGGCGTCCTGCCACGCCTCCCGGGCCGACTCGTCGGCGGGTTGCGCCGCGGAGTAGCACGCCTCGGTGTAGTGGTGTGCCAGGTGTTCGAGAGGGGGCGCTGCCTCGCCGGCGGTGAGCGCAGCCCGGCGCGCGAAGTCGTTGGGGGAGTCCTGTGGCTCGGGTCGGATACCGGCCTCGGCGAGGCGCTCACCGGTTTCCTCCCACGCGCCGATGATGCGGTCGCGGGTCTCCGAGCGTGAGGCGCGCGACGAGCGACGGCGGCGCTTGATCCCGACGATCGCCAGGCACGGGCCGCCGACGAGAAGGACGACCCCGGCCGCCACCGCCGCGACCACCCTCGGCGCGGTCCAGGTCGCTCCCGGGGAGGCTGCCGGAACGCCGCCGGGATCGTCACCCTCCGCGGGATCGGGCACGGCGGGCTCCTGCGGCGGTGCGACCGTCGACGGGGGGGTTTCGCCGGTCGGAGGCCCTGTGGGCGGTGGCGCCTGTCCGCCGGCGCCGATCGGCTCGACCGAGTGGTCTCCGGCGACCCCTTCTGCCGCTCCGTTGCCGGGGGTGGCGTCGAAGGGGACCCACCCGGTGCCGTCGATGTAGACCTCCGACCAGGCGTGGGAGCGGTCGCCGCGGATCTCGTAGAGGCCCGACTCCTCCGAGCGCTCACCGCTCAGGTAGCCGACCGCCACACGGGTGGGGAGACCCAGGGAGCGCCCCAGGGCCGACATCGACGTCGAGAACTGCTCGCAGTACCCCGTGTGACCCCCCTCCTCCACGGGCAGCAGCACGAACTGCTCGATGGTGTCGACACCCAGCCCTGCCTCGACGGTGTCGTCGTACACGAAGCGCTCGGGCCCCTCCTGGTTGCGGAACCAGTCCCGCAGGGCCACGGCCATCTCGTAGGGCGTGGTGGCCCCTGCGGCTGCGACGATCTCGGTGGCCTTCTGCCGGAGAGGCTCGGGGAAGTCGTCGGGGAGATCCCGGTAGGGGTCGAGGCCGGTGCCCGCTGCCGGGCCGGCACTGTCGAGGTCGGCCGCGTCGAGCCTCTCGGGGATCTCGGAGCGCACGGTGTACGTGTCGCCTCCGGCGAGTCCGTCCTCGAGGAACACGTCCGGACGGTCCGGTGCCGTGCCCGCGTCGAGGCCGTCGACGTCCACCGGGCGGTACGGGGCGGGCAGCCAGGAGCCGCGGAGCGCCTCGATCGTGATCGCGAACTCGCGCTCGGTGGTGGGGGCCTGCCCCGTACCGGGGAACCCGGAATCGGGGTCGGCGTCACCGAAGCGCTGCTCGGAGAAGGTCCACGAGGTCCCGTCGAACACGTCGAGCGTCGCCTGACGGTAGTAGGGCGCGTCGGCATCGGCCGTGAACATCACGGTGTCGGGGAACTCGAGGAGGTTCGAGTGGATGTCGACGACGGGGTTGCCCGCGACGAGGTCACCGCCGCCGCTGTCCTCCAGGAGACCGTCGTAGTCGAACAGGGCGTCGGCGTCCGAGCCGGGAAGGGCGGGAACGAGCAGGAGCGCACCGAGGACGGCAACGGCGGCGAACGCCAGGGAGCGCGACATGCTCCAACGACGGGGATGTCCGGAGGGGAGGAACCAGCTGCGCGAGCGCTCGCGCAGTGAGGCGTGCCGCAACGCGAGAAAGACGGCGAAGGACAGGCAGAAGACCGCGGCGGGAGCGAGCGCTCCGGTGTCGTCCCCGAGTATCCCGGTGATCGTGAGCAGGACGACGCCGGGAATGGCCGCTCCCACGGTTGCGTCCGCTGTGAACGCCAGCGTGTCGGCTGCCGTCGAGAGCAGCCCGACGCCGATGACCGACAGGAGCAGGACTCCGGGCTCGACCGGGACGGGGACCGCGTCATGGCGCACGACGCTCCAGCCCTGGTCCCAGGAGTCGACGAGCTCCCCCAGCGTCGCCGGCGTGGGGACCCCGAAGGCGGTCGTGCCGGGAGCGACCGTCCAGGCGGCGTAGAGGGCGAGCGCCGCGAGCGCCATGACCGGTACGAGCACCGCCGGCAGGGAGCGTCGGCGGCACACGTGGCCGACGAGGTGCGGGACGACGACGGCGCCGGCGAGCGCGGGGAAGAACCGCCAGTCGTCGAAGACCGCCGAGAACGAGGCGGCCGCGGCGATGCCGGCACCGGCGAGTGCTAGCGTCTCTCCACGGCCTGTGGTGTCCACCGCCGGTCTCCTTCTCGTGGGCTGTGGGCCGGGGCGGGGATGTCGGTGCTCGGCACCGCCGCCAGAGCGTCGTTCCAGGACCGCGCAAAGGTGTCCATGTCGGTGGCGTCCACGGTGATCTCACCGGCGGGAGCGGTGCCGGCGACCGGCCTCGTGAGGACCGCGACCGTGGACGCGCGCTGCCGGACCGGGAGGTCCGTGAAGGGGTCGCGTCCCGGTGCTCCGCTACCGAGGATCACGATCGCGATGTCGCCCTCGGACCACCCCGTGGCCTCCCGGTGGGTGCTGCCCGGTGACCGCCTGTCGTCGGGGGAGACCAGGACGAGCTCGTCCCCGGCCAGGGCGCTACGACCGGGGCGGTGACCGTCGAGGAGCACACCGTGGAGCGTGACGAGCCGGAAGGGCCGTCCGCGCTCCTCGAGTGCTGCAATCACCGAGGCGGCCACCTCCACCGCCCGCTCGAACGACGCGGCATCATGGACGGCCCGACGTGTGTCGAGGTAGACCGTGACTGTCTGCGTGGAGCGCCGCTCGTGTTCGCGCACCATGATCGTGCCCGTGCGCGCAGTCGACTTCCAGTGGATCGACCGGGGGTCGTCACCCGATCGGTACGCGCGCACAGAGCGAAACGTCCCGTCGGTTCCCGAGAACGGGATCGGCCGTCGTACGCCGCTCGTTCCGAGAGCGGTGTCGGGCACGAGGCGCAGTGGATGGACACGTGGGTGGACGAGCAGGGAGTCGACCTGCTCGTCCATGAAGGCGCGGCGGGCGAGGCCGAAGGGGTCGGTGAGCGTGACGCGCAGGGGACCGACGTCGACGCGACCCCGCCTCGTGGCCGGGAGCGTGTAGTGGGCCTCGGTCGTGGCCCGCCGGGCGACAGGACCGACGAGGAACGGGGCGATACGGCGGCCCCCGTCGATCGTGTCGGTGACACTGACGACGGGTGTGGAGCGGGAGACCCTGTTCTCCACGGTCACGGTCACCACGGCCTCCCCACCGACAGAGGTGTGGTGCGGTGCGATCCGACGCCTGACGTCGAGCTCCACCGTTCGGAGGCGGACCCAGAGAACGGTGAGGGCGAGCCCCACCAGCGCGGCCACCGCCGGCACGGCGAGCTCCGGGAGCCCGAGCACCCGACCGGCCACGAGGAGGCCGACGGAACCGCCGAGGAGCGACCACCCACGGCTTGTCGGCACGGTTGCTACCCGGGCGGGCCGGGGACGGCGACCGAGTCGAGCACACCGGCGAGCACGTCCCCGGCTGTGACGTCCCGCAGCCGGGCCTCGGTCGACACCAGCATGCGGTGCGCCAGGACCGGCCGGGCCAGGAGCTTCACGTCGTCGGGGATCACGTACTCGCGCCCGACGCTCGCCGCAAGCGCCCGGGCCGCGCGCTGGAGGCCGATGGCCCCGCGCGGGCTCACACCCAGCACGAGGTCGCGGTGGCGGCGTGTGGCCTCGACGATGTCGACCATGTAGCCGCGCAGCCCGTCACTCACATGGACGTTCTCGACAGCGGTGATCGCGGTTTCGAGGGCGTCACCGTCGAGCACGGCTTCGAGCGTGTCGACGGGGTCGTCCCGGCAATGCGACTCGAGGATCTCGATCTCGGCCGACCGGTCGGGGTAGCCGATCTCGAGGCGCATCAGGAAGCGGTCGAGCTGTGCCTCGGGAAGCGGGTAGGTGCCCTCGAGCTCGATCGGGTTCTGGGTGGCGACGACGAGGAAGGGGCGCCGGAGCGGGTAGGTACGGCTGTCGACCGTGACCTGGTGCTCCTCCATGGCCTCGAGCAGCGCCGCGTGCGTCTTCGGGGAGGCACGGTTGATCTCGTCGGCGAGCACGACGTTGGCGAACACCCCGCCGGGGCGGAAGTCGAACTCGCCCGTGGAGCGGTTCCACACCGACACGCCGGTGACGTCGGAGGGGAGGAGGTCGGGCGTGAACTGGATCCGTCGCCAGGTGCCGCCGATGGAGCGGGCCACGGAGCGTGCCAGAACGGTCTTGCCGATCCCCGGGACGTCCTCGATGAGGAGATGACCCTCGGCGAAGAGGGCCACCAGGGCCAGGTGGACGGCCTCGCGCTTGCCGGTGAGGGCCCGGCCCACGTTCTGCGCCAGACGCTCGAACAACGTGGCGAAGGAGGTGGTGTCGGGTGTGGTGGCAGGCTGGCTCACGCGACCTCCGCGGGGCAACGGCAGACGGCCGTTCGCCGCTCTCGATGGCACTATCGTGCGGAATGATGCTACCCGGGCGAAACCACGCCACCGTCGCAGACCCCGTCGGCGGGACGCCCCGAGACGCCTCGTGGACCGGGTCCGTCCTCGCCGTGGGCGCCCGCCCCGACCTCTGGTGGACGGCGCTTCGCGTGGCCGTGGGGCTGAGCCCCCGTGGGTGGTGGCGGCGCCCGCCATATCTGCCGGTCCCGAGCCGGGGGTACCTGCGCTTCCGAGCACTCACCGCCTACGGGCGCGACCGTCCACCGTCCCGGCACGACATCGTCGACTACCTGGCGTGGTGCCGTGACCTGAGCCGATGTCGTGCCGGGCGGAGTTGAGGTCCCACTACACTCACCTGCCACACGGCGACACGGAGGGTCGAGGTGGGACGGGCACTGCTGCTCAACGCCACGTTCGAGCCTCTCTGCGTCCTCACGGCGCGGCGAGCCGTGGTTCTCGTGCTGAAGGACAAGGCCGAGATCATCCACCGTAACGGCGCCGAGTTCCGTGCCGAGACGATGACGATCCCGGCTCCCGCCGTGGTGCGTCTCCACACCTACGTGCACGTCCCGCATTCCAACAGGGTGCCGCTGTCGCGGCGCGCCGTGTTCGCCCGCGACGGGCACCGCTGCCAGTACTGCGACCGGGCCGCCGAGAACATCGACCACGTCGTCCCCCGGTCGCGCGGCGGCGGGCACAGCTGGGACAACGTCGTGGCGTCGTGCCGGCGCTGCAACAGCGCCAAACGCGACCGGTACCTGCACGAGACGAACCTGTCGCTTCGCCGGGCACCCGTGGCGCCCCGCGCCCGCGTCTGGATCGCTGCGGTGGCCGGCTCGCTCGACCCGACCTGGGAGCCCTACCTCCGCTCGGTGTCCGCCTGACCTGACGCCCCACTCCGGGACACCCGCCGGGTTGGTGCGCTCGTGTTGCCTTGCGCGACAGCACTGCACCATCCCGGCCTGATCGGTGCGGGGTTGGTGCGCTCGTGTTGCCAAGCGCGACAGCCCTGCACCATCCCGGCGACGCCTTGCCGGCGGGTTCGGCGCGCCCGGGTGGTGGCCGGTGGGGGAGACGGGGTCCGGGAAGGGGGAACGAGGGGCACGTGGGGGTTGACGAGTGGGTAGTAGTGGCATATGGTGGTGCGCAGTGGGTTTCAGGGGTGAACGGGACAGCCCGCGTGGACCGGACACGAGTGAAGCGTCGGAGCCCCCACGGGGGCACAGCGTGAGGGGCCAGGCGATGGCCGACGAGGGGGACCATGTTTCTAGGGGAGTACCGGCACTCCCTCGACGCGAAGGGCCGTGTGACCCTTCCCGCGCGCTTTCGCGACGAATTGGCCGACGGCGCCTACATGGCCAAGGCCATGACCGACCCCTGCCTCTACGTCTACACGGCCGGGGAGTTCGAGGAGGTCGCCCGAGCGACTCGCGAGACGATGCGGGAGGGCAACCGGGCCGCCCAGGAGGCCGCACGCTCGTTCTTCGCCGGGGCCACCGAGCTCGAGCCCGACAAGCAGGGCCGTGTGGCGATCCCACCGCAGCTGCGCTCCTTTGCCGGGCTCGACAAGGACGTCGTCGTGGCGGGCGTGTTCGCCCGCATCGAGATCTGGGACGCCGCAGCGTGGGACGAGCGCGAGGCGCGTGCCGAGGCCGCCTCGGCGTCGGCCGACGACCTCCACGGATTCGCGCAGTGAACCCGCCGCCGATCGGCTCACCATTCGCTCAACCGGGGAGGTCGACGTACTGAGACGGCAGCAACCAGAGGACGAGGGTTCGGCTGCGTCGGACCCCTCGACAGCCCCCCGGACGGTGCGGTGGAAGGCCCCTACTCCGCCCGCTTTCAACCGAGCCGCCCGGAAAGTCTCCGGGTGGTGCACGCCGGACCGGGGGGCTGTCGAGGGATCGGGCACGGCCGGGCGGGGGACCAGTGGACGAGCAGTTCGGACATGCACCGGTACTGGTGGAGGAGGTCACCGGCCTCTTCCGACCGGTCCCGGCGGGCGTCATCGTGGACGCCACCGTCGGGGGCGCAGGTCACGCAGTCGCCCTCCTGGAGTCCCGTACCGACATCAGCGTGCTCGGGGTCGACCGTGACCCTGCGGCCGTGGAGGTCGCCCGGAGTCGACTCGCACGTTTCGGCGGGCGGGCCGTCGTGGTCCGGGGAGTGTTCGCAGAATTGGAGAACGTCGTCGGGGACGCGCTCGGGCGCCTCCCCGACAGCAAGGGGGACATCGTGGGCATCCTTTTCGATCTCGGTGTGAGCAGTCCGCAGCTCGACCGACCCGAGCGTGGCTTCTCGTACCGTCACGACGCACCGCTCGACATGCGCATGGACAGTGGCCAGAGCCTCACGGCGGCCGAGGTCGTGAACACCTACGACGAAGACCGACTCACCGGGATCATCCGCGACTACGGCGAGGAGCGCTTCGCCCGGCCCATCGTCCGTCGCATCATGGAGGCCCGGCCGCTGTCGACGACCCGCGAGCTCGTGGACGTCGTACGCGACGCCGTCCCGGCCAGGGCGCGTCGCAAGGGGAGTCCTGCGCGCCTCACCTTCCAGGCCATCCGTATGGAGGTCAACCGGGAGCTTCCCAACCTCGCCGAGGGCCTCGACGAGTCAGTGCGTCTCGTGAGCCCCGGAGGGCGGGTGGTGGCGATCGCCTATCACTCGCTCGAGGACAGGATGGTCAAGGAGCGGTTCCTCGACATCACCGAGGTCGACAGCCTGCCGGTCCAGCGGACCGACGAGGGTGACCAGCCGGAGTTCGAGCGGGTCACGACGCGGGCCCTGAAGGCCCGTGACGACGAGGTGGCGGCCAACCCCCGCTCCCGGAGTGCCCGCCTCCGCGCGGTGGAGCGCCTCCGTCGCCGGAGATCACACGATGTCGCTCAAGGGGTGGGATGACCGCCGTCACCGCTCCCCGCCGGAACGTGGCAACTGCCGCGTCCGCTGCCCCGCTGCGCCGAACGGGTGGCTCACCCGAACGCGCGCGTCCTCGTCGCCATCTCCGTGCGGTCGAGGAGCCTCGACCGCGCACACGAACGCGCGGCCTGGGCCTGGTCCGCTTCATGGGACTCATCGTCTTCGTCGGGCTTCTCGCCATCGTCGTGTTCCAAGTCGTGATCGCACAACGGGGACTGGCCCTCGACTCGATCCGCTCCCGGATCGACGAGGAGCAGACGCGCTACGAGCGACTCCGTCTCGAGGCCGCGGCGTTGAGCTCGCCCGAGCGGATCGAGTCCGAGGCAACGGAGCGCCTGGGCATGGTTCGACCCGATTTCGTGAACTACCTCGAGGCGCCCATCGGGGGAACGGATACCGGAACCGTGGGCGGGACGACCTCCACGCTGGCTGACCCCGAGGAGTGGGACGCGGTCAAGCCGCACCTCGATGCCCAGCCCTAGGCCTGGTGAACGGCCCCGCCGTCCCTCGCACGTCCGCCGGTCGGCGGCGCGTTCGGGGGCGAGGGGCGCCCCGAGGCGTGGGGTCTCACACGGACGCAGCGGAAAGCGCCGTCCGCGGGCACGCCGGCGGAGGCTGGGTGCGGGCGCGCTGCGTCTCCAGGCCCGCCGCCGCGTGGTGGCGCTTCTCGTTCTCGTCGTTCTGGCATTCGGAGGCATCACCGCCCGCCTGGTGCAGATCCAGGGCTTCAGCGCCGATCGTCTGAGCGCCCTCGGTGCCGGTCAGCGCGTCAGCACGGTCGAGTTGTCGGCCGAGCGGGGCACGATCTTCGACCGCAACGGCGTCGATCTCGCCCTCTCGGTCCCCCAGGAGTCGGTCTTCGCCGACCCGCGTCTCGTGCGGGACCCCGTCGGAGACGCTGCACGCCTGGCCCCGGTTCTCGGTGTCGACCAGGCGGAGCTGGAGGCGAAGCTGAGTGTCCCCGACAGTGCCTTCGCCTACCTCGCGCGCCAGATCGACCCGGCGGTCGCGGACGAGGTGCGTGCCCTCGGCATCGCCGGTGTCGACTTCCTGCCCGAGTCGAAGCGGCACTACCCGGCCGGTGGCCTCGCCGCGCCCGTGGTGGGTTTCACCGGGATCGACAACAACGGGCTCGGTGGCCTCGAGGCGGCCTACGACGACGTTCTCTCGGGAACGCCCGGTGAGCTGGAGGTGGAGCTGGATCCGCAGGGACGCGAGATCGCGAACGCCGAGCGGCGCTACACGCCGGCACAGCGGGGCAGTGACCTCGTGTTGACCATCGACCAGTCCCTCCAGCACGAGGTGGAGGAAGCGTTGCTCGACCAGGTGGCTGCCACCAACGCTCGCGGCGGCACCGCCATCATCGCCGATGTGCGGACCGGTGACGTCATCGCGCTGGCGACCATCGACGGCGGTGAGGAGGGTGCACGTCGCGCAGGAGCGACGTCGCACAACCGCGCCTTCCAGGACGTGTT
Source organism: Acidimicrobiia bacterium (assembly GCA_041394025.1). NCBI lineage: Bacteria > Bacillati > Actinomycetota > Acidimicrobiia > Acidimicrobiia bacterium. Next base: position 828,793 of record JAWKJA010000002.1, on the reverse strand, counting down.
CGAGCCGGGCTCGACCAACAAGGCCATCACCATAGGAGCGGCGCTCGAGGAGGGTGTCGTCACACCCGACACCATGTTCACCGTGCCATCGCAGATCGGTGTGGCCGACGGCGTCTTCCACGACAGCTCTCCACACCCGGTGCTCGGGATGTCCGTCACCGACATCCTCCGTGAGTCGTCGAACGTCGGGACGATTCAGATCGCCCAGCAACTCGGCAAGGACAAGCTCGACGAATACCTGCGACGCTTCGGCCTGGGTAGGAGCACGGCCGTGGACTTCCCCGGCGAGGCACCGGGGATCCTCCTGGCACCGGAGGACTACTCGGGAACGAGCATCGCCACCGTTCCCATGGGCCACGGCCTCGCCGTGACACCGATCCAGATGCTCGACGTCTACATGACGATCGCCAACGGCGGTGAGTCACGTGATCCGCGTCTCGTCAGCGCCACGGTCGATCCCGACGGCCGGAGGCAGAACAAGCCGATCGACACGGGTACGCGCGTCATCTCCGAGTCGACCGCTGCCGCCCTCACGAGCATGATGACGGACGTGGTCACGTCCGGCACGGGGGTCCTGGCTGCTGTCGACGGTTACACGGTCGCCGGCAAGACGGGGACGGCACAGCAGGTCGCCGACAACGGCGCCGGCTACGTCGAGGGAGCCTTCGACGCCTCGTTCGCCGGCTTCGCCCCCGTCGAGGATCCGCACCTCGTGGGTCTCGTCGTGCTGGACCGCCCACAGCCCTACTACGGCGGAACCGTCGCCGCGCCGGTGTTCGCCGAGATCATGCGCATGGCGCTGCGTGCGTGGATGGTCCCGACGAACGGGTCGGGTCAGTACGCGCAGGCATCGGAGGCCGCTGCGGCTCAGGCGGCTGCTCAGGCCGCCCAGGAGCAGGCGGACGCCGAGGCAGCAGCGGCGGAGGCACAGGCCGCGTCGGCGGCCGCCGTCCCGGCGTCCACGCCGGTCGGGGAACCGCCCGCGCCGGCACCGGTCCAGGGTGGCGATCCGGCCGCCCCGATCGGGTGAGGGGCGCCCGTGCTCCTGCGCGATCTCGTCGCACCGGAGGGGCCCCTCGCCGACGCCGAGGTCCTGGGTTCCCCGGCGCCCGCTGACCTCGACGTGACATCGGTGGCCCACGACAGTCGTGCCGTCGCTCCGGGCGCGTTGTTCGCGTGCATCCCCGGGGAGCTCACCGACGGTCACGACCACGCGCCCGACGCCGTTGCCGCCGGTGCGGTCGCCCTCCTCGTGGATCGTCCCCTCGACCTCGACGTGGTGCAGATCCTCGTCGGGTCGGTCCGCGCGGGCCTCGGCCCTGCCGCAGCGGCCGTCGAGGGAAACCCCTCGCGTCACATCGTCGTCGTCGGTGTCACGGGGACGAACGGGAAGACGAGCACGACCCTGCTCCTGGAATCGGTGTTCACAGCGGCGGGGCTGCGACCCGGCGTCGTGGGGACCCTCGGCGCGAGGATCGCCGGTGAGCACCACCCGGGGGCGCGCACGACGCCCGAGGCACCCGACCTCCAACGCTCACTCGCCATGATGAGGGCGTCGGGGGTCGAGGCGGTTGCGATGGAGGTGTCGTCGCACGCGCTCGAACAGCACCGTGTCGACGGCACGTGGTTCACCGCAGCGTGCTTCACGAACCTCTCCCATGAGCACCTCGACTACCACGGGACCCTCGAGGCCTACTTCGAGGCCAAGGCGGCCCTCTTCACTCCCGACCACACGGGTGCCGCGGCTCTCAACGTCGACGACGCCCACGGCCGCGTCCTCCGGGAGAGGTTGGAGGGGTCGCCCCTCGACGTCGCCACGTTCGGAGAGACCACGCCGGCGACCTGGAGTACGGCAGCGGTGCGCAGCACCGGCTGGACCACCTCCTTCACGTTGCTGCGGGAGGGCCAGGGCGTCGGAACGGTCACTCTGGCGCTCCCCGGCGCGTGGAACCGCCAGAACGCGCTCGCCGCAGCGGCGACCGCCGCACTGGCCGGTGTCCCGGCCGATTCCATCGTGGCGGGGCTGTCCCGGCGCGTGCCGATTCCCGGTCGCCTGGAGCGCATCACCGAGGCCGAACCGTTCGATGTCGTGGTCGACTACGCGCACACACCCGATGCCCTGGCCCGAGTTCTCGACACAGCCCGTTCCCTCGCACGGGGCCGGGTCCGGGTCGTCGTGGGTTGCGGAGGGGACCGTGACCGTGGGAAGAGGCCGCTGATGGGTCGCGCCGCCGCCCAGGGCGCCGACGAGGTGATCATCACATCCGACAACCCACGGTCGGAGGACCCCGGCGACATCGCACGGGCGGTGGCCGAAGGTGCCCGGGCGTCCGGGGCGGAGCCCCTGACCGAGCTCGACAGGCGGCGGGCCGTCTACCGCGCGATCGAGGACGCCGAGCCGGGCGACATCGTCGTGATCGCCGGGAAGGGCCACGAGCAGGGCCAGGAGATCCACGGCGAGCTGGTGCCCTTCGACGACCGCGAGGTGGCGAGGCGCGCCATCGAGGAGCTCCGGTGACACCCGTGCCGGACGGGCCGGTCGCGTGGACGACGGCCTCTGTCGCCTCCGTCACCGGTGGGCGCCTCCTCGGTGGTCCCGGGGACACCCCCGTCGTCGGGTTCAGTATCGACTCGCGTTCGCTCGTGGCCGGTGAGTGCTTTGTGGCGTTGCGTGACAACCGCGACGGTCACGACTTCGTGGTCGACGCCTTCCGGTGCGGAGCGGCGGCCGCCGTCGTGGGGCGTGTGCCCGCCGATCCAGCGCTCGCGCCGGGCGCTCCACTCGTTCTCGTGCCCGACCCGCTCACGGCCCTCGGAGAGCTCGCGGCGCATGCCCGTCGCGCCGTCGATCCCACCGTGGTGGGAATCACGGGCTCGGTGGGCAAGACGGGCACCAAGGACCTCACAGCGGCGATCCTGGGCACCGACCGTCGCACCCACGCCAGTCCGGCCTCCTTCAACAACGAGTCGGGCCTTCCCCTCGCCGTGCTCGGCGCACCCGGCGACGTCGACGTGCTCGTTCTCGAGATGGGCGCGCGCTTCCCCGGGAACATCGCCGAGCTCGCGGCCATCGCCCGTCCACAGGTCGGCGTGGTCACCAACATCGGCTCGGCGCACGCCGAGCACCTCGGGAGCCCCGAGGAGGTCGCGGCCGTCAAGGGCGAGCTCCTGGAGGCACTCGAGCCCGGGGGATTCGCCGTTCTGAACGCGGACGACGCCGCAACACCCCGACTGCGGCAGCGAACCGGTGAAGAGGTCATCACCGCCGGTCGGGCGGGCGACGCCGATGTCCGCATCAGGTCCGTGACCGTCGACGACGAGCTGTTCCCGAGTCTCACGCTCGACTCCCGGTGGGGAGAGGTGACGGCGCGGCTGGCAGTGCGGGGTGTCCACCAGGTCGCCAACGCGGCCCTCGCCTCGACCGTGGCACTCCGACTCGGTCTCACCCCGGAGCACGTGTCGACCGGGCTCGCCGCGGCCCTTCCCGCCCGGCTGCGCATGGAGCTCCGGCACTCGTCGTCGGGAGCCGTCGTGCTCGACGACAGCTACAACGCCAATCCGGTCTCGATGCGGGCGGCCCTCGAGTCGTTTGCCGAGCTCCCGGTGTCGGGCCGGCGCATCGCGGTCCTGGGGTCGATGCTCGAGCTCGGGGAGCAGTCGGATCCCGAGCACGCCGACGTTGGCGGACGCCTCGCGTCGCACGGGGTCAGCGAGGTGATCGTCGTGGGGGAGGAGGCCGCGCCCCTTGCGGAGGCGGCTCGCCGTGAGGGGACGTTGCACGTGATCGAGGCCCGCGACCCCGACCACGCATACTCTCTGCTCGCGGGCAGGGTCACCGGCGCCGACGCTGTCCTGGTGAAGGGATCGCGGGCCGTCGGGCTCGATGCCCTCGCCGAGCGGCTCGCACCGAGAGGAGCCGAGGCGGACCCGGCGCCACGACCCGGAAGCGGAGCTGTGCCGTGATCGGACTCCTGCTGGCGGCGACGGCCGCCTTCGTGCTGTCGGTCCTCGGGACGCCGCTGCTCATCCGCGTCCTGTCGACGAGGGGGGTCGGCCAGACCATCCGCGACGACGGCCCCATCTCGCACCCCCACGTCACCAAGGAGGGCACCCCCACCATGGGTGGTGTCGCTCTCGTCGGTGCCGCCGTGGCCGGCTACCTGATCGCGCACGTCCGTACGGAGTCGGTGGCCTTCGCCCGCTCGGGCATCGCCGTCGTCGGCCTCGTCCTCGGGATGGCCGTGATCGGGTTCCTCGACGATGTGCTCGGCGTTCTCAAGCGACGCAACCTCGGACTGCGAAAGCGCGGCAAGACCACCGGGATGGTGCTCGTGTCGGTGGGGTTCGCGCTCCTCGCTCTCGAGTGGGTCGACGTGTCGACCGACCTCTCCTTCACGCGTTCACTCGACCTCCAGATGGGAGCGACCCTCTGGTGCGTGTGGGCCGTGCTCATGATCCTCGGCTCGTCGAACGCCGTGAACATCACCGACGGCCTCGACGGTCTCGCGGCAGGTTCGGCGACACTGGTCCTCTCGGCGTTCGTGATCATCGCCTTTTGGAAGTTCCGTCACCCCGACATCTACGGCATCGAGCCGGCCCAGGCGCTCGATCTGGCGATCGTGGCGGCCGCTCTTGTGGGAGCCTGCGCGGGCTTCCTGTGGTGGAACGCGGCTCCGGCGCGGATCTTCATGGGCGACACCGGCTCGCTGGCTCTCGGCGGCGCGCTCGCAGGACTGGCGCTGCTGCTCGACGTGGATCTCCTCCTGCCGATCCTCGGCGGGCTCTACGTGATCGAGACGTTGTCGGTCATCACCCAGATCGTGTCGTTCCGCCTCTTCGGGACCCGGGTCTTCCGGATGGCGCCGATCCACCACCACTTCGAGGTCGGCGGGTGGCCCGAGTTCACCGTCATCGTCCGTTTCTGGCTGATCGCAGGGCTCTTCGTGGCGCTCGGTGTCGGGATCTTCTACTCCGACTACATCAACATCCCCGGGTCGATCGATTGAACGCCGTCGTGATCGGCTCCGGCGTCACCGGTCTCGCCGTCGCCCGTGTGCTGACCGAACGGGGTGACGCCGTGACCGTCCTCGACGACTCGGCCGAGGCGGTGCAGCGCCGGTCACCCGACTTCGCCGGGCTGCGGGTCCCGATTCTCGTCACACCGGAGCCCGCCGCGGTCAGGGATCTCGTCGCCGCCGCCGATCTCGTGGTGCCCAGCCCGGGTGTCGCGCCCGACCACACCGTGGTGTCCGCCGCCACGACGGTGTCGACACCCGTTCGCGCCGAGGTCGACCTCGCTGCCGAGACGGCGGAACGACGCGGGCACCCGACACTCCTGGCGGTCACGGGCACGAACGGCAAGACCACCGTCACACGCCTCATCACGGCCATGCTCCGGAGGTCCGGCATCGCGGCGGAGGCGGCCGGCAACATCGGCCAACCTCTCATCGAGGTCGTGGCCGATCCCGCCGTCGACGTCGTGGTCGTCGAGGTCTCGTCGTTCCAACTCGAGTTCACGACGGTGTTCCGACCGCGTGTCGCTGTGTTCCTCAACATCGCCGCCGACCACCTCGACTGGCACGCCGACCTCGATGCCTACGCCGCCGCGAAGGCCCGCATCTTCTCCAATCAGTCGCGCGACGACACCCTCGTCTTCAACGCCGACGACGCTCGGGTGTCGACGGCGGCCACCGCGGCTCGGTCGCGAACTGTGCCGTGGACCGTCCGTGGGCAACGCGCGGGAGCCTGGAGTGCCACGGCCGATGCCCTGGTCACGCCGGAGGGCACCGAGCTCGTACGCCGGGCCGAGCTCCTGCGCTCCGGTCCTCACGACCTGGCGAACGCGCTGGCCGCAGCCGCCGCGGCGCGCGAGGCCGGGGCAACACCGTCCGCCATCGCCGCGGAGCTGTGCGACTTCCGGGGATTCCCCCATCGGATGGAGCTGGTGGGAGAAGCTGGAGACGTGCGTTACGTCGACGACTCGAAGGCCACGAACCCCCACGCGGCACGCTCCGCGCTCGAGGCCTTGACCGGGGAGGGGCGCGTCGTGCTGCTCGCCGGTGGGCGGAACAAGGGCCTCGATCTCACTGTCCTGGTGGATCCCTCGTGCCTGCCGCGATCGGTGGTCGGCTTCGGTGAGGCCGGCGCGGACGTTGCCGACGCCTTCCGGGCGGTCACGGGCACACCGGCGGTGCGGGTCGGCACCATGGCGGAGGCCGTGGATGCCGCCAGAGCGGCGGCGGAGCCCGGCGACGTCGTCCTGCTCTCACCGGGATGCGCCTCTTTCGACGCCTACGAGAGCTACAGCCAGAGGGGCGACCACTTCGCAGCCCTGGTCCGTGAGCTGCCCGGGTTCCGGCCTGTCCGAGGGACCACCGGTGACAACGCGCGCTAGCACCACCACGCGGCGCCGTGCCCCGACGGCGGTCGAGCGTCCCGCAGGGGCGGTGCGCACACTGCGCCAGGCGTGGCGCGGTCCAGGAGCACAGCGCCCGGCGCTTTACGTGCTCCTGTTCGCCACTGTCGTGGTCCTCAACGTGGTCGGCCTCGTGATGGTCCTGTCGGCATCGTCGGTCGTCGCCGAGGCGAACTACGGCTCGGCGTGGTTCTTCTTCGAGCGCCAGATCCTCTGGACGCTCCTGGGCATCGGGACCTTCGTCGTCGTCGCGCGTGTCGACTACAGGAAGTGGCGCCGGCTCGCGCTCCCGCTGCTGGCGCTCAGCGCAGGCCTCCTCGTCCTCGTCCTCGTCCCCGGGGTGGGCATCCACGTCGACGGCGCCACTCGGTGGTTGGGAACCGGGTCGCTGCGGTTCCAGCCCACCGAGGTCGCCAAGCTCGCCCTCCTGCTCTTCAGCGCCGACCTCCTCACGCGGCGCGCACGCGAGATCTACGACTGGCGGCTCGTCGTCGCCCCGGTGCTGGGGGTCCTGGCGATCTTCTCGGTCCTCGTCCTCAAGCAACCCGACCTCGACTCCACGATCGTCCTCGGTCTCATCGCGTTCGCGCTCCTCATCGTCGGCGGTGTGCGCATGAAGCACCTCATGACACTCGGCGTCGCCGGCATCTCGCTGGCGGCGCTCCTCGCTGTCGGCGCCGGGTACCGCCGCGCCCGCGTGTTCGCCTTTCTCGACCCGTGGTCCGACTCGTCGAACACGGGGTACCAGATCGCCCAGTCGCTCATTGCGCTGGGAAGTGGCGGCTGGACCGGTGTGGGACTCGGAGCCGGTCGTGCCAAGTGGATGTTCCTGCCGAACGCGCACACAGACTTCATCTTCGCCATCATCGGGGAGGAGCTCGGCCTGGTGGGGTGCCTCATCGTCGTGGCGCTGTTCGTGGCTTTCGCCGTGTTCGGTGTCCTGACGGCGGTACGGGCACCCGATCGCTTCGGGATGCTGGTGGCCGCAGGCGTCACCGTGTGGGTCGTCGGTCAGGCGATCATCAACATCGGCGCGGTCATCGGCCTGCTCCCCGTGTCGGGAATCCCGCTGCCCTTCGTGTCCTTCGGGGGCTCTGCGCTCGTCTTCACCATGGTCGCGGCGGGGATCCTCGGCAACATCGCCCGCCAGGGACGACCCGCCGCGTCGGGCACGGCGCGGTGAGCACCGGCCCCGTCGTCATCGCCGGGGGTGGCACCGGAGGTCATGTGTACCCGGCACTGGCACTGGCCGAGGAGCTCGTGGCCCGCGGGCACGCCCGCGACGACGTCCGGTTCGTCGGTGCACGGCGTGGCCTCGAGGCACGCGTCGTTCCCGGGGCCGGGTTCCCCGTGGAGCTGCTTCCCGGGCGCGGGATCGAGCGTCGCCTGAGCCTGCGCAACATCCGTTCCGTCCTGGAGATCCTCCGGGCCTGTGTGGTGGCACTCGGCCTGATGCGCCGCTGGCATCCGCGTGTCGTGGTCGGCGTGGGCGGCTACGCGTCCGTTCCGGCGGTCCTCGCCGCCCGGCTCCGGAGGATCCCGGTGGTCGTGCACGAGCAGAACGCCGCCCCCGGTATCGCCAACCGACTCGCGGTCCGGCTCGGCGCCGTACCGGCCGTGTCGCTTCCGGACACCCCGCTGCCGGGTGCGGTCCTCACGGGGAACCCGGTCCGCCGGGAGGTCCTGTCAGTGGAGCGCCGTCCCGACACGACCCGGCCCCGGCTCGCCGTCGTGGGGGGCAGCCTCGGGGCGCGGCGCCTCAACGATGCCGCTCTCGGCCTCTACGACCGATGGCGTGAGCGTCGTGACGTCACCATCCGCCACGTGGCCGGGTCGCGGGACTTCGACCGGTGCTCGGGGAGCCTCGACACGCTCCGCCGGCCCGACGATGCCCTCGTCTACGAGCTCGTCGACTACGAAGACCACATGGACACCCTGTACGCCACGTCGTCGCTCGTCGTGTCGCGGGCCGGAGCCGTCACGGTGGCGGAGCTCACGGCTGCCGGTGTGCCATCGGTCCTCGTTCCCTTCCCGGCGGCCACTGGCGACCACCAGACCCACAACGCCCGTGTCGTCGAGGAGGCCGGGGGAGCCGTGCTCCTCGCCGACAGCGACTGCGACGCGGCGTCGCTGGAGCCGATCGTCGACGGAATCCTCGGATCGCCGGCCAGGATCCGGGCGATGACCGAGGCAACCCGTTCCCTCGCTCGTCCCGACGCCGTGAGTGATCTCGCCGATCTCGTCGAGGAAGCCGCCCGTGCCTGAGGACCGCAGGCCCGTGCGTCAGGAAGCGCCTGCCGGCGCCCCCGAACGCGGGGGCTCTCTCGACCTCGCCGAACCGCGGGTCGTCCACGTCGTCGGTGTCGGCGGTGCGGGCATGAGTGCCATCGCCACGGTCCTGGTTCAGATGGGCCACCGCGTCAGCGGTTCGGACCTGAAGGACTCCACCACCCTCGAGCGTCTCGCACTCCTCGGTGTCGATGTCCACGTCGGCCACGACGCCACGAACATCCCCGCCGACGCCGACGCGGTCGTGATCTCCACCGCCATCCTGGCGACCAACGCAGAGGTCGTCGAGGCGCAGGCGCGCGGCGTCCCCGTTCACCGACGCGCCGATGCACTCGTCGCGATCGCGCAGACCCGGCGCACCATGGCCGTCGCCGGATCACACGGCAAGACGACGACAGCGTCGATGCTCGCCCTCGTTCTTCGGGCCGACAACCGGCATCCGAGCTTCGTGATCGGAGGAGACCTCAACGAGGTCGGGACCAACGCCGCCTACGACGACGGTGAGTGGCTCGTGGTCGAGGCCGACGAGAGTGACGGGACCTTTCTGGCCCTCGAGCCGGCGGCCGCCCTCCTCACCAACGTGGAAGCCGACCATCTCGACCACTTCGGCGGGCTCGTGGAGCTGACGGAGTCGTTCCACACGTTTGCCCGCGGGGTCGGAGGGCCGTTGGTCTGCTGTGCCGACGACCCGGTCGCCCGGCAGATCGCCACGGAGTGCTCGGGGATCACCTACGGCTTCTCCGAGGGTGCCCGTTACCGCGGCGTCGACTACCGCGGCGGCGGAAACGGCTCACGCATGCGTGTCGTCCACACGACCGACGCCGGGAAAGCGGAGCTGGGTGAGATCGAGCTGCCGGTCCCCGGCCGTCACAATGCGCTGAACGCCCTGGGGGCCACCGCGCTGGCGCTGGAGGCCGGTGTCCCGTTCCCCGCTGCCGCCGCGGCACTCGCGGGCTTCGGGGGCGTTGCCCGACGCTTCCAGTTCCGGGGCGAGGCCGACGGCGTGACGATCGTCGACGACTACGCCCACCTGCCGAGCGAGGTGCAGGCCGCCATCGCCACCGCACGGGAGGGCTGCGCCGACGGGACCTGGCGACGTGTGGTCGTGGTCTTCCAGCCACACCGCTACTCACGCACGGAGTCGCTGTGGCGCGACTTCGCCGACGCCTTCACGCTCGCCGACGCCCTGGTGATCACCGATGTCTACGCGGCCGGCGAGCCACCCCGCCCGGGCGTGTCGGGTCGCCTCATCCTCCGGTCGGTCCTCGACGCCCACCCCGGCCTGGCCGTGAGCTACCTGCCCCGTCGCGGCGATGTGGAGGCGGCGTTCGCACGCCTCACGCGGCCGGGCGACGTCGTCCTCACGCTGGGCGCCGGCGACGTCAACACATTGGCCGACACGTGGCTCACCCGGCAGGCGTCGTGAACGCCCCGAACCCGACCGGGCTCCCGGAGGTCGCGGACCGCCTCCGGGATGCCATCGGCGACGGGGTCACTCTGGACGTACCCGCACGTGAGCTGACCACCTACCGCCTCGGTGGCCCGGTGGCCGTCCTGGTGCGTGCGCGCGAGGAGGCTCACCTCCTGGCGCTCGCGGAGGCGCTCGCCGGCACCGACGTCCCCGTCCTGGCCATCGGTCGCGGGTCGAATCTGGTGGTGGCCGACGAGGGGTTTCCCGGCGTGGGGGTGCTGCTCGAGGGGAGCTTCGAGACGCTGGACCTGCCACCGGAACCCGCGGGAGCGTCGCCGGGCGACGGTGTCGACGTGGCCGCAGGCGGCTCCGTACCTCTGCCTGTCCTGGCCCGACGGTGCGCCGCCGCGGGGATCACGGGCCTCGAGTTCTACGTCGGGATCCCCGGCAGTGTCGGCGGAGCGGTCCGCATGAACGCCGGGGGCCACGGGCAGAGCACCCACGAGGTCCTCGGTGGCGCGCGGGTCGTGGATCTCGTGGCGGGCACCGTGTCCGACCGGTCGGTACCGGCGCTCGGCCTCGGTTACCGCACGTCGGCCCTGAGAGCACACGAGATCGTTGTCGCCGCCACGTTCCGGGGGGCCACCGACGATCCGGGTGCGTGCGACGCTCGTCTGGGCGAGATCGTGCGATGGCGTCGTGACAACCAGCCCGGCGGGTCGAACGCGGGCTCGGTCTTCACCAACCCACCCGATGACTCGGCCGGCCGCCTCATCGACGCGTGCGGGCTCAAGGGGCTCCGGGTCGGCGGTGTGGAGGTGTCCCACAAGCACGCCAACTTCTTCCAGGCCGACGACGGCGCCACGGCAGCCGACGTTCGGGCGCTGGTCGAGACGGTGCGACGTGTCGTGCACGAGCGCACCGGGGTCGAGCTGCGCCCGGAGCTGGTGTTCGTGGGCGACGGGCCCGGCGCCGGGGACGGGCGAAACGAGCCGTGACGACCACCGCGGAGCCCCGGGCGCGGCGGAAGGTCGACTCCCGCGTGGCGGCCCGACGCGTGGAGGTCACGCGCACGGCGGGCCGACGGCGTCTCCGCGTGCTGCTCGTGGTGCTCGGGCTCGGCGCGCTCGTGGGGATCGCGTACCTCGTCACGCGCTCGCCGGTCCTCGACGTCGACACCGTGGCGGTACGCGCTTCCTCGCCGGCCGGCCCGGAGGCGGATCTGCGCACGACGGCCGACGAGGTCATGACAGCCTCGGGCATCGACGCCGGCGACCCGATGCTGTACCTCGACGCGGGCGCGGCGGCGTCGCGTGTCGAGGAGCTCCCGTGGATCGCCGAGGCCTCCGTCGACAAGAGCTATCCCGGTGACATCACGATCACGGTGACCGAGCGGGTCCCCGTGGGATGGGTTCGCGTCGCCGAGGAGCAGGTGGCCCTCGTCGACCGAAGCGGCCGGGTTCTCGCCGACGACGAGAAGCTGGCGCTGTACATCCCCGAGCTGCGCGGCGTCGGTGCGCTGCCGTCCGCCGGGGGGACACTCGACGGAGCCGACGCGGCGCGGATCGCCGCGGCCCTCCCCGAGGAGCTGCTGGGCCACGTCGTCGCGATCGCGCTCGACGGGCCCGACGCGCGCCTGCTCCTGCGCGAGGGGGGAGAGGTGCGCCTCGGCGACCCGGCGGCGGTGGACGTCGACGACGCCCTGGCCGCCGCCGAGGCGGTCCGGGCGTCGCTCGGGGAGCGCCCGGTGAGCTACATCGACGTGCGGGTCCCCGGCGCCCCGGTGGTGGGCCCCTGACCAGCGCGAGACCACCCGCGCGAGACCACCCGCGCGAGGCTGGCGTGGAGTCGTTGCGTTTCGCGGCGTTACTCTGTACAGTCTTCACCGAAACGAGAGGTTTACATAACTATACACCTCAACCTGAGGTTGAGGGTGTTCCCCGGATGGCAGGGACTCCGGTGTGCATCCTCCCGTACGCACGAGACCGGCGCACGCCGCCGACCGACTCAGGCCCGGCACGCACGAGGAAGCGGGGACAGACGTGACAATGCTCGGAGCTCCGCAGAACTATCTGGCCGTCATCAAGGTCCTGGGAGTCGGCGGTGGGGGTTGCAACGCCGTCAACCGCATGATCGACGCGGGCCTGAAGGGCGTCGAATTCGTAGCGGTCAACACCGACGCCCAGGCGCTCCTGTTGAGCGACGCCGACGTGAAGCTCGACGTGGGCCGCCAGCTCACACGCGGTCTCGGCGCGGGCTCCGACCCCGATGTCGGCAAGCAGGCCGCCGAGGAGCACCGCGAGGAGATCGAGGAGGTCCTCAAGGGCGCCGACATGGTCTTCATCACCGCCGGCAAGGGCGGCGGCACCGGAACGGGTGGTGCGCCGGTGATCGCGGAGGTCGCCAAGTCTCTCGGCGCGCTCACGATCGGCGTGGTCACGCGACCGTTCACCTTCGAGGGGCGTCGTCGCGCCGTGCAGGCCGAGAGCGGTATCCAGAAGCTGAAGGAGAAGGTCGACACGCTCATCACGATTCCCAACGACCGGCTCCTCCAGGTCTCCGACGAGAAGACGTCCATGTTGAACGCCTTCAAGATGGCAGACGAGGTGCTCCTCCAGGGCGTGCAGGGCATCACCGACCTCATCACGACCCCGGGCCTGATCAACACCGACTTCGCCGACGTCCGCATGATCATGACCGACGCCGGTTCGGCCCTCATGGGCATCGGCTACGCCTCGGGGGAGGGCCGGGCCGTCAACGCGGCGCGAGCGGCGATCTCCTCCCCGCTGCTCGAGGCCAGCATCGAGGGGGCCCGCGGCATCCTCCTGTCGGTGTCGGGGCCCTCCGATCTCGGTCTTCTCGAGGTGAACGAGGCCGCCGAGATCATCTCGGAAGCGGCGCACCCCGATGCCAACATCATCTTCGGTGCCGTGATCGACGACGCCCTCGGGGACGAGGTGCGCCTCACCGTCATCGCAGCGGGTTTCGAGCGCTTCGAGGGTGAGCGCCGGCTCGAGCCCGCCTCGCTCGGCCTCGACGACGACAGCTTCGGTGACAGTTTCGGCGATGCGGGCGACTCACCGCCCGGGGATGTCGACCTGGGCGACGACGACTTCGACGTCCCGGAGTTCCTCCGCTGAGCGATCACATCGTGCGGCGCCTCGGCGACGCACTCGTGATCTACACGAACCGGCACGGGGGTGTCTCGTCGCCTCCGTTCGAGTCGCTCAACCTCGGTCGGTTCACCGACGACGACCCCGAAGCGGTACGCGTCAACTGGGGACGTGTGGTGGACGTGCTGCGTGACCGGGGTGTCGGCCTGCCCGCCGGGGTGAACGGGATCGCCTGGGTCCACCAGGTCCACGGCTCGGATGTCCACGTCGTGGGCCCCGGCGATCTTCCCGGGCCCGGGCCCACGGTCGAGGCCGACGCACTCGTCACGACGGAGGTGGGGCTTCCGCTCGGTGTTCCCGGGGCCGACTGCGCGCTGGTGGCGCTCGCGACCACCGCGGCTGTCGCGGCGGTGCACGCGGGGTGGAAGGGGCTCGCGGCCGGGGTGATGAAAGCGGCGGTGGATCGGCTCCGCGACGTCAGCGCGCCCGCCGACGGAGTCCGGGCGGTGCTCGGCCCGTGCATCCACGCCGGCTCCTACGAATTCGACGACGCGGCACTCGATGATCTCGTCGCCCGCCTCGGGCCCTCGGTGAGGGGAGCGACCCGCGACGGCGCTCCCGCCTTCGATCTACCCGCCGCTGTCCGCAGCGAGCTGGCCCGAGCGGGTGTCACCGACCTCGACGACGTCGGCGTGTGTACGGCGAGCTCACCCGACCACTTCTCCCACCGTCGTGATGCACCCACCGGGCGTCAGGCCATGCTCGTGACGCGGTTCCGGTGACCGGGCATCCCCGAGGCCCGGTCGACGTGGGGGGGATCGCCGCCCGGGTGCGTGCGGTGTACGACACGGTCGCCGAGGCGGCGGCTCGCGTCGGGCGCCGCGCCGACGACGTCACGGTCGTGGGTGTCGGAAAGACGTTCGACGCGCCCACCGTCGCCGCGGCCCTGGCGAGCGGAATCGTCGATCTCGGGGAGAACCGGGCACAGGAGCTGCTCGCCAAGCACGACGACGTCGAGGCCCTGGCCGGACGGCGCGCCACGTGGCACTTCGTGGGCCGACTCCAGCGCAACAAGGTCAGGGACCTCGCGGGGTACGTCGATGTCTGGCACTCGGTCGACCGCGCTCGGTTGGCCGACGAGATCGCCCGTCGGGTGCCGGGAGCCACCGTGCTCGTACAGGTCAAGCTCGGCGGCGAGGCGTCGAAGGGCGGATGCGACCCGGCGGCGACCGGCGATCTCGTCGGGCACGCGCGCGAGTGCGGCCTCGACGTCCGGGGCCTGATGACCGTACCTCCACCCGACGACCCGCCCCGCCCCCATTTCGCCCGCCTCCGGGACCTGGCCCGGGAGTTGGACGTCCCCGAGCTGTCGATGGGGATGACCGACGACTACCCCGCGGCGGTCGAGGAGGGCGCGACGCTCGTGCGGGTGGGTCGTGCCCTGTTCGGTGGGCGGTCCGGTCCGGGAAGGGCCGAGCGCCTCCCGCTAGGCTGATTTTTCGAGAGGGGACGACATGGCAGGAATGTGGCACCGGGCGATGGTCTACCTCGGGCTCGTCGACGACGAGTTCGACGACTTCGACGACGACTACACCGACGACGACGGCGATTTTCTCGACGACGGTACCGGCGACAGCGGTCCGGAGCGCCCGCGCAACCCCTACGAGTCGCCGCGACGGGCGGTCGAGCCGAGGCCCGATAGCGGCCCGACGGTGCGCACGCTTCCGCGACAGGGCGACTCCGACCCGGGTGAGCAGGGCGGTGAGCCGCGACCGGCGGCCGAACCCGTCCGACCCAGCACGATTCGTGCCGTGGAGACGACCCGCTCGCGGGTCCACGTCGTGGAGCCGCACGGGTTCAACGACGCCCAGGAGGTCGGCGACCGCCTCAAGGCGGGTCAGCCCGTCATCATCAACATCCAGGGCCTGTCGCGCGACCTCCAGCGGCGGCTGATCGACTTCTCCTCCGGCCTCGCCTACGCCGTCGAGGGCTCGATGTCGCGGGTCGCCGACCAGGTGTTCCTGCTGGCGCCCGACAACGTCGAGGTCTCCGAGGAGGAGAAGGAGAGGCTCCAGGCCCGGGGCCTCTACCGGGCCTGACCCGGGTGCCTCGTCGTGGAAATCCTCTGTGTCCTCATCAACGTCTATCTCGTCGTCCTCGTCCTCCGGGCGGTCCTGAGCTGGTTCCCGGTCCGTCCCGGCACGGGAATGGCGACGGTTTCGGGCATCCTGCGTGATCTCACCGAGCCGGCACTCGCCCCTCTCCGGCGCCTGATACCGCCCGCCGGGATGTTCGATCTCTCCTTTCTCGTGCTGTTCATGGGCCTCCTCGTCCTCCAGCAGTTCGTGTGCAGGGCCTGAGCGCAACCAGCCACTTTCCGCCCCTCGCGCACGTTCCGTCGCTACCATGGGCCCATGGACGTCACCCCGCAGGAACTTCGCAACTCCGAGATCAAAGAGGAGCGCCGCGGCTACCACCGCGACCAGACCGACGACCTGCTCGAGCGGGCCGCCGCGACGATCGAGGCGCTCACCGAGCGCGTCAACGGCCTGAGTGAGCGCGTCGCCGAGGTCGAGTCGAGTAGCGGCCGAACGCAGGACTCCGAAGGTCTGTTGCAGCGGACGCTGCTCCTCGCGCAGCGCACAGCCGACGAGACCGTCGCGGAGGCCAAGGAGCGCGCCGACCAGATGGTCGAGGAGGCGACCCTCCAGGCCGACACGACGGTCCGCAACGCGGAGGCGGAGGCGCGCCGCCTCGCCGAGGCAGAGCGCTCACGGATCGAGAGCGAGGTCGCACGTCTCATCTCCGAGCGCGACGCCCTCGCCGCCAACGTCGAGGCCCTCGACACGTTCGAGTCCGACTACCGCGACCGCCTGCGCGCCGCAATCGCCGGCGACCTCGAGACGCTCACGGCGCGCCCCCCGGTCGAGACACCGGAGCGACCTGCGCTGCACGAGACCGACATCCCCGCGGGCCCGGAGCGCTACGCCACGCCCGACGACCGCGCCGCCTCCGGGGAGTACGCCGCCACCACCGACACACCGGAGCCCGGCGGCGCCGACGTGGCGTCGTCGGAGCACGCGGAGCCCGACAACACTGTCGAGCTGGGGATGCTCGAGCGCGCCGAGATGGGCCTGCCCGAACCCGGGGAGCCCGACGACGGGCCAGCCGGTGGCTCCGCACCGCTGGAGGCCGTGCCGGTCGACGTGCCCGCCGACGACGTGTCCCCGGAGACCACGGGTGAGGTGTCCCAGCCTGTCGCACGCGGCCGTCTGTTCACCTCCAACGAGGACGACACCGACGACGAGCCGGGCTCGCTCGACGATGACGCCTTCTTCGCCAGCCTCCGCGACGCCGTGCGTGACGACGCCCCGCTCGGTCCACGTGACGAAGGCGACGACGCCACGGCGTTCGACCAGGACGACGTCGCCGAGAACTCCGGGCGCTTCGGCGACATGTTCCGCCGGGGCCGCTGAGCCGTCAGTCGTCTCGGCTGATCTCCAGCACCACCCACATCGGTTCGCCCGCGACGACGACCTCCCGCGCCCGCTCCGGTGCGTCGTCGAGGACCTCGAACGCCACCGCGAGGATCTCACCGGCGATCCAGTCGGCGTGTACGCGCGACGCCGACACGAGGGCGTCGGGGCCTGCGAGGCGCACGGTGACCCGGTCGGCGATGTCGAAGCCCGCCTTCTTGCGCTCCTCGTTGAGGGCGCGCGCGATCTCCCGGGCCCGACCCTCCGCGATGAGCTCATCGGTGAGTGAGAGGTCGAGCGCCACGGCCAGCGAGCCCTCCTCGGCGAGCGCGAGCTCCTCGTGCTCGCGCGCCCGGATCTCCACGTCGTCAGGACCGAGTTCGACGGTGTCGTCGCCGATGTGGACCGTGAGCGACCCTGTGTCGTCGAGGGATCGCCGCGCGAGTGCGCCGTCGAGCGCGGCCAGCGCCTCCTTCACGGCGGGGAGTTGCTTCCCGAGGCGGGGGCCGAGCGCCCGGAAGTTGGGTGTGACCGAGTAGTCGAGCAGTCCTTCGAGGCTGTCGACGGCCTCCACCGACTTGACGTTGAGCTCGGCGGCAACCTCCGCCACGACGGTGTCGCTCAGCGGATCGCGTGTGAGGACCAGGGCGCGGGGCAGTGGCTGGCGCACACGCACCTTGGCCTCCTCCCGGGCCGCACGGCCGAGCGACACGACCGAGCGCGCGAACGACATCTCGTCCTCGAGGCCGGGATCGAGCGCCGTGTCGTCGACCTCGGGCCAGTCCTCGAGGTGGACGCTGCAGTAGCGGGCGGAGCCCGACAGCGTGTGGTGGATCTCGTCGGCCACGAACGGCGTGAAGGGAGCCAGGAGCCGGGCCAGTGTGGAGAGCACCTCGTGCAGCGTGGCGTGAGCCGTGTGGTCGGCCGCGTCGGACCGCCAGAAACGCGGCCGACTCCGCCGGACGTACCAGTTGGACGTGTCGTCGACGAGGCGCTCGAGGTGCTGTGCGGCACTCAGCGCGTCGAAGGACTCGAGGGCGTCGGTGACGGCGGCGATCGTGTGATGGAGCCGTGAGCGCATCCAGCGGTCGAGGGGGTGGGTGGGCGCAGCGACACTCGTACCGTCGGCCGGCGGCTCGAAGCCCTCGAGGTTGGCGTAGGTCACGAAGAACGACAGCGTGTTCCAGAGGGTGAGGAGGAACCGGCGGGTCGACTCGTCGATGCCGTCCTCGTGGACGCGGCGCTGCGTCCACGGTGATCCGGCGGCGAAGAAGTACCAGCGCAGGGCGTCGGCCCCCCGAGAGTCGAGGATCGACCAGGGGTCGATCACGTTCCCCTTCGACTTCGACATCTTCTGGCCGGCGCGGTCGACGACGAGCGCCAGACA
This sequence comes from Acidimicrobiia bacterium, assembly GCA_041394025.1. Lineage (NCBI taxonomy): Bacteria > Bacillati > Actinomycetota > Acidimicrobiia > Acidimicrobiia bacterium. The sequence goes on along the minus strand of JAWKJA010000002.1, from coordinate 810,702 downwards.
CACGACGTTTCGATAGGGAGTGGCGTCGAACGCCAGTGTGTTGACGGCGAGGAGCGAGTAGAACCAGCCGCGTGTCTGGTCGATGGCCTCACAGATGAAGTCGGCGGGAAAACGCTTCTCGAAGGTGTCGGCACCCTCGAACGGGTAGTGGAGCTGTGCCGCGGGCATCGATCCGGAGTCGAACCACGCGTCGAGGACAGGACCGACCCGGTGGGCCGACCCGTCGCATTCGGGGCACGACACGGTGACGTCGTCGACGAAGGGGCGGTGGAGATCGAGGTCACCGAGGTCGCGTCCGGCCAGCCCGGACAACTCCTCGACGGATCCCACACATACGTCGTGGCCGCACTCGTCGCAACGCCACACCGGGATGGGGGTCCCCCAGAACCGGTCGCGCGAGAGAGCCCAGTCGACGTTGTTCTCGAGCCAGTCGCCGAAACGCCCGTGCTTGATGTGCCCGGGGTGCCATCCGATGGTCTCGTTCTCACGCAGAAGCGCCTCGCGCCGCGACGACGTGGCGGCGAACCAGGTCGGCTTGCCCCAGTAGATGAGCGGCGTGGAGCAACGCCAGCAGTGTGGGTAGGAGTGGGTGTAGTCGACGACCTTCTCGAGAAGGCCACGTTCGTCGAGCTCGCGCACGAGAGCGGCATCGGCGTCCTTGACGAACGTCCCTTCGTGGGCGGGTACCTCCGGGCCGAAGCGCGCCTCCGCGTCGACCGGGTTGAGGACCGGGAGGCCCTCGGCCTCTGCGACCTCACGGTCGATCTCACCGAACGCCGGAGCCAGGTGCACGATCCCCGAGCCCTCGTCGATGGTCACGAAGTCGGCGGCCACGACCCGGTGGGCCTCACCGTCGACGGGCAGCGTGTCGAAGGGGCGCGCGTAGTGGCGCCCCACGAGGTCGGGTGCCCCGAGGAGCTCCACGATCTCCGCGTCCTGACCGAGCACGTCGGGAACCCGCGCGGCGGCCATGATCAGGTCGCGTCGCCCGGCCGGCACGCCGCCGGGCGCGCGCACCCGTGCATACTCGACGTCGGGGCTCACGGCGGTGGCGATGTTGGACACGAGCGTCCACGGGGTCGTCGTCCACACCAGCAGGTCGGCGTCGTCGTCGACGAGGGGGAAGCGCACGTAGACCGACGGCTCGGTGATGTCGCGGTACGCGCCCGGCTGCCCGAGCTCGTGGCTCGACAGGGCTGTCCCGCACCGCCCGCAGTACGGGACGACCTTGAAACCCTCGTAGATGAGGCCTGCGTCCCAGATACGCCGGAACAGCCACCACACGCTCTCGATGTACGAGTTGTCGAGAGTCCAGTAGGCGTCGTCGGTGTCGATCCACATACCGATCCGCCGGGTGAGCTCCTCGAAATCGCCCACGTAGCGCTGGACCGACTCGCGGCACCGGGCATTGAAGGCCTCGATGCCGTAGGCCTCGATCTCGTCCTTGCCGGCGAATCCCAGCTCCTTTTCAACCTCCACCTCCACGGGGAGCCCGTGGCAGTCCCACCCTCCCTTGCGGGCGACGTAGCGACCACGCATCGTGTGGAACCGGGGGTAGAGGTCCTTGAAGAGGCGTGCCCACACGTGGTGGATTCCGGGCCGACCGTTGGCCGTGGGCGGGCCCTCGTAGAAGACCCACTCGGGTGCCCCGGTGCGCTGCTCGAGGCTCCGGGCGAAGACGTCGTGGGAGTCCCAGCGGCTGAGGACGCGCTCCTCGAGCGCGACGAGGTCGAAGGACCCGGGAGGCTCGAACGGCATGGCGCTCACAGTACCGATCCGCCGTGGCCGGACGGGAAGGATGTTTGCCCACCCCACGGGGTGCGCCTACACTCCCGCGCCCCCGGGCGCCCCCGTCGAGTCGCCGGGCCGAACGCGAGGAACGATGGCCACCAGGAAGCCTGCGAAGAAGAAGACGCCGGCGAAGAAGGCAAAGAAGGCGACGAAGAAGGCACCCGCACGGCGGAAGGCACCGGCCGGGAAGGCGACGAAGCCCGCGAGGAAGAAGCCGGCGAAGAAGAAGCCCGCGAGCAAGAAGCCGGCGAAGAAGAAGCCCGCGAGCAAGAAGCCCGCGAGCAAGAAGCCCGCGAGCAAGAAGCCCGCGAGCAAGAAGCCCGCGAAGAAGAAGCCCGCGAAGAAGAAGCCCGCGAAGAAGGCACCGCCCAGGAAGTCGCCGACCGAGATGGTCCGGCCCAAGCTCAAGCCGGGGAAGGTCATCTGCTCGGTCTCGGGCTTCGTCGTCACCCCGCAGAAGCCCAACCTCAGCCCGAAGCGCATCGAGCAGTTCCGCGAGCAGCTTCGCACCGAGCGTGCGCACCTGCTCGAACAGGCCGACGAACTGCGCGCCGAGGCCGATCAGCTCGCGGCCGAACGTGACCAGGGCGACACCCAGTTCGACGAGGAGTCGGGTGAGGGCGACACGCTCAGCGTCGAGCGTGAGCGTGACCTCTTCCTGAGCGCCGCCAACCGGCAGATCGTCGAGGAGATCGACCGGGCGATGGAGCGGATCGAGAACGGAACGTACGGCGTGTGCGTCCCCGCACGGAAGCGCCTCCCGATCGCGCGCCTGGAGGCGCTGCCGTGGGTCGAGACGTGCGTGGACTGCAAGACACGGGCGGAGCGTCGTCGTTAGGCAGCAGGGCGTGTCCGAGACCGACGAGCCACTCACTGACCGGAGGGGGCCACCCGGATGGCTCCCGCCCGTTGTCGTTGCTGCGGTCCTGTTGATCGACCAGGTCACGAAGGCGTGGGCGGTCCGTGACCTCGCCGATCAGCCGATCCGCGTGTGGGGCGATGTCATCATGTTCCAGCTCGGGCGCAACACCGGCGGTGCGTTCAGCCTCTTCCAGTCCTTCACGCCCGTGCTGGCGATCTTGGCGGTCGTCGTCGCGGTGTTCCTCGCACGCGCCGCGACCCGCTCCACCGACGTGTGGATGGTGGTCGGCCTGTCGCTCGTCCTGGGTGGCGCTCTCGGGAACCTCCTCGACCGGATCTTCCGGGACCCCGGTTTCTTGAAAGGGGCGGTCGTCGACTTCATCTACGTGGGCGGGTGGCCGACGTTCAACGTGGCCGACTCCGCCATCACCGTCGGAGCCGTGCTCATCATCTGGCGGGGCTGGAAGGCCTGAGGCGCCGCAATGCCGGTGCGGCGCGTCGAGACACCCGCCACGCTCGACGGCGAGCGAGTCGACCGGGCGCTCGCCCTCCTGTTGGAGCGCCCGCGCACGTCCGTGGCGGCACTCGCCGACGCCGGCGGCATATCAGTCGACGGGGAAGTCGTCGGCAAGAGCCACCGCCTTGTCGCGGGCAGCACCGTCGTGGTCGTCGAGGAGACGTCCACGCAGTCGGATCCCACGGCAGGACCTGTCGAGGTGGATGTCCGCTACAGCGACGACGACGTGGCAGTGGTCGTCAAGCCGGCGGGCGTCGTCGTGCACCCCGGCGCCGGCCACCACGACGACACCCTCGTCCACGGCCTGTTGCGCGTCTTCCCCGAGATCGCCGGCGTGGGGGACCGCGACCGCCCCGGGATCGTCCACCGCCTCGACAGGGACACCAGTGGGCTCCTCGTCGTCGCGCGTTCTGCGACCGCCTACGACGACCTCGTGGCGCAGATGGCCGCCCGCGAGGTGCAACGGCGCTACCTGGCGCTCGTGTGGGGATCGCCGGATTCCGAGCGGGGGTTGATCGACGCCCCGATCGGCCGGTCGCCGGGCCGAAGGACCCGGATGGCGGTCCGGTCGTCGGGCCGCGAGGCCCGAACCGGCTACGAGGTCCTGGAGCGCTTCACCCGCCCCGAGGTGTCGCTACTCGAGTGCAGCCTCGAGACGGGCCGGACGCACCAGATCCGTGTGCACTGCGCGGCCATCGGTCATCCCGTCGTCGGCGACGCGGAGTACGGAGGCGCACGCTCGGGAGTCCGTCCCGACCGACTCTTCCTCCATGCCCGGCTCCTGGGGTTCCGTCACCCGCGAACGGGCGAGATGCTGTCCTTCGAGGAACCGCTTCCCCCCGACCTCGACGCGGTACTCGAGAGTTTGCGCGACACCGACTGACCGACCCGACCGCGAGGGCGCCCACGACAGGATCAGGTCGCGGCGACACTCCCGGCGGACGTGGCGGCGGTCCCGTCGGTCCCTTCGGTGTCGGACGCACCCGCGTGGCCGATCCGTGTCCGGTGCACGAGGTCGGCCAGCGTGTAGCCCTCGAGCGTGCGGCGCATCTCCTCCGACACGCCGGTCCAGACCTCCTGGAGGACGCAGTGGCCCTCGCAGTGGTCGTGGTCGTCGACGACCTCGGTGAGCGGCCCGTCGACGGCAGCCAGGACATCGGCGAGCGTGATGTCGTCCGGTGGTCGTGCGAGCACGTAGCCACCCCCCACACCACGCTTGGAGCGCACCAGACCGGCACCCTTCACGGTGAGCAGGATCTGCTCGAGATAGGGCTGGGGGAGGTCGGTTCGCTCGGCGATCTCCTTCACCGAGGTCGGGTCGGGCGAGTTGCGCAACGCCAGCGACAGCAGCGCCCGTGCCGCATAGTCACCTCGGGTCGAGACCTTCACGGCACCATGGTCGCACGCCCGACAACGCGTGTGCGGAACGTCGCCCGGCGTGGCGTCCGGTTGTGGCCGCACCCGGCGGCAACGGGAGGCACTAGGTTGCGCCGATGGATCCCGTCCGGCCGGACTACGACGCCGCCAACGTCCGGGGCGTCGTTCCCGCGTTGCTGACGGGTACATCGCCCGCCTGGATGCCTGATCTGCTGGCCGAGGCCGATGCCGTGGTTCTCCTCGTCCTCGACGGGCTGGGTACACACTCCCTCGACGCGCACGGCAGCATGCTGCCGACACTCGCCGGGATGCAGCGCTCGGATCTCACGACGGTCGTACCCTCGACGACGAGCTCGGCGCTCACGTCGATCGTCACGGGCCTGACACCCTCACAGCACGGCGTCACGGGATTCCGGATGCGGGTTGACCGTCGCGTCCTCAATGTTCTCCGGTGGCGCTACGAAGACGGTCACCCTCCTCCCGACCCCTACGAGATCCAACGCCACGCCGGCTTTCTCGGGCGACCGGTACCTGTCGTCACCAAGCGGGAGTTCCGCGGGTCGGGCTTCTCCGAGGCGCACCTGCGGGGAAGTCGCTTCTTCGGCTGGTCGGCGACATCCACCCTCGTCGAACGATGCCGGGAGCTCGTCGAGGACGGAGAGAAGCTCGTCTACGCCTACTACCCGGGAGTCGACACCGTCGCCCACGAGTTCGGGCTGCTCGACGGCTACTTCACCCGGGAGCTCGCTGCCACCGACCGCCTGGTGGGTGAGCTCCTGTCGGCGCTTCCCGCTCACGCCGCGGTGGCGGTCACCGCCGATCACGGTCACGTGCAGGTCGGTCCGGACGGCTGGGTGGAGCTCGACGGGCTCCGCGAGCTCGTGGCGTCGTGCTCGGGTGACGGCCGGTTCCGCTACCTGCATGCGGAGCGGGGGAGCGCCATGGAGCTGGCAGCAGCGGCCCGCGAGGAGTTCGGGCACGTGGCGTGGGTCTTCGAACGCGACGAGCTGCTCGACGACGGCTGGCTCGGGGCCGAGGTCGCGGCGTCGGCCCGTCGCCGCGTCGGCGACGTCGTCCTGGCCGCGCGGGAGCCCGTCGGGTTCGTGGACCCGGCGCTTCCGCGCGAGACCTCCCTGGTGGCGGCCCACGGGAGCGTCACGCCCGACGAGATGCAGGTGCCGCTCCTGGCCGCGACGGGCGGGGGCCCGTGAGGTACCACGCGAGCGTGCGCCGGCCGGCGTCTCGGCCGGGTGAGGGAGCCCCGCCGGGGCGGGACGCGCGCTAGGATCGACGCGCCGAGTTACACCGATGTAGTTCTCCACAGGCTTCCCCGGAACCTGTGGAGAACTCTCGCCGGGGGGACTGAACACCGACATGGCCGACGTGCACCACGAGTCGTGCTCCGTGAGCGACATGCCCGTGAGCGGGCGGTGCGGAGTCGGCCGGCCGTGAGCGCGTCCTTCGCCCACCTGCACCTCCACACCGAGTACTCCATGCTCGACGGCGCCTCGCGGATCGACGAGGTCGTGGCGGCCGCCGCCGGCGACGGCCAACCGGCCATCGGCATCACCGACCACGGCAACATGTACGGGGTCCTCGACTTCTACCGCTCGGCGCGTGACGCGGGCCTCGACCCCGTCATCGGAACCGAGGCCTACTTCGTCACGACCCCGCGTACCGAGCGGCCCAAGCGCTCCGAGCACGAGATCTTCCACCTCACGCTGCTCGCGGAGAACGACGTCGGGTACCACAACCTGATGGCGGTGTCCTCACGCGCCTACCTCGACGGCTTCTACTACAAGCCGCGAGCCGACTGGGATCTTCTCGAGCGCCACAGCGAGGGCCTCGTCGCCACCAGTGGCTGTCTCGGCGGGCTCGTCTGCCAGCTCCTCCAGAAGAACGACCGGGCGGGGGCCGAGAGTGCCGTCGAGCGCTTCCAGAGTGTGTTCGGGCGCGACTCGTTCTTCGTCGAGCTCCAGGATCACGGATTGGCCGAGGATCACCTCGTCAACCCGCAGCTCGTCGAGATTGCCCGGCGCCTCGACGCCCCACTCCTCGCCACCAACGACAGCCACTACACCCACAAGCACGACGCCGAGGCGCACGACGCATTGTTGTGTGTGCAGACCGGCTCCACGATGGACGACCCGAACCGCTTCACCTTCGACGCCGAGGAGTTCTACCTCAAGAGCGCACAGGAGATGCGGGATCTCTTCGCGGACCACCCCGATGCCTGCGACAACACGCTGCTCGTCGCCGAGCGGGCACAGGTCGAGATCGAGTTCGACCAGCCGGTCCTTCCCGAGTTCCCGGTTCCCGAGGGCCACGACCAGGACACCTACCTCCGCCACCTCACCGAGGAGGGCGCCCACCGCCGCTACGGCGACACTCTTCCGCCACACGTCGCGGAACGGATCGACTACGAGCTCGGGGTCATCTCCGCGATGGGCTTCTCGGCCTACTTCCTCGTGGTGTGGGACCTCGTGCGCCACGCCCGCAGCCGCAGCATCCGGGTCGGCCCGGGCCGGGGCAGCGCCGCCGGGTCGTGCGTCGCCTACTGCCTCGACATCGTCGACATCGACCCGATCCGCTACGACCTGCTGTTCGAGCGCTTCCTCAACCCCGGCCGCAAGCAGATGCCCGACATCGACATGGACTTCGACAGCCGCTACCGCGGCGAGATGATCAGGTACGCCGCCGAGCGCTACGGCGAGGACCGTGTCGCCCAGATCGTCACGTTCTCCACCATCAAGGCGCGCGCGGCCGTGCGCGACGGTGCCCGCGTCCTCGGGTTCCCGTATTCCGTGGGCGACAAGATCGCCAAGCTCATGCCACCGCTCATCATGGGTCGCGACACACCTCTCGCTGCATGCCTCGAGAAGACCGACAAGCACGCAGAGGGCTACAAGATGGCGGCCGACCTCCGCGAGCTGTACGGGTCCGACCCCGAGGCCAAGCGCGTCATCGACGTCGCACGCGGCCTCGAGGGGATGCGGCGCCAGGACGGCATCCACGCCGCCGCGGTCGTGATCACGCGCGACCCGCTCACCGAGTACGTTCCCATCCAGCGCAAGCCGCAGCCCGGTGGCGACCTCGACGACGCCCCGATCGTCACGCAGTACGAGATGCACGGGGTCGAGGACCTGGGCCTGCTCAAGATGGACTTCCTCGGGCTCCGCAACCTCGACGTGATGGAGATCGCTCTCGACCTCGTGGAGGACAGCACCGGCGAGCGTCCCGACATCGACCGCGTCCCCCTCGACGACGACAAGACCTTCGCGATGCTGCGCGCCGGCGACTCCATCGGCGTGTTCCAGCTCGAGGGGGGCCCGATGCGCTCCCTCATGCGATCTCTCGCGCCCACGACGTTCGAGGACATCTGCGCGCTCGTGGCTCTGTACCGACCGGGCCCGATGGAGTCGAACATGCACACCGACTTCGCCGACCGCAAGAACGGCCGCAAGCCCGTCACCTACTACCACGACGACCTCGTCGAGATCCTCGAGCCCACCTACGGGCTGATGATCTACCAGGAGCAGCTGATGCGCGTGGCCCAGAAGCTCGCCGGCTACTCCCTCGAGGAGGCCGACAACCTCCGCAAGGCCACGGGCAAGAAGATCCGCGAGCTCATCGCCGAGCACCGCTCGAAGTTCGTCGAGGGATGTGTCACGCAGGGCCACGACCGTGCGTTCGGTGAGGAGATGTTCGACATCATCGAGCCGTTCGCCGACTACTCCTTCAACAAGTCGCACTCCTTCGGGTACGGGCTCGTCGCCTACCAGACCGCCTGGCTCAAGGCGAACCATCCCCGGGAGTACCTGGCCGCGTTGCTCACGAGCGTGAAGGGCGACAAGGACAAGAGTGCGGTCTACCTGAACGAGGCGCGCCGGCTCGGTGTCGAGGTCCGGGTTCCCGACGTCAACGCCTCGGAGAGTGACTTCACCGTTCGCGACGGGGCCATCCGGTTCGGCCTGTCGGCGGTGCGCAACGTCGGCGAGGGCCTGGTGGGCCTCATGATCGACGAGCGCCGTGCCACCGGCCCGTTCGAGGACTTCTACGACTTCTGCGAGCGCGTCGACCCGGTCGTTCTCAACAAGCGGACCATCGAGTCCCTGATCAAGGCGGGTGCCTTCGACTCACTCGGACACCCCCGGCAGGGACTGCTCAGCGTGTTCGAGACGATCGTCGACCGCACGGTCGCCCGGCGGCGCGAACGCGACGCCGGGATCATGAGCCTCTTCGGCGACGTCGGTGGCGACCTCGAGAACGGCAGCGGCTTCGGCGAGCGAGAGCCGATCCCCGACGGGGAGTTCGACAAGAAGAAGCGCCTCGGCCTGGAAAAGGAGATGCTCGGGCTCTACGTGAGCGAGCATCCGATGCTCGCGGCGCAACGGTCACTGCGTCGCTACGTCGAGTGCGGGCTCTCCGAGCTCCGTGAGCTGAGCGACGGCGAGACGCGCACCACCGCCGGCGTCGTCACGGCGCTGGCTCGCCGCTACACCAAACGCGGCGACCTCATGGCCACGTTCACCCTCGAGGACATGGATGGTGCGCTCGAGGTGATGGTGTTCCCCAAGACGATGGTCGCCTTCGGCCACCTCCTCCACGACGACGCCGACGGCGAGATCGTGTGCGTCAAGGGCAGGGTCGACCGTCGCGACGACCAGCCGAAGATCATCGCCATGGAGATCACCGCACCCGATGTCGTGTTCGACGGCGGCCCCCCCGTGCGGCTCCGCGTCCCGGTCGGGTCCCTGGCCCCGGAGAGGGTGCGTGACCTGAAGGCGCTCCTCCTCGAGCACCCCGGTGACAGCCCCGTCTACGTGCAGCTCGAGGGCCCCGACAAGACGACCGTCGTTCAACTCGGCGACGAGTTCGTCGTCGACTCCTCCAACGGGCTCTACGCCGAGCTGCGGATACTCCTGGGTGACGGCTGTGTGGCCTCGTAGCCGCACCCGCCACGCGCAATCCCGACGGTCCACGCCCGGTCTGCCAACCTAGGCCCGTGCAGATCGGGATTTTCGGGGCCACGGGCCCCGCCGGGCGTGGCCTCGCCGCGCGGCTCGCGTCCGTCGGCCACGACGTCGTCGTCGGGTCCCGCGACCCTGCGAAGGCCCAGGCGATCGTCGAGGAGCTCCGCACGCGCTGGGGGGGCCGGGTCGCCACGTTGCGGGCGGCCGACAACGCCGAGGCCGCCGCAAGCGACATCGTCGTGATCGCCACGAAATGGGATGCAGCAGCCTCCACCGCCGAGCAGCACGCCGACGCCCTGGCAGGCCGGATCGTGGTGTCGATGGCCAACGGCCTCCAGAAGGTGGGGAACGAGTTCCGCGCCATCCTCCCCGAAGAGGGGTCGATCGCGCTGGCCATTCAGGCGGCGGCACCCGACGCGCGTGTCACGGCGGCGTTCCACCACGTTCCAGCCGCTGTCTTCGCCGATCTCGACACGGCCATGGAGGACGACATCACCGTCGTCGGTGACGACGACGCCGCGCGGAGGGCCGTGATCGAGCTCGTCGGCTCGATTCCGCACGTCCGTGCCTTCGACGGCGGCTCCCTGCACAACTCGGTCGGCCTCGAGGCATTCGCGGCGGTCCTGCTCACCGCCAACCTCCGCCACGAGGGCCGGGGCAGCGTATCGCTGCGCGGCATCGAGCCCTGAGCGTGGGGCTCCGTCTCTACGACACCGCCCGCCGCGAGGTGGTTCCCTTCGAACCACCCGAGACCGTGCGCATGTACGTGTGCGGTATCACCCCCTACGATTCGACCCATCTGGGCCATGCCGCGACATACCTGGCGTACGACCTCCTGATCCGTCGTCTCGAGGAGCTCGGCCACGACGTCCGGATGGTTCGCAACGTCACCGACGTCGACGACTCGATCCTCCCGAAGGCCCGCGAGCTCGCCGTTCCCTACCTCGAGCTCGCGGAAGCGGAGATGCGCCGGTTCCGCAGCGACATGGAGTCCCTCGGGATGCGCCCCGCCGTCGCCGAGCCCCGCGCCACAGAGGCCATCCCCCACATCCAGGATCTCGTCGGTCGACTCCTCGAATCGGGTCACGCCTACCTCACGCACGGCACCGTCTACTACGACGTGTCCCGGTTTCCCGACTACGGCAAGCTGTCGCACTACCCGGAGGACCAGATGGTCCGACTGGCCCGTGCCCGCGGCGGCAACCCCGACGACCCCAGTCGGCGGGCGCCGCTCGACTTCGTGCTGTGGCAGGCCTCCGGGCCCGACGAACCGGCGTGGCGGGCACCGTTCGGAACGGGTCGGCCGGGCTGGCACATCGAGTGCTCCGCCATGGCCATGCACGAGCACGGCCCGACCCTCGACCTCCACGGCGGTGGCACCGACCTCATCTTCCCGCACCACGAGAGCGAGATCGCCCAGAGCGAGGCGCTCTCGGGCGAGCCGTACGCACGCCACTGGATGCACTCGGCGATGGTGAACTACGAGGGCGAGAAGATGTCGAAGTCGCTCGGCAACCTCGTGTTCGTCAGCGACCTGCTCGACACTGCCGACCCCCGGGCGATACGCCTGGCGCTGCTCCGCCACCACTACCGCGCCGGCTTCGAGTGGTACGACACCGACATCGAGGAGGGCACGGCGCTCCTCAACCGGCTCACAGCTGCGGCGAGGCGCGACTCCGGTCCCGACCCCCGGCCGTTCTCCGCGAGGGTACGCGCCGCGCTCGACGACGATCTCGATGCACCGCGCGCGCTGGAGGCGCTCGACGACCTGGCGAGCGCCATCCTCTCGGGCGGCTCCGACGAGTCGGCGCCGTCGACACTTTGCGAGCTGTCGGAGCTCATGGGCGTCGGCCTCTGACACGCTGCGACGTCCGCACCTGTCCGGGTAACAGTCGCGGGGTTCACAGGGGGCCGCTGGTAACGTCGCCCGCCGATGAGCGACCTCACCATCACGCTTCCCGACGGCTCCACGCAGCAGCACCCCGCTGGTGTGACGGCAGGGGAGATCGCGTCCGGTATCGGACAGCGCCTCGGCCGTGACGCCCTCGCCGCGCGTGAGGATGGCGCCTGGACCGACCTCGACCACCCGATCGAGCGCGACGTCGCCCTGGAGATCATCACGCCCGCGTCGCCCGAGGGTCGTGAGGTCCTGCGTCATTCCACGGCGCACGTGCTCGCCCAGGCCGTGACGGACCTGTTCCCCGGTGCCAGGTTCGCGATCGGCCCGGCCATCGAGGACGGCTTCTACTACGACTTCGAGCTCCCCGGGGGAGAGCACTTCTCCGAGGGGGATCTCGAGCGCATCGAGGAGAGGATGCGCCAGATCGTGGCGGACGACGAGGAGTTCGTGCGCGACGAGGTCGACCGGGACGACGCGCTGCGGATCTTCTCCGACCAGCCCTACAAGCGTGAGATCATCGAGCGCGTCGACCCGACGGACTCGTCCGAGGTCGAGGACGGTGAGGTGATCTCGCTCTACCGCAACCCGCGCGACGGCGCCGACGAGTTCGTCGACCTCTGCCGCGGCCCGCACGTCCCGTCCACGGGCCGTCTCGGTGCATTCAAGCTCCTCCACGTCGCGGGGGCCTACTGGCGCGGTGACGAGAAGCGCCCGATGCTGCAGCGGATCTACGGCACCGCGTGGGAGTCGCAGAAGGCACTCGACGAGCACCTGGAGCGGCTTGCCGAGGCCGAGCGGCGCGACCATCGGCGCCTCGGAGCCGAGCTCGACCTCTTCTCCTTTCCCGAGGAGCTCGGAGCCGGGCTGGCGCTGTGGCACCCGAAGGGCGCTGCGGTACGCCGCGTGATGGAGGACTACTCGCGCGACGAGCACGAGGCCGCCGGCTACGACCTCGTGTTCACACCCCACATCGCCAGGTCGAACCTGTGGGAGACGAGCGGTCACCTCGACTTCTACGCCGAGGGCATGTACCCACCCATGGAGGTGGAGGGCGCTCAGTACTACCCCAAGCCCATGAACTGCCCGTTCCACATCCTGATCTACAGGTCCCACACGCGCTCGTACCGTGACCTGCCCGTACGGATCTTCGAACTGGGCTCCGTCTACCGCTACGAACGGTCGGGTGTTCTGCACGGTCTCCTGCGGAGCCGTGGCTTCACGCAGGACGACAGCCACATCTTCTGCTCGCGCGATCAGATCGTCGACGTGCTGAGCGAGCTCATCGAGTTCGTGACCCGGCTGCTACGGGCCTTCGGCTTCGAGGACTTCGAGGCCGACGTGTCGACACGCCCCGAGGGGAAGTCCGTCGGCTCGGGGACCGACTGGGACCTGGCGACGGCGGCGCTCATCGAGGCCATCGGGGCGACCGAGATCCCGTTCGAGGTCGCGGAGGGGGAGGGGGCCTTCTACGGCCCGAAGATCGACATCCACGTGCGCGACGCCATCGGGCGGCGCTGGCAGCTCTCGACGCTCCAGGTCGACTTCCAGGAGCCCGCTCGCTTCGGGCTGAGCTACGTCGGCTCCGACAACGAGAAGCACCAGCCGATCATGATCCACCGTGCGCTGTTCGGCTCGATCGAACGGTTCTTCGGCCTTCTCATCGAGCACTACGCCGGAGCATTCCCCACGTGGCTGGCGCCGGTGCAGGTCACGGTGCTGCCGGTGGCCGACCGCCATGATCCGTACGCCCTTCGCGTCGCCGACCGACTCGAGTCGGAGGGATACCGGGTCGAGCGCGTCGACGCCTCGCACGATTCGCTCGGCGCCCGTGTCCGCGATGCCCGCCTCGCCAAGGTTCCCTATGTTCTCGTGGTCGGTGACGCCGACGCGGAGGCCGGGACCGTGGGCGTGAACCGGCGTGGTGTGAAGGAGCCCGAGCGCGACGTTCCTGTGGACCTGTTCGTGGACGAACTCGCCGCGTCTGTTGCTGCTCGATCATGACGGAGTTCAGCCCGTGACCTGTCCTGTGGCGCCCATCGCCTCGTCATGAGCATCGAGCGGATCTGGGCGGGGTGGCGTTCGTCCTACGTGGAGGGCGTGGCCGACGACAACCGCTCCGAGGGCGAGGCGGCGACCGGCGATCTCTTCGAGCGCCTGGCCGATGCAGATCCTGACGAGGCTCTCGTGCTCGCCCGCGACGCGTCGGTGTTCGCCGTCATGAACGCGTACCCCTACTCGTCGGGCCACTGCATGGTGGCGCCGCTACGCCGGGTCGGTCCGCTCGAGGACCTCACCGACGAGGAGCTCACGGCCCTGACCCGGATGGTGCGCGACGCCACGGTGGCCGTGAAGGCCGCCTACCGCCCCGACGGCGTGAACATCGGCATGAACCTCGGCACGGCGGCCGGTGCCGGGGTCCCGGGCCACCTGCACGTCCACGTGCTGCCGCGCTGGGCGGCCGATACGAACTTCATGACGACGGTCGCGGAGACTCGCGTCATGCCCGAGGACCTCCGCACGAGCTACGAAAAGCTGCGTGCGTCCTGGCCGGGCGGCTCGGGGACAGCGGAGTGAGCGACGCAGACGCAGGCGACGTGGTCGACCACGAGGTCTCCGACGACGTCGTCGACGAGGGTGACACGCTGCCCGACGATCTCGACGTCACGGCGTATGTCGGTCCCTACACGTTCCCCGACATCGCCCGGCGGCGCATCGCCGGCACGCTCTATCTGATCACCGCTGCCGGCTGCCTCGTGGCGTGGCTGCTGGGAGCGACCGCGGCGTTGCTCGTGGCGGCCGTGGTTCTCACGCTCATCGCCGCCTACCACTTCATCGCCGGCTGGCACCTGGCTGTCGACCAGACCGAGGCGCTGGCCATCGCCAACCGGGCCATCGGGATGCCGGTGGGGCACGCCTCGGCGCAGCTGGCGTGGCGGGGCCTGCGCAGCCGGCCCACGTGGCGGATCCTCGTCTACTCGGCGGAGTCACCGCCGAAGACCCGGGGGCTCGTGGAGCTCGACGGCGTCGACGGCGAGGTCCTGGGCTCCTACACCGAGGACAACCCCGAGGACTGGTCCGAGTTCGGCCTCGACGCGGAGTGACTCAGCCGCCGAGCGAGTCGGCGATGTGGGCGGGCACCTGCTCGTAGGAGTCGTGCTCGGCGTGGAAGCGCCCCCGGCCGTGGGTCATGGAGCGGAGGTCGATGGCGTAGCGCAGGATCTCGGCCGTCGGCACATGGGCCACGATTTCGGCCTCGCCGCGCCCGAGCGACGCCGATCCCTGGATGCGACCGCGCTTGGCGTTGAGGTCGCCCATCACGTCGCCCTGGAACTCCTCGGGGACCATCACGACGAGCTCACTCACGGGCTCGAGCACGACGGGCCTGGCGCTCTCCAGAGCGTTCCGGAACGCCAGCGATCCCGCCATCTTGAAGCTGGCCTCGTTGGAGTCGACGCTGTGGTGCTTCCCGTCGAAGAGCGTGACCTTCACGTCGACGACAGGGAAACCGTGGAGCCCGCCGCGCTCCATGGCCTCACGGATGCCCTTCTCGACGGCGGGGATGAACGGCCGGGGTATCGCGCCACCCACGACGGCGTCGACGAACTCCAGACCCGTTCCGGGCGGTGCCGGCTCGAGCTTGATGACGGCGACACCGAACTGGCCGTGGCCACCGCTCTGCTTCTTGTGCTTGCCCTCAGCCTCGGCCGACGTGGTGACGGTCTCGAGGTACTCGACCGCGACCGGCTCCTCGGTGGCGTCGACGCCGTACTTGTCGCGCAGGCGCGACATCGTGAGCGAGAGGTGGGTCTCTCCCATCCCCCGGAGAACGACCTGGTGCGTCCGGTCGTTGCGCTCCACCGTGAGTGAGGGGTCCTCGTCCTCGAGGCGGTGAAGTGCCGTGGCGAGCTTGTCGTCGTCGGCCTTGGTGGCCGCGCGTACGGCCGTGGCGAGAACCGGGGGCGGGCTCTCGAGAGGGTCGACCGTGACCGTGGCGCCGGAGGCGCGCAGGAGGTCGCCCGTGGCGGTGTCGGTCAGCTTGGCCACGGCACCGATGTCGCCCGCGCCGACCTCGGGCGTGGGCTCCTGCTCCTTCCCGCAGATCGTCGTGATCTGGTGGAGGCGGAGATCGGCCCCGGTGCGGTCGTTCGTGAGGTGGTCGTCGGATCGGACGGAGCCCGCCAGAACCTTGAAGAGGTTGACCCGGCCCACGTAGGGATCGGCGATGGTCTTGAAGACGAAGGCGGCCGTCCCGCCATCGTGCACGGTCGGGGGCGGGCCCTCGTCCACGATGAACCGCAGCAGCCGGTCGATGCCGATGTGGGTCGTCCCGCTCCCGCACAGCACGGGGAACACGTCGGCTGCGGCGATGCCGTCGGCGAGGGCGTGCACGATCTCGCCGAGGTCGAGCTTCTCGTCCGCGAGATACCTCTCGGTGAGGTCGTCGTCGCCCACGACGATGCCCTCGATGAGCGCCTCGTGGATCTCGTGCTCGGTGACCGCCATGTCGTCGGGGACGGGCCCGACGGTCGCGGTGCCGTCGACGTAGGTGCGCGCGCTGTCGTCGAGGAGGTCGATCACGCCACGGAAGTCGGCCTCGACGCCGATGGGGAGCTCCAGCGGCGCCACGCCCGCTCCGAACTTCTCCTTGAGCTCCGCGAGGGTCCGGTCGAATGACGCACGCTCCCGGTCGAGCTTCGTGACGAACACGGCGCGCGGAAGGTCGCGCTCCTCGGCGAGACGCCACGCTGTCTCCGTCCCGACTTCGACGCCCTCCACGGCGGACACGACGAAGACCGCCAGGTCCGCGACGCGCAGGGCTGCCGTCACGTCACCGATGAAGTCGGCGTAGCCGGGCGTGTCGATGAGGTTGATGCGGTGACCGTCGTAGAGGAGCGGAGCGACCGCGAGTGACACCGAGAGCCCACGGCGGACCTCCTCGGGGTCGAAGTCGCACACGGTCGTGCCGTCCTCGACGGTGCCGGCGCGGGGGACCGCTCCGGCTTCGAAGAGGGCTGCCTCGGTCAGGGTGGTCTTCCCGGAACCCCCGTGGCCCACGAGCGCCACGTTGCGGATCCTGTCGCTCGCCTCCGGTGACATGTGCCGGTCGTCCTTTCGAACCTCGGGAGCGGCGAGTGTAGGTCGCGAGCCCCGCGAGCGGCAGGGGTGCTCCGCCCCGGGGAACCTGCTAACCTGCTCGCGAACGCGAGCACTCCGTGCCGCAGCCGCGCGGCTCCGGACGCTTGCGTGTGGGCCCACCTGCCCGGGCCCTCCCGGTCGGAAGGACGACAGGATGCTCGACGGACGCATGCGCAACGGCGTGCAGCGGGGCCTCACCCCCGTGGGCGCCGGGCTCCGCCGCATCGGCGTCACCGCCAACCTCCTCACGGTGCTCGGCCTTCTCGCCTCGATCGCCACGGCCCTCCTCGTCGCCACCGGCCACCTCATCTGGGGCGTCGTCGGCCTGTGTGTCAGCGGGCTCCTCGACGTCCTCGACGGCACCGTCGCCCGCGGCAGCGGCGACGACGGTCCCCGCGGTGCGTTCTTCGACTCCGTCACCGACCGCGTGTCCGACGCCCTGCTGCTCGGTGGCGTGGCGTGGTACCTCGCGGGCACCAGCGCCTACGCGCCGATCCTGGCCTTCGCCGTGGCGGCCCTGGGCGCTGTCATCTCCTACGAGCGCGCCAAGGGGGAGGCGCTGGGTTTCAGTGCCAAGGGTGGCCTCATGGAGCGGGCGGAGCGCATGATCCTGCTCGGCGTCGGCCTGGCCTTCGACATCCTGATCCCGGTCCTCTGGGTGATGCTCGTCCTCAGTGCGGCCACCACGATCCAGCGTTTCGTGAAGGTCTGGCGACAGGCCGGCCCCCCGCGCGAGTCACGCACATGGCGCGTCCGGCACCGCCGCGCCGCGTCAGCCGAGGGAACGCAGCGCCGACGCTGGTGGGAGCCGCGGCCCGGCTCGAGCCGTGCCCGCCGCGAGCGCACGCGGGCGGGCCGTAGCACCCGACCCTGACAGCGGCCCGTCACGTGGCCGAGCCTCGACGGCCGACCGACCACTTCGCGTTCCTCGCGTACCGAAGCGCCGCGGAGATCGCCACGCGCGTTCCCGGGCCCATCGGCGAGCCGACGGCCCGTGCGCTCGGCCGCGCCCTCTCGCTCGCCCAACCAGGAAGGCGCCGCATCGTCCGTCGCAATCTCGAACGGGTGTGGGGTGGCCCGCGCGGGGCGGCCGCGACCGGGCGCGCCGTGTCCGCAGCGTTCGACTCGTACGGTCGCTACTGGCTGGAGCTGTTCCGGCTTCCCTCCGATCCCGACGGGGTGCTCCGGGGGTGGTCGATCGACGGCTTCGAACACGTGGAAGCGAGCATCGGGCTCGGCCGGGGAACACTCCTGGCGCTCCCACACCTCGGGGGGTGGGAGGCCGCGGGCCTCTGGATGACGTCGCAGGGTCACCACCTGAGCGTCGTCGTCGAGAAGGTGGAGCCCCCGGAGCTCTTCGACTGGTTCGTCGACATCCGTGAGTCGCTCGGCATGGACGTGATCCCGCTGGGCCCCGACGTGGCGACACGATCGCTGCAGGCCCTGGCCGACAACAGTGTGCTGTGCCTCCTGTGCGACCGCGACCTCACCGGCGACGGCGTCGAGGTCGAGTTCTTCGGCGAGACGACGACGCTGCCCGCCGGTCCCGCGCTCCTGGCACTGCGCACCGGAGCGCCGCTTCTTCCCGCGGCCGTCTACTTCAGACCCCGCGGCGGGCACCATGCCGTGGTCCGGCCTCCGCTCGACGCCGCCCGCCGTGGCAAGCTGAGGGACGACATCGTGGATCTCACCCAGCGCCTGGCTCATGAGCTCGAGGAGCTCATCCGGGCAGCGCCGGAGCAATGGCATCTGATGCAGCCCAACTGGCCCAGCGACCGCACCACCGGCGGCCGGGGACGGCGCGCCCCGTTCCGGATGCCGTTCCGGGCGCCGTGACGGCAGGGGACACCGGCCGGTGAGGGTCGCGATCGTCAGCCCGTACTCCCTGTCGGTACCCGGCGGTGTCCAGGGCCAGGCCCTCGGGCTCGCCCGTGCCCTCCGCGCGCAGGGAGTCGACGCGCGTGTGGTCGGCCCGTGCGACGGCCCACCACCGGAGCCCGGTGTCGTGCCCGTCGGAACGACAACGGGCGTCTCCACGAACGGGTCGATCGCACCCATCGCACCCGGGCCGGCGGTTGCCCGCCGCACCCGCGACGCCCTGCGCGACATCGACCCCGACGTCGTGCACCTGCACGAGCCCTTCGTGCCGGGACCGACGATCTCCACACTGATCGAGGGTGCCTGGCCCATGGTCGGGACGTTCCACGTCTCGGGAGATCCCGTGGCGGTGTACCAGATGGCCCGGTCGCTGACCCGGCGGGGGAGCCGACGGCTCTCCGCGGCGGTGGCGGTCTCGGAGGAGGCGCGGGAGACCGCGAGCTCCCTTCTCGACATCGAGTGCACCCTCCTTCCCAACGGCGTGGAGGTCGAGAGGTTCGCGGAGGCGCTGCCGTGGCCATCGGACCGTCCGGCCGTCGTATTCGTCGGACGCCACGAGCCCCGTAAGGGACTCGACGTCCTCCTGGAGGCCTACCGCGACCTCGGCGACGTCGCAGATCTCTGGGTGTGCGGTGACGGCCCCGCCACGAAACGGCTCCAGGCGTCGGCACCCGACGGGGTCGCATGGCTCGGCCGCGTCGACGACCGTGAGCTCGCTCGGCGCCTGAAGGGCGCTGCGGTTTTCTGTGCGCCCTCGGTGTCGGGGGAGTCGTTCGGGATCGTTCTCGTGGAGGCCATGGCCGCGCGCACGCCCGTCGTGGCGAGCGACATCGACGGCTACCGGCGTGTGGCGCGTGATGGCCGCGAGGCGCTGCTCGTGGAGCCGCGCCGGCCCGGCGCGCTCGCCGAGGCGATCCGCAACGTCCTCACGGACCCCGGGCTCGCCGCCGGTCTCGTCGAGGCCGGCATCGCGCGCGCCGACGAGTTCTCGATGAACGCCCTCGCGGAGCGCTACCGGGAGATCTACGAGTCGATCCGCGCCACGACGCCCGGATCGCTCGCGGGTCGTCGCTGACCCCGCCGTCGGTGGGCAGGTCCGAACGGCGTCGGCGCCCCCCCGGTGGCCGGGAACGTGCGGCTCCCGCCGTATGATGGTGCACCGGACCGGACCCACAGCACCACCCGCCGTCCACCGACCCGTCCGAGAAGAGGGGACACCCCGTGACCGCCTTCATCATCATCGCCGTGATCGTCGTCCTGCTCGTCATCACGGTGGTCGTCATGTACAACCGCCTCGTGCGTGACCGCAACCGGGTCGACAACGCCTGGTCGCAGATCGACGTGCAGCTCAAGCGCCGCTACGACCTCATCCCGAATCTCGTGGAGACGGTCAAGGGCTACGCCGCTCACGAGAAGGAGACCTTCGAGCAGGTCACGGCCGCACGCGCCCAGGCCATCAACGCGGAAGGCGTCCACGAGCAGGCCAACGCCGAGAACGTCCTGGAGGGAGCACTCAAGTCGTTGTTCGCGGTGTCCGAGGCGTACCCCGACCTCAAGGCCAACCAGAACTTCCTCAACCTCCAGGAGGAGCTCACCGCCACCGAGGACAAGATCGCCTACGCACGCCAGTTCTTCAACGACTCGACGCTGAACTTCAACACCCGGATCCAGAGCTTCCCCAACAACATCCTCGCGGGGATGTTCAACTTCACCGAACGCGAGTACTTCGAAGCCGACCCCGAGAGCACCGGGCCCGTGCAGGTGGAGTTCTAGACCGCTCCACGCCCCGGAGGCCCTCCCCGGGCCACCCCCGACAAGGACCGCAGAACCATCTACGAGCAGATCGCGTCCAACAAGCGCAAGACCTTCCTGATCATGGCGGGCTTCGTCGTCCTGATCGTCGGCGTCGTCACGGCCTTCGAGCTGGCCTTCGGCTACGGGCCGATCTGGATCGTGGTGGCGTTCGTGATCGCCATGCTCATGGTGTGGGGCTCGTACTACAAGTCCGACACCATCGCGTTGAAGGCGAGCCGGGCGAAACCGGCGCCCCGGGAGGAGTACGCGCGCTACCACAACCTCGTGGAGGGGCTGTGTATCGCCGGCGGCCTCCCCAAGCCCCGTCTCTACATCGTCGACGACCCCGCCCCCAACGCCTTCGCCACGGGTCGTAACCCCCAGCACGCCGCCGTGGCCGTCACGACGGGCCTGCTCGAGAAGATGAACCGTGTGGAGCTGGAGGGCGTCCTGGCCCACGAGCTCAGTCACGTGAAGAACTACGACATCCTGGTGTCGACCATCTGCGTCACGATGGTCGGCGTCATCGCCCTGCTCGCCGACATGGGCTTCCGCATGATGTGGCTCGGGGGCGGGCGCCGCCGCGACAACAGCTCCGGGGGCGCCGGTGCACTTCTCCTGGTGTTCGCCCTGCTCCTGCTGGTCCTGGCGCCGATCATCGCCCGGATCATGCAGTTCTCTGTGTCACGCAAGCGTGAGCTGCTGGCGGATGCGTCGGGGGTCCAGCTCACCCGGTACCCTCCGGGGCTGATCTCGGCCCTCGAGAAGCTGAAGGACGACCAGACCGTCGTCCACTCCGCCACGAAGGCCACGGCCCAGCTCTGGATCGAGTCACCGCTCGACGAGGAGGAGGGCCACAAGCAGGCGAAGCTCAACCGGATGTTCCAGACGCATCCGCCACTCGACGAGCGCATCCGGATCCTGCAGGAGATGTAGGTCCACCGGTTTCCTCGACTCGTCGTCCAGACTCTCACCAACGCCACGCCCGGGAGGTCGCGTGCCCACACGTTCCCGTTCCACGGTCCCCGTCCTGCTCGCATTCCTCGTCGCTCTCGCGCTCGTCGTGGGGGCCTGCTCGGGGGGTGACTCGAAGGAGGCGACCGCCACGGGCGAAGAGGTCGAGGCCCCGGCCGAGTCGAGCCCCACGGCGCCGCTCACCGGCCTGCCCGACCCCGACGGCGAGGCGGCCTCGCGGCCGGCGCTGTCGGTCAAGATCGACAACAACCCCGACGCGCGCCCACAGAACGGCCTCAACCAGGCCGACATCGTGTGGGAGGAGGTCGTCGAGGGCAAGGCGACGCGGTTCCTCGCCGTGTTCAACTCGCAGTCCCCCGAAACGGTCGGCCCCATCCGCTCGGTGCGCTTCACCGACCCCGACCTCGTGTGGCCCCTCGGCGGCCTGTTTGTGTACTCGGGCGGTGTTCCCGAGGCGGTGGCGGCGCTCAACGCGGTCCCGGTCCAGTCGGTCGACGAGAACATCGAGGAACCCGAGATGTTCCGGTTCGGCGACCGCCCGGCTCCGCACAACCTCTACGGCCGCCCGAACGAGCTCTGGAAGCTGGCCGAGGACCCTGCGGCCCCGCTGCCGCTGCTGCGCTATCTCGAGGGCGACGAGACCTTCGGGAACGACGGCGGGACCGACGTCGAGGCGGTCACGATCGACTTCGACTCCATCGGGGGCGGCTACACGGCCACGTGGATGTGGGACGCGGACGCCGGCCAGTTCGTGCGCTCCACGGAGGGGGAGCCGCAGGTCGACGCCCTCGACGACTCGCCTCTGGCCTTCCCCAACCTCATCATCCAGTTCATCGACTACAACGGCGGCGCAGGGGTCGAGGGTGCCAAGGGAACCGTCGTCGGGAGTGCCGACGCCTGGGTGCTCAGCGAAGGCCAGTTGGTGATGGGCACGTGGTCACGCGCGGATCTCGACTCGCAGACCGAGTTCCGCGACGCCAACGGTGAGCTCGTCAAGCTCCCACCCGGACGTACCTGGATCACGCTCCCGCAGATCGGCAGCTCGGTGGACGTTCAGGCCGCGGCTCCGACCGAGAGCCCGTCCCCGGAGTAGCCCCGGAAGCGCGCTGCACGCCGCGTCACGGTGGATTCGACCACGTGGGCGGGCAGGTCGCCCGGTAGCATGAAGCCGTGAGCGACTCCACCCCCGACCCGGCGGCGCCCGCCGGAACCACCGGCACGACCCGGGTCAAGCGCGGCCTCGCCGAGATGCTGCGCGGGGGCGTCATCATGGACGTCGTCACGCCTGAGCAGGCGGTCGTGGCCGAGCAGGCCGGTGCGGTGGCCGTGATGGCCCTCGAGCGGGTGCCGGCCGACATCCGTCGCGACGGTGGCGTCGCCCGCATGAGCGACCCCGAGATGATCGAGGCCATCCAGGCCGCCGTCTCGATCCCCGTGATGGCCAAGTGCCGCATCGGCCACTTCGCCGAGGCACAGGTCCTCGAGTCGCTGGGTGTCGACTACATCGACGAGAGCGAGGTGCTCACACCCGCCGACGAGGCCCACCACGTCGACAAGTGGGCCTTCACCGTGCCCTTCGTGTGCGGTGCCACCAACCTCGGTGAGGCCCTGCGCCGAATCTCGGAGGGCGCCGCCATGATCCGCTCCAAGGGGGAGGCCGGCACCGGCGACATCGTGCAGGCGGTGCGCCACCTGCGGTCCATCCTCGGCGACATCCGCGCGCTGACCGTCTCCGACTCCGCCGGGATCCACCGCCGGGCCAAGGAGATGCAGGCGCCCGTCGACCTCGTCGCCGAGGTCGCCGAGCGTGGCGAGCTACCCGTCCCGCTGTTCTGCGCCGGGGGGATCGCCACGCCCGCCGACGCGGCGCTCGTGATGCAGCTCGGCGCCCAGGCCACGTTCGTCGGCAGCGGGATCTTCAAGAGCGACGATCCCGCACCGCGCGCCAAGGCCATCGTGGAGGCCACCGCGCACCACGCCGATCCCGCCATCGTCGCCAAGGTGTCGCGCGGCCTGGGTGATGCGATGCCCGGGCGAGCCGAGGGCGAGCTCGGCGAGCACCTGGCCGACCGCGGCTGGTGAGACCTTCGTCTCCGGGCCCGCTCCTCGATGACGGTCGGCCCGTGAAGGTCGGCCCGTGAAAGTGGGCCCGTGAAAGTCGGCATCGTCGCCCTCCAGGGCGCGTTCCGCGAGCATCGTGAGGTCCTCGAGGCCCTCGGCGCCACCACGTGGGAGGTCCGCACCCCCGAGCACCTCGCCGGCGCCGACGCGGTCGTGCTGCCGGGCGGCGAGTCCACCACGATGGGCAGGCTCCTCGACACGAGCGGCCTCGGCCCCGCGCTGGGTGAGGCGATCGACGACGGCACGCCCCTGCTCGCAACGTGCGCCGGCCTCATCCTCGTGAGCGAGGGCGGGCCGCTGGCGTGTCTCGACTGCTCGGTCGTCCGCAACGCCTACGGGCCGCAGGTCGCTTCCTTCGAGGCGCCGCTCACGGTGTCGGGGCTGCCAGGCGGTACGTTTCCGGGGGTGTTCATCCGTGCACCGGTCGTCGAGCGTGTCGGCGCGGGTGTCGAGGTGCTGGCCACCCACGGGGATCACCCGGTGTACATCCGCTCGGGATCCGTCCGGGCGACAACGTTCCACCCGGAGCTCGCCGACGACCCGCGGCTCCACGAGCAGTTCCTCTCCGAGGTGACCGCATGAGCGGACATTCCAAATGGCACTCGATCAAGCACAAGAAGGGCGCGGCCGACAAGGCGCGCGGGAAGCTCTTCGCGAAGCTGATCAAGCAGATCGAGGTGGCGGCCCGCACCGGGGGAGGCGACGTCGACGCCAACCCCACGCTGCGCACCATGGTGCAGAAGGCGCGAGACAACTCCGTCCCGGTCGACACGATCGAGCGGGCCGTCAAGCGCGGTACCGGTGAGCTCGAGGGCGTCAGCTACGAGGAGGTCTCCTACGAGGGGTATGCGCCCCACGGCGTGGCCCTCTACGTGGAGTGCCTCACCGACAACCGCAACCGCACGGGTGCCGAGATCAAGAACCTCTTCGCGCGCAACGGCGGCTCCTTCGCCGAGCCGGGCGCCGTGGCGTGGCAGTTCGAGCGTCGCGGCATCGTGATGCTCGACACATCAGCCGGCAGTGAGGACGACATCATGCTGGCGGCCCTCGAGGCGGGCGCCGACGACGTCGAGACCCAGGGCGACGCCATCCAGGTCACGACGCCCGCCACCGACGTCCACGCTGTGCGCTCCGCCCTCGAGGAGGCCGGGTTCGCCGTGTCGAGCAGCGACCTCACCATGCTCCCCACCTCGACGGTCGACCTGGCCGACGAAGCCGAGGCCAAGGCGGTCCTGCGGCTCATCGACGCGCTCGACGACCACGACGACGTGCAGGACGTGTTCGGCAACTTCGACATTCCCGACGACGTCCTCGAGAGCGTCGGTGCCTGATGACCGTGGCGGCGGCCATCTTGGCGGCCGGCGCCGGGTCACGCTTCGACGGGGAAGTCCCCAAGGTGCTGGCAGGCCTGGGTGGGCGAACTCTGCTGTCGCGTGCGCTCGGCGCAGCGCTTTCTTCTCGTTGCGCTCCGGTCGTCGCAGTTGTTCCACCCGCTCCTCCCGACATCGCCGACGCGGCTGCGACGCAGCCTGGCGTGACCGTGCTCACGAACCCGGATCCCGCGCGGGGGCTGTCCTCGAGTCTGGTGTGCGCCATCCACCACGTGAGCGGCCTCGCCGACGTCAGTGCCCTGTGTGTCGGTCTCGGGGATCAGCCGCTGCTCGACGCCGCGGCGTATGACCGGCTGATCGAGGCGCACCGGACCGGCGCGGACCTGGCGGTGGCGACCTACGAGGGCCGTCGTGGCCACCCTGTTCTCCTCGGCCGTGGTTCGTGGGCGGAGGCGGCGGCGCTCGGCGGCGACCGCGGCGCCCGGGCACTGCTCGACACGGGAGATCCGACCGAGGTGGCGTGCGACGGTGCCGGTCGGCCCGACGATGTCGACACCCCGGCCGACCTGCGTGCCCTCGGCCACCGCAGCTGAACGCCGCGCCGTTGGTCCGCCACATCGGTCCCGCCGCGCCGTAGGATCGAACCCATGTTCGATCATGGGGCGGACGGGCACCGTCCCGACGGAACGGTGCTCGGAATCGACCCGGGCCTGTCGCGCTGCGGCTACGGGGCGGTGCGGCGCGAGGCCGGCGGCGCCCGGGCTGTCGCCTACGGCGTGCTGCGGACTCCTGCCGGCGACGGCCTGCCGGAGCGCCTCGCCGCCCTCCAGGGCGACCTCGAGTCACTGCTCGACGAGATCCGCCCGGCGTCGGTCGCCGTCGAACGGGTCCTGTTCCAGAACAACGTCCGCACGGCCATCTCGGTGGGTCAGGCCAGCGGGCTCGCCCTAGCCACGGCGGCGTGCCGCGGTGTTCCGGTCGTCTGTTACAGCCCCAACGAGGTGAAGCTCGCGGTGGCGGGTCACGGAGCGGCCGACAAGCGCCAGGTCCAGGACATGGTGGCCCGCATGCTCGGCCTCGAGGAGCCACCCCGCCCGCCCGACGCCGCCGATGCGCTGGCGCTGGCGCTCGCCCATCTGTGGGGCGCACGGATGCGGTCGCTCGTCCCGAGCGCGGCCACGTCGACGTCGAGCTCCACATCGCGGGGAGCCTCACGTCTCGACGCGGCGATACGCCGCGCCGTCGAACGCGACAACGGCACCGGCGGGGCCCCGTCGTCCGGGGCGCGCAGCACAGCAGGTGGTGCCGGGGGGCCGGCGTGATCGGCTCTCTGCGTGGCGAGGTGCTGGAGCGCACCACGACGGGAGAGGTCATCGTCGACGTGGGCGGTGTCGGCTACCGGGTCGCCGTGCCGCTCGGCGCTGTTCCCTCACTCGAGCCCGGTGGCCCCACGTTTCTCTTCGTCCACACGAAGGTCCGCGACGACGCGATCGAGCTCTTCGGTTTCCCGACGCGTGACGAACGCGACACCTTCGAGGCGCTCATCGGTGCGAGCGGTGTCGGTCCGAAGGTGGCGCTGGCCATCCTGTCGGTCCACCCACCCGCCGCGTTGCGGCGCGCCCTGGCCGACGACGACCAGAGTGCTCTCACCGCCGTCCCGGGGGTCGGCCCACGAACGGCCAAGCGGCTGCTCGTGGAGTTGAAGGAGCGCCTCGACGTTCCCGACCTCGACCTCGCCGCCGGTGAGCCGGGTACCGTCACGCCGCGTGCGGAGGTCCGTGCCGCGCTGGCCGAGCTCGGCTACGGCGCCGACGAGATCCGCGACGTCGTCGGGCGCCTCCCCGAAGACGCCCCCGTCGAGGAGCTCCTGCGCGAGGCGCTCCAGCTCCTCAACGTCAGGTCGGCCTGAGTGTCCCGCGAGGAGCTTCTCCAAGGGAGCGCGGAGCCGGCGGAGCAGGCCGAGGAGACGTCGTTGCGGCCGCGTCGCCTCGACGACTTCGTCGGGCAGGCGCGCCTCAAGGAGAAGCTCACCGTCCTGTTGGAGGCGGCGCGTGGCCGCGAGCAGGCGGCCGACCACATGCTCTTCGCCGGCCCGCCCGGCACCGGCAAGACGTCGTTGGCCGGCATCATCGCGGCCGAGATGGGGGTACGTCTCCAACCCACGAGTGGGCCCGCACTGGAGCGCGCCGGCGACCTGGCGGCGATCCTCACGAACCTCGACGACGGCGACGTGCTGTTCGTCGACGAGATCCACCGGCTCCCGCGTCCCGTCGAGGAGGTCCTCTACCCGGCCATGGAGGACTTCCAACTCGACATCGTGATCGGCAAGGGCCCCGCCGCCCGGTCGATCCGCCTCGACCTGCCACGCTTCTCGCTGGTCGGGGCCACGACCCGCACCGGGCTCATCACCGGCCCGCTGCGCGACCGCTTCGGTTTCGTGGGGCGGCTCGACTTCTACGAGACTGCCGACCTGGTCGCCATCGTCACGCGCACCGCCGGCATCCTCGGGGTGGCGTTGGCCGAGGAGGGTGCCGCCGAGGTGGCGATCCGTAGCCGGGGGACACCGCGTATCGCCAACCGGCTCCTCAAGCAGGTGCGTGACTACGCGCAGGTCCGGGGTGACGGCACCGTCGACGCCGACATCGCCCGCGACGCGCTGGCGCTCTTCGAGGTCGACGCCCGGGGCCTCGACAAGGTCGACCGGGCCGTCCTCCATGCGCTGTGCGTGACCTTCGCCGGGCGCCCCGTGGGGCTGAGCACGCTGGCGGTGGCCGTCGCGGAGGAGCCCGACACCGTCGAGGACGTCTACGAGCCGTTCCTCCTGAAGGAGGGCCTCCTGGAGCGCACGCCCCGCGGGCGCATGGCCACGCCCGCCGCCTTCGAGCACCTCGGTCTCGACCTGCCCGAGCCCCCCTCCCCCGGCCACGCCCTGTTCTGATGTGTCAGTAGACGTCGGCGGCCTCACGTGGTGAGCGCGCTCCGGACGCCTCAAGGGTGCCCGCTGCCCGCTGCCGCCGGGGTGGGCTGTACGATGACTCCACACTCCACCGCTTCCGAACCTGTCGAGGTAGACCCGTGGTACCCCTGATCTTCCTGGCCCTGATGGTCGCGGCCTTCTGGTTCCTGATCATCCGCCCGCAACGCAAGCAGATGGCAGCCCACCAGGAGCTCCTGGCCGCTCTGGAGGAGGGCGACGAAGTGGTCACCAGCTCGGGGATCTACGGGCGCATCGACGTGATCGACGAGGCCACGATCGACCTGGAGATCGCCGAGGACGTCGTGATTCGCGTGTCACGCGCCTCGGTCACGCAGCGCCTGGGCGACGAGCCCGAGGCCGGCCCCGATGACGTCGAGGACGATCTCGACCTGTCGGGCGCCGACGGAGACGCTCACAGCTTCGAGTAGCTCTCTGTGCGCCGAAACCGGGTTCTTCTCTTCGGGACGATTCTCGTCGTCGTCGCCGCTGTCGCCGCGACGATCCTCGTCGGCAACAAGCCGGTGCTGGGCCTCGATCTCCAAGGCGGGATCTCGGTCCGCCTCATCCCGGTCGGTGACAAGGGTTCCGACTGGGACGCCGACGGTCTCGACCAGGCCGTCGACATCATCCGTCAGCGCGTCGACGCCCTCGGGGTCGCCGAGCCCGAGATCACGCGTGAGGGCGACAGCATCGTCGTGCAACTCCCCGGGGTGAAGGACCGCGACAAGGCCGAGCAGCTCGTCGGCCAGACGGCCGAGCTGCGGTTCCGCCCGGTGATCCAGACCCTGCCGATCGACTCGTTCGATGAGAACGGTGTCCTGATCACCGAGCCCGAGGGGAGCACCACGACCACGACGGCCGGCGACGAGACCGCGCCTGAGGATCCGGCCGAATCATCGACAACGACGACGGCCGACGACGGGACGGCACCCGAGACTCCGGCCGCCGAGTCGACCACGACGACCGCACCCGCCGACGCCGCCGCCGACCCGGGTGCCCAGGAGCCCGGAGCGGAGGCCGGGACGACGTGCCCCGACGACACGGAGATCCGCATCACGCCCCGCGAGGAGGATCTGGCCGAGTGCACCGTCGCGCTCCCCGACAGGGAGGAGGAGTCGGTGCTCCTGATGGGCCCCGCTGTTCTGACGGGTACCGCGGTCGACACCGCCCGTGCGCAGTTCCTCCAACCCGGCCAGCAGCAGTCGGGCTCGGGCCCGTGGGTGGTCACCGTCGACTTCACGAGCGAGGGGGGCGATGAGTTCGTCTCGAAGATCGCCGAGCCACTGGTGGGCCAGCAGGTCGCCATCGTCCTCGACGGTGTCGTGCAGTCGGCGCCCGTCATCAACCCGGGGATCACGAGCGGCTCGGGTGTCGAGATCACCGGGGACTTCTCCGAGGATGACGCCAAGGACCTCGCCACGGTCCTGCGATTCGGCTCGCTTCCGGTCGTTCTCGAGCAGGAGGCGGCGGTGGCCGTGTCGCCCACGCTGGGCCAGGACCAGCTGGTCGCGGGCATATGGGCCGGCGCCATCGGCCTCGCACTCGTGGCGTTGTTCATGACGTGGTACTACCGGATCCTCGGTTTTGTCGTGCTGGGGGGGTTGGTCGTCGAGGCCGGCGCCCTCTGGGCCCTCGTGGCCTACCTGGCCGGCGCCATCGGCCTCGCTCTCACCCTCGCGGGGGTCACCGGGCTCATCGTGTCGATCGGCGTCACCGTCGACTCGTTCATCGTCTACTTCGAGAGGCTCAAGGACGAGGTCCGCACCGGCAAGACGATCCGCTCGGCCGTCGACAAGGGCTTCCAGAGGTCGTTCCGTACGATCATCACGGCCGACACGGTGTCGCTGATCGGCTCGGCTCTCCTGTACTGGCTGGCGATCGGTGCTGTGAGAGGTTTCGCACTGTTCCTCTTCCTGTCGACGGCGCTCGACATCATCGTGGCCTACACGTTCATGCATCCTCTCGTGGCGGTGATCGCCCGGAGCCCGAAGCTGGTGCAGGCACGCTGGATCGGTCTGGCGGCGGCGCTCCGGGCCGAAGAGGCACGTCGATGAGCATCCGGTCGACGATGCACGCCGTCGGCGAGGGGACCACGACATATCCGTTCGTCGAACGACGGTGGAGATGGTGGATCCTGTCACTGGTCCTCCTCGCGATCAGCCTCGTGTCGTTGTTCACGCGGGGACTCAACCTCGGAATCGACTTCGAAGGAGGCACGTCCTTCCTGGTCAAGTCCGAGAACGCCGACCCGACCGTCGGCGGCGTCCGCGACGTACTCGGCCGGTTCGACCTGTCCGACGCGAAGGTCGCGATCCTCGGCGACGACACGATCCGGGTGCAGACCGAGGAGCTCGACCCCGGGGCCACGACCGTCACGGTGACCGTCGACGAGGCCGGTCCCACCCTCGACGCCGTCGATGCCCAGACCGCGTCGATCGGGTTGGATCTCGCCGTCGAGGAGGGCGATGCGGTGATCGAGGTCTCGGCGACCCGGGAGCTCGACGAGTCCGACCAGGAGCGCCTCACCGACGCCATCGGATCCGTCGAGGGAGTCGAGCCGGGCGAGATCGACGTCGTGGTCCGCTCCGGAGGGGCCACGGAGGTGGCGGTGGCCCTGGCCGACTACGCCGGTGTGGAGCCCCGCGACGTGAGCATCTCGGAGGTCGGCCCGACGTTCGGAAAGACCGTGGCCGAGAAGGCCCGCAACGCCCTCGTCCTGTTCTTCGGCGCGGTGGCGCTCTACCTGACCATGCGGTTCCGGGGTAACTGGAAGATGGCTGTGTCGGCGCTGCTGGCCGAGGTCCACGACATCGCGATCACGGTCGGCGTGTACTCGGTCACGGGATTCGAGGTCACTCCGGCGACGGTCATCGCCTTTCTCACGATCCTCGGCTTCTCCCTCTACGACACCGTCGTTGTGTTCGACAGGGTCGACGAGAACCTCTCGCGCCTCACGATGTCGGGACGCCAGACCTACTCGGATGTCGTCGACCGCTCGATGAACGAGGTACTCGCTCGTTCGTTGTCGACGTCGCTCGTGGCGATCCTTCCCGTGACGTCCCTGCTCGTCATGGGCACCTACGTGTTCGGCGCGCCCGCCATCCTCGAGTTCGCGCTGGCGCTCTTCGTCGGCATCATCGCCGGTACGTACTCGTCGATCTTCGTGGCGACGCCGATCCTGGCGGTCTGGAAGGAACGCGAGCCGCGGTACCGGGATCTCCGCCACCGGGTCGAGGCCCGGGAGGCCGCCCGCCCGAAACGGGTCAACGCCGTCGTGTCCGCGGCAGTCGACGCGGTGCCGACGGACGCCGCGGAGGAGCCCGAGGGTCACGGCTCCGTGGAGATGCACGACGACACGACAGGCGCCGCGCACGGCGACGTGCCTGTCGAGGACTCCCCGTCACGGCGTACGGCGACACCAGGCACGCGCCCGGACAGCTCGAGCCCGATCGCGCCGCGAGGCCGGAAGAGGAAGCGCCGCAAGAAGCGCCGCTGAACCGTCGCCGGGTAGATCGGCTCGCCGGCGCCCAGCTCTTACACTGGTGAGGTGGGGAGCGTTCCGCCCCGTGCGGGCACACCGTGAGCACCACCGAGATCCGCGGCGACCGGCGCCTGCCCTTCCCGTGGCGGCGTCACCACGTCGATGTCGAGATCGCCCCTCTGATCCAGGCGTTCCGCGCGCAGCACAAGCGGGCCGACACGGCGCTGATCGAACGGGCATTCACGGTCGCCCGCGAGGCCCACGCCGATCAGGTCCGCCGCTCGGGCGAGTCCTACATCGCCCACCCCCTCGGTGTGGCCCTCGTCCTCGCCGACCTCGGGCTCGACGACACGACGTTGGCCGCCGCCCTGCTTCACGACGCCGTCGAGGACACGAGCCTCACGCTCGACGACATCACCGACGACTTCGGCGCCGACATCTCGGCCGTCGTCGACGGCGTCACGAAGCTCGACCGGCTCCAGTTCGAGTCGAAGGAGGAGCAGCAGGCCGCCACGATGCGCAAGATGCTCGTGGCGATGGCCAACGACATTCGCGTCCTGCTCATCAAGCTCGCCGACCGGTTGCACAACATGCGCACGATCGCGTCACTCCCGCAGTTCAAACAGGAGCGCATCGCCCGCGAGACCATCGACGTCTACGCACCCCTCGCCCACAGGCTCGGTATCCAGGACGTCAAGTGGCAGCTCGAGGACCTTGCGTTCGCCGTGCTCCATCCACGCCGCTACGCCGAGATCGAGCACATGGTGCTCACGCGATCGCCCGAGCGCGCGGAGCTGATCGAGGAGGTCCTCGCGGCCGTGAGTGCCCGGCTGGCCGAGCTCGGGATCAACGCCGACGTCGTCGGTCGCCCGAAGCACTACTGGTCGATCTACGAGAAGATGGTCGTGCGCGGCAAGGAGTTCGGCGAGATCCACGACCTGGTGGCGATCCGGGTGATCGTCGACTCCGTGAAGGACGCCTACGGGGCGCTCGGGTCGATCCACGCCCTGTGGACCCCCGTGCAGGGGCGGTTCAAGGACTACATCGCCATGCCCAAGTTCAACCTGTACCAGTCGCTGCACACGACGGTGATCGGGCCGAAGGGCAAGCCCGTCGAGGTGCAGATCCGCACCGAGGAGATGCACCGCCGGGCCGAGTACGGCATCGCCGCCCACTGGGGCTACAAGGAGCAGCGCTCGCCGGAGGAGGACCTGGCCTGGCTCCAGAGGATCGTCGACTGGCAGCAGGAGACCGCCGATCCGGCCGAGTTCATGGAGACGCTGAAGGTCGATCTCGAAAAGGACGAGGTCTTCGTGTTCACGCCCAAGGGCCGGGTGATCACGCTGCCGGCGGGCGCCAACCCGGTCGACTTCGCCTACGCCATCCACACCGAGGTCGGGCACCGCTGCATCGGGGCACGGGTCACGGGCCGCCTGGTGTCACTCGACACCGTCCTCGTGTCGGGCGACACCGTCGAGATCGTCACGAGCGACGTGGAAGGCGCGGGGCCGAGCCGCGACTGGCTCCAGTTCGTCAAGACACCCCGCGCACGCAACAAGATCCGGCAGTGGTTCTCGCGTGAGCGCCGCGAGGACGCCCGCGACTCCGGGCGAGACGAGCTCACCCGTGCGTTCCGCCGCGAGGGTCTACCCCTGAACCAGGTCGCCGGGTCCGATGTGTTGCAGACGGTCGCCGTGTCGATGAACTACGCCGACGTCGACGCCCTCCAGACCGCCGTGGGGGAGGGGCACGTCTCGGGCCGGAGCATCGCCCAGCGTGTCGCCCGCGAGCTCGAAGGTGGTCCGGAGCACCTGCCCGTCACGGCACGGCGGCCGGCCCGGGCGTTGCGCCGCCGGGCGCCCGCCGGTGTCCACGTGGAGGGCCTCGACGACGTGATGGTCCGCCTGTCTCGTTGTTGCACGCCCGTACCCGGCGACGAGATCATCGGATTCGTCACCCGTGGCCGTGGGGTCTCGGTACACCGTGCCGACTGCGCGAACGCGGTGGGTCTGGCCACCCAGCCCGACCGCCTCATCGAGGTCGAGTGGGACCAGGAGTCCACGGGGTCGTACGTCGTGTCCGTCGAGGTCGAGGCACTCGACCGGTCCGCTCTCCTGCGCGACGTGTCGCAGGTCGTGAGCGAGCACCATGTGAACATCGTGTCGGCAGACACCCAGACCTCCACTGACCGGGTGGCCCGCCTCCGCTTCGAGTTCGAGCTCGCGGAGCCCGCCCACCTCGAGTCCCTCATCGCTGCTCTCCAGCGCATCGAGGGGATCTACGAGGTGTACCGCGTCGTGCCCGGGGCGCCCCGTACCGGGGCGGCCCGCCGCGCCGCCGAGCACGGCTGACTCCGACATATCCGGCCAATACCCCCACGTGGCGGCGCTCCGGCGCCGGGAACGCGCCGCCCGGCGGCACACCGCACCGATTCCTCAAGGCGGACCGCCCTTCGGGCCGATACCCGGGAGAGGAGAAGGGATCGGACTCGCATGGGTCGAGGACGGCGTCGTGCCACGAGTGTTGCCGCGCGCATCAACCGCCGTTTCTTCGCGCACGGGCGACACCGGACCGTGTCCGACGAGGGCGGCTTCTCGCTCATCGAGCTGGTCGTCGCGATCGCCTTCTTCGCCATCGTGATCACCGGGATCGCCGCCATGACGAGCAGCGGGTTGACGCTCGCGCGCAACAACCGCAATCGGAGCATCGCCGCCAACCTGGCGAGCGAGCAGGTCGACGCCTTCCGGGCTGCGCCCTTCGAGGACGCGATCACCGATCTCGGGCTCACGACCGAGACGGTGGCGGTCAACGGTGTCGACTACGAGGTGACCCGCGAGCTGTCGTGGGTCGACCAGGAGTCCGAGGCCGGGGCGTGTGACATCGCAGCGACCGGTGCGACGACGCCCCGGCTGCTGAGGGTCGTCGTGAGCGTCGAGTGGGCCGCCATGGGAACCATCGACCCTGTCACCTCCGAAACGGTTCTCGCGCCGCCCATCGGCGCCTTCGACCCGACGCTCGGGAACATCGCCGTGCGGGTCTTCGACCGCAAGGCCGGTCCCGGTTTCGGCCACCCGGTCACCGTGTCGGGGCCCGACAACCCCCCGCAGCAGGTGACGATCGACGACAACGGCATCGTGGGGTGTGCCTTCTTTGCCGGTCTGACACCCGGGAGCTACACCGTCACGATGGGGACGGCCTCGTTCGTCGACCGCCAGGGCGTCGCGAGCCCGAGTCAGACCGTGGCCGTGACGTCGGGCACGGTCAGCTCCGTGCAGTTCGATTACGACCGCTCCGCAACGCTGTCGCTGGCCGTTGCCGCTCCGGGCGGTGGCAACATCCCCGCTGACGTCCCCCTGACCATCGGCAACAACCAGATCCTCCCGCTCGGGACCCGGATCGTGAACGGCACGGGGACACTCCGCACGGTCGCCGATCTTTTCCCCTTCTCCGACGGCTACCAGGCGTGGGCCGGATCCTGCGCCGACGCCGACCCGGAGGGCGTCGACCTCGTGGGCGGTGGGCCGTACTGGGTGGGAGGGGTCCGCTCCCCGTCGCTGCCCACCGATCCGGGGCAGGTGACGGCGGGCACGGTCGACATGGAGACGCTTCAGGTCGACGTCACCCGCTCGGGCTCCGCTGTCCCGTCCGTCAACGTCGTGGCTGTACACGCAGCTGACGACCGCTGCGAGTCGGGAGAGACGCTGGATCTGGGGACGACCGACGCCACTGGGCAAGTCAACGGTGCTCTGCCGTTCGGAACGTGGGAGATCCGGGTGTCGGGTGAGTCACCGGCCTCGTCGTGGCCCGGGGCCGTGAACGACCCGACGAGCACGCCGCCGGCCGACGTCGTCGTGGAGCTTGCGCCGTGACCCGCTCCTCGCTCCGACACCGTCGCCGCCGCGGCGGAACGGAGAGGGGGTCGACCCTCATCGAACTGCTCGCCGTGATCACTCTCCTCAGTCTGGTCCTCGGCTTCGTCTACGCGGGTGTGGCCTCGTTGCGCGACGCCGTGGAGGGAACCGATCGACGTCTCCAGAACCTCAGCGAGGGACGCATCCTCATGGCCACGCTGAGCAAGGACCTTCGGACGGCCATCCGGCCCGCTCCGGGAGCGTCACCGTTCGTCGTTGCCGACGCCAACCATCTCGAGCTCTACGCCAACCTCAACCCGACACCCGCCCCGCGCCTGCTCGACATCTCCATCAGCGCGAGCGACGAGCTCGTGGAGTCGACGACGATTGCCGGTGCGGGTGCGGCCGCACCGTACGCCTACAGCGATTACGACCCCGATGACGCCGAGGTCCGCCTCGTCGGCCGCTTCGTCAACAACGACGCGTCGGACCCGATGTTCACGTACTACGACAGCGACGGCGACGAGCTCGGTCCGACGCCGCTCACCACAGCCCAACGGCTCGCCGTGCACTCGATCGGCATCAGCATCAGCGTCAAGAAGGAGAGCACGTTCGCGAGAAACCCCACGGTGATCCAGAACCGCGTGCGCCTGCCCAACGTGGACTACCAGGAGGTTCAGTGACATGAGCCCGCGTCGGCACCGTGGGTGCACGTCAGACGGTGAGAGCGGTATGGCCCTGGTCACCGTGGTGCTCACCACACTCGTTCTGATGACGGTCGCGACAGCGGCGGTGGGATACGGGCTGGGGTCCCAGAACCTGTCGCGGCGCGACCAGGACTGGAACGCGGCTCTCGCCGCCGCCGAGGCCGGTATCGACGACTACGTGCTGCGGTTGAACCAGGACAACAACTACTGGCAGAGCTCCGATCCCGACGACCCACCGTTCGACACGCTCAACGGTGCCCTGACCGGCTGGGTGGAGATCCCGGGTGGCTCCGAGGAGGCCGAGTTCCACTACGAGATCGACGGCAGCGACGTGTTGTCGTCGGGCACCGTCAACATCGTCTCGACCGGCCGGCTCCGCAACGTCGAGCGGACGATCGAGGCGACGCTGCGCAAGCGGAGCTTCCTCGACTACCTGTACTTCACCGACTTCGAGACCCTCGACCCCGTCGCCTACACCGGCAGCCCTTCGCCGGCCTGGGCGCAGGCCAACTGTTCCAGGTACTGGTACAACGGCCGCCCGGAAGGAAGCGGCCAGTGCGTGAACATCCGCTTCGGCGGCAACGACGTCATCAACGGCCCGCTGCACTCCAACGACGCCATCCTCATCCGGAGCACCCCGCAGTTCCTCGGTGACACGTCCACGAGCTGGAACGACCCGGGTGGGAAGTTCTGGAGGGATGACAATCCCGTGAGCACACCGTTCTTCGCCAACCCCGGCGACCCGTCGTTCGCGCCGCCCCTCACGATGCCGCCGAGCAACACGGCGCTGCGTGCCGAGGCCGATGTCGACCAGGGCGGCCAGGGGTGCCTCTTCACCGGACCCACGAGCATCGAGATGAACGCCGACGGCACGATGACCGTCCTCAGCCCGTTCTCCGACGACACCTCACAGAACTGCTGGACGAGCGATCTCGACACCGGCGACACGATGCCGCTACCGGCCAACGGTGTGGTGTTCATCGAGAACGTCCCGACCGGGCACGCTCACGCGGGATGCAGCTCGCACCCGTTGGGCTACCCCCAGGACGACGACGAGTACAACAGCTACAGCTGCAAGAGCGGTGATGCCTTCGTGCAGGGGACTCTCGACGGCCAGCTGACGATTGCGGCCGAGAACGACGTGACGATCGTGTGGCACACGACCTACGAGGACGGCGTGGCGGGTGATGATCTTCTCGGCCTCGTGGCCAACAACTTCGTCGAGGTGTACCACCCCATCGAGGGCTACTGGATCTACGGCGGCGGAAACCCCTCCAACAGCCACCGGTACTGCTCGTACCAGGGGAGCAACTGGTGGTACTGCTGGGACAACGTCGACGTCGTCACGAACCAGGGAACACCGCTCGAGTCGGACAAGAACGACCCGTTCGAGGACGCGCGGGTCGATGCGGCGATCCTGTCGGTGCAGCACTCCTTCCTCGTGCAGGAGTGGGCGAGGCCGTACAGCAAGGGGCTGGGGGACCTCAACGTCACGGGCGTCATCGCCCAGCGCTTCCGCGGCCCCGTGGGCACGACGAGCGGGAGCGGCTACGACAAGGAGTACGTGTACGACACGCGGCTCCAGTACCTCCAGCCACCGAAGTTCCTCGACCCCGTCGCGGCGTCGTGGTCGGTGGCCACCTGGGCAGAGGTCTCGGAACCGGCGCAGTGAGCGGGGAGTCCGGGCGTGGTCAGCGCCCGCAGGCGGAACCAGCGGATTGAGAACAGGAACGTACGGGGGCGACCGGTAGCATCCGGGCCGTGCCCGACACCCCACGACCCCCGAACCCCGACGCGTTCCGGGCGCCCACCGGCACGCACGACGTCCTGTCGCCCGAGTCGTCGCGCTGGTCGGGCCTCATCGCCGCATTCGCCCGGAGAGCCGAGCGTTTCGGCTACGGGTTGGCCATCACCCCGGTTTTCGAGCACCTCGAGGTGTTCCGGAGAGTCGGTGCGGGCACCGACGTGGTCCGCAAGGAGATGTACACGTTCACCGACGCCGGCGAACGCGAGCTCGCACTGCGCCCGGAGGGAACCGCTCCGGTGGTCCGCGCGTTCGTTGAGCACCGACCCACCCCTCCCTGGAAGGCCTGGTACGTCGCGCCGCACTTTCGCTACGAGCGCCCCCAGAGGGGCCGCTACCGCCAGCACCACCAGCTCGGCGTCGAGGCCATCGGCGTCGACGACCCCGACCTCGACGTCGAGGTCGTCGACCTGGCCCACGGCTTCTTCACCGACATCGGTCTGTCGGATGTCCGGCTTCGCCTCAACTCCATGGGAGACGAGGAGAGCCGTCCCGCGTACCGCGCCGCTCTCCGCTCCTACCTCCTCGACCACGCCGACGGCCTGGGTGGTGACTTCGTCGAGCGTGTCGAGGCGAGCCCACTCCGGGTCCTCGACTCCAAGCGCAGCGACTGGCGCGAGATCATCGAGCGGGCACCCCAGATCACCGAGTATCTGAGCGATGCTGCGCAGAACTCCTTCGAGCGGGTGCAGCGCGGCCTCGACGCACTGGCGATCCCCTACGAACTGGACCCACGTCTGGTCCGGGGCTTCGACTACTACACGGGAACCACCTTCGAGTTCACCGTCGAGGATCTCGACGCGGCACAGGACGCCATCGGCGGCGGCGGTCGCTACGACAGGCTCGCCGAGGAGATGGGCGGCCCCGCCGCCCCCGGGATCGGCTTCGGTATCGGCATCGAGCGCCTCCTGCTCGCCGCCGACGCGCAGGGTGTCGTCGGTTCGAGGGTGCAACGCCCCGACGCCTTCGTCGTCGACGCCCTCGGGGGCCTCGAGGCCGTCCGGGTCGTCCACGAGCTCCGCTCACTCGGGCTCCGTGCCGACCGCTCGTACGGAGGACGCTCGGTGAAGGCCCAGTGGCGCCAGGCCGACCGGTCCGACGCACGCTTCGGCGTGATGCTCGGTGCCGACGAGGCGTCCCGGGGCGCGGTCGCCGTGAAGAACCTCGACACCGGCGATCAGACCGAGGTCGACCGCGACGAGGTCGCCGCCTGGATCGAGACACGCCTGGAGACCCCCCATGATGCGTAGCCGCTACGCAGGGTCCCTGCGGCCGGTCGACACGGGCGAGAGCGTCGCCCTGTGCGGTTGGGTCGCCAACCGGCGCGACCACGGGAGTGTCATCTTCGTGGACCTGCGCGACGCCGAGGGCCTCGCCCAGGTCGTGATCGACCCGTCGAGGGAGAGCTGCGCTGACGGCCACGCCCTGCGCAACGAGTTCGTCATCCGTGTCGAGGGAACGGTCAGGGCCCGACCTCCCGGCACCGTCAACGACAGCATGCCGACCGGCGAGGTCGAGGTCGACGTGGAGTCCCTCGAGATCCTCAGCGCCGCGGAGCCCCTGCCGTTCCAGGTCGACGACCGGATCGAGGTCGACGAGGCCCTCCGCCTCCGTCACCGCTACCTCGACCTTCGTCGCGCGCGCATGCAGCGCAACCTCCGACTGCGGGCCCGCGTCGTTGCCGCAGTCCGGCGCTCGATGGAGACCCAGGGATTCGTCGACGTCGAGACACCCACACTGACGCGCTCCACGCCCGAGGGCGCGCGCGACTTCCTCGTGCCGAGCAGGCTCCAGCCCGGCTCGTTCTATGCGCTGCCGCAGTCACCCCAGTTGTTCAAACAGCTCCTCATGGTGGGCGGTGTCGACCGCTACTTCCAGATCGCACACTGCTGGCGCGACGAGGATCTCAGGGCCGACCGGGCTCCCGAGTTCACACAGCTCGATACCGAGATGTCGTTCGCGGGCCCCGACGACGTCATGGACGTCATCGAGCAGGCCGTGGTCTCGGCCGTGGAGGAGATCACCGGGTCACGACCGGCCCGCTTCGACCGCATCACGTGGGAGGAGTCGATGACCCGCTACGGCACGGACAAGCCCGACCGTCGTTTCGGCACGGAGCTGCACGACTGCTCGGCGCTCTTCGCCGACGCCGAGTTCCGGGCGTTCTCCGGACGGTACGTGGTGGCGATTCGCCTCGCGGGTGGGGCCGACACGTCGCGCTCGGCGCTGGACGCGTGGACCGACACCGCCCAGACCCTCGGCGCAGGCGGTCTCGTGTGGATGCGGGTGCGCGACACCGAGCTCGAATCGCCGGTCGCGAAGTTCATCTCCGCCGACGAGCAGTTCGGGCTCCGGTCGACGACCGGTGCGGAGGCGGGCGATCTCCTCCTGATCGTGGCCGACGGTGACAGGCGCCTCGCCCAGAGGGTGCTCGGCGCGCTCCGCCTCGAGCTCGGCCGTCCCGAGCGTACGGACGTCCCCCTCGACCTCTGCTGGGTCGTCGACTTCCCCCTCTTCGAGGGCGTCGCCGACGGTGTCGCCCGCTCGGCCCATCATCCCTTCACGGCGCCTCACCCCGACGACGTCGACCTGCTCGAATCCGATCCGCTCGCGGTCCGGTCACTCGCCTACGACCTCGTGTGCAACGGCTTCGAGCTCGGATCGGGCTCCGTGCGAATCCACGACCGTGTGCTCCAGCAACGCTGCTTCCAGGCTCTCGGCATCGATGAAGCCGAGGCCCAGAGCCGCTTCGGGTTCCTGCTCGACGCCTTCCGCTACGGCGTGCCACCCCACGCCGGGTTCGCGTTCGGCATCGACCGCCTCGCCATGATCCTGGCCGGGGAGCACTCACTGCGTGACGTCGTGGCCTTTCCCAAGACCCAGACCGGGAGCGACCCGCTCACCGGTGCGCCTGCGCCCGTCGACGACACGCAGCTCGGGGATGTCGGAATCTCCGTGCTGTCGGAGTTCCGTCCCGACGTCGGTCCGCGGCCCTGACCGG
The DNA here is from genome assembly GCA_041394025.1 of Acidimicrobiia bacterium. Lineage (NCBI taxonomy): Bacteria > Bacillati > Actinomycetota > Acidimicrobiia > Acidimicrobiia bacterium. Next base: position 770,227 of record JAWKJA010000002.1, on the reverse strand, counting down.
CCGGGAACCAGACCTGATCACCCGCACGTGACGACGACCGTGCGATGATCGTCGGCGGGAGGAAACGCCACGTCAGCCGACCTCGAGAGAAGAGCGAGAGAAGAGCGAGAGAAGAGCGAGAAGGAGCAGGACTGATGGCAGGCGACCGTCCGGGCGGCTCTGCCGACGCGGACGAGCAGATCCACGAACCCGCCGGAACAGCCTCCTCCCGTCGACCCTGGTACCGGAGACCCCGGCGCGTGATCCTGATCGTGGTTCTGGTGGTGTTCGCAGGTGGCGTCGGCGTGTTCGCCGTTCTCTGGGCCAACCGGGGTCCCGAGGAGGTGTCCACGCAGGATGCGGTCGAGCGCTACCGCGAGGAGGAGGGCGGCGGCACCGAGACCGCCGGGTTCCTCCAGCCGGCCACCGGCGTGTACACCTACGAGGGTTCCGGCACCGAACGGCTGTCGCTGCTCGGGACCAACCAGGAGTGGGGACCGACGATTCCCGCCACCGTGACGCGGGAAACGGACGGCTGCTGGAGTTTCCGGATCGACTTCAGCACCAACCACTGGCAGGTGAAGAAGTACTGCCCCTCGGGGGACCAGCTCCTCGACCTCGGCGGCCCTCTCCACCAGAGCTTCGACCTCGTGGCCGCCCATGTCGGCGACACAACCGAGTTCACGTGCGATCCTCCGATCCAGGTCATCCGCGTGAACGCAGAGCCCGGCGAGTCATGGGATGCGTCGTGCGACGGTGGGAGTGAGGGTCGGGGCACGCAGGTCACAGCCGCCGGCACCAACACCTTCGTCGGAATCGAACAGATCGAGATCGGTGGTGAGGAGGTCGCCTCACTCCACTACCGGGAGTATCGGGAGCTGTCGGGAGACCAGACCGGCACCGAGGACACTCACGAGTGGTTCGATGTCGCCGATGGTCTACTGCTTCGCTCCACCCACGACACCCGCGTCGCGTCACCGTCTCCGATCGGCGACATCATCTACACCGAAGAAGGTGAGTTCCGGTTGACGTCCCGGACACCCCATTCCTGACCGAACCACGCGCGACGACGAAGCTCCTTGAGCTCCTGGACCCGTAGTCGTGCGGGCCTCCTCTATCCGCTCTTGGCGCCCTTGTTCGTCGCCTCGACTCGGGCGGCGCAGGATACCTACGCCGCGTGCCCTCGTCTCGGGTGGCGCCGGGCCGCTCGGGCCACGGCTCGGGTGACGCAGGATACCTGCGTCACCAATCCTCGCCTCAGACGTAGACCGTGACGGTGGCGGTCCGGCCGGACGTCACCGTGAAGTTCTGCTGGCCGGCGCGTGTGGCGGTTCCGATGTCGGTACCACCCTCACCCGGCGGGGCGGGGGCGCTGACCGCTGTCCAGGACAGGTGGTAGCTCCCCGACGCAACGTTGCCCTGGGCGAAGCCGGCTCCGTTGGTGAGGCCCGGGTGTGTCCACGATCCGCCGGGGCCCGAGACGGTGACTCTCACCGTCCACCCGTCCGGGACCACGACCGTGCCGCTGTAGCCACCGGGAGCAGGCGGGGGAGGCGTCGGCGACTCGGCCTGCGGTGCCGAAGGCGTCGGCGCCTCGGTCGGGGCCGGTGCCTCCACCTGCTCACCGGCCACCTCGGTGGGCGCGGTGACCGGAGGAGCGGTCGTGGGAGGCGCGGTGCTCGGTGGGGGCGTGATCACCTCGGGTGCGCCCGGATCCGTGCTCTCCTGCGCGCTGGCGGCGGCGTCGGTGGGTGCGGAATCGTCTGAGGCGAGAGCGGAGACGCCCGCCGTGACCCCGACGAGCCCGACCACCACGGCGGCGGCAGCGGCGCTCCGGGCGAGCATGCTCCGCCGGCGCAGCTGCGCGGAGCGGCTGTGCACGGCTGCGACCGTCTCGGGGCCGGCCTGCGGCGGGTGGGTGTCGTCCAGGTCTTCGAACATGTCAGGCCTCGATCCGGGCAGATTCCGTGTCGGAGCCCGCCGATGTGGGGTCCGGTCCGTCCGATTCGGCGAGCGTGGCACGCAGGGCCGCCAGGCCCCGGGATGCGTGCGTCTTCACGGTGCCGGCCGAGCAGCGCAGCTGAAGGGCGACGTCACGCTCGGACAGATCGGCGATGTAACGCAGCGTGACGACCTCGCGCTGGCGGCGGCTCAAGGTGCGCAGAGCACGTACCAGGTCGACGCGTTCCGAGTCGAGTGAGGTCGAGATGGTGCCGCCCGCCGGCAGACCCGAGGTCTCGTCGTCGAGGCCCGTCAGACGCCGGCTCGTTCGCCACCAGTCGATCGCCAGGTTCGAGGCGACCCGCACGACCCAGGGCTCGGCGTGATTCGAGACCTTCTTCCAGCGCGTGAGAGCGCGAGCGAGAGCCTCCTGGGCGATGTCCTCGGCCTCGGCACGCCGGCCCACGAGACGGTACGCGACCCGGTAGGCGCGGGCGTGGAGATTCTCGAAGGCCTCGTCGAACGACAGCGCCATCGCCGTGGTGTCGGGCGCCGCCTCACGGGCCTCCTCGGCCACGAGATCCACCTCGACGGTGGCATCGACGTCGACCGTCGGCGTCGGGGGCCCCGGGGGCCCGGTGCGGAAGGGGGCCGGGCTCATCGGTAGCGACGGTAGCGTCGCGGAGAGGGATGTGGCTGCCATACCCGGTACACGTGCCGGCCTCCCGACGGGTTGACACGGCCTCGAGAGAAAGTTCGCGAACCCCGCACTTCGTACACTCAGCGTGCAGACTATAGCACTCTCAGCGTTCGCCTGTTACCCGTCGGCCCCTGGCCCCACATCCGGCCTACGATCGGCCGGTGAGCGCGTCGCGGGGTTCGTCCGACCTGTTCAGCGCCCAGGCGGAATCGGAGCTGTCCCGGCGGGCTCCGCTGGCGGCCCGACTGCGCCCCCGCACCCTCGACGACGTCGTCGGCCAGGCCCAGCTGATCGGCCCCGACGCCCCGCTTCGTGTGCTGCTGGCGTCCGACCGGCTCACCTCGGTCATCCTCTGGGGACCGCCCGGGACCGGCAAGACCACCCTCGCCCGCCTCATCGCACGCGAGACCTCGCAGGCGTTCGAGGCCCTGTCGGCTGTCACCGCCGGGGTGAAGGACGTACGCGCGGTCGCCGAGGCCGCCCGTGCGCGCCTCGGGGAGCGGGGGCACGGGACGATCCTGTTCCTCGACGAGGTGCACCGCTTCAACCGGTCCCAACAGGACGCCCTCCTGCCGCACGTCGAGGAGGGCCTCCTCGTTCTCGTGGGGGCCACGACCGAGAACCCCTACTTCTCGCTCACGGCCCCGCTCCTGTCACGCTCCAGCCTCTTCCGGCTCGAGCCGCTCGGTGGCGACGACCTTCGAGCTCTCGTGAAGCGCGCGCTCGAGGACTCCGAGCGCGGTCTCGGTGACACCGGCCTCGTGATCGCCGAGGACGCCCTCGATCACCTGGTCGACCGGGCCGAAGGTGACGGGCGCAACGTCCTCACGTCGCTGGACGTCGCAGCAGGCCTCGCCCGCGAAGCGGAGCGCTCGGAGATCCTGCTGTCCGATGCCGAAGCGGCGCTCGCGACGCGGGCACTGCGCTACGGCGACGACGAGCACTACGACGTCCTGTCGGCGTTCATCAAGAGCATCCGGGGAAGCGACATCGACGCGGGGCTGTACTGGCTGGCCCGGATGGTGGAGGCGGGTGAGGACCCCCGCCTCATCGCCCGCCGCCTCGTGATCCTGGCCAGCGAGGACGTCGGGATGGCCGACCCGATGGCTCTCGTCGTGGCCGACGCCGCGGCGCGGGCGGTGGAGTTCGTCGGCCTCCCCGAGGCCCAGTTGAACCTCGCGCACGCCGTGGTGCACCTGGCCAGGGCCCCGAAGTCGAACTCCGTGACCACGGCCCTGGTAGCGGCGCGCGCCGACATCACCGACACATCGAGCAGCGGGGTTCCCGACCACCTGCGGGACTCGCACTACCGGGGGGCGGCGGCACTGGGCCACGGTGAGGGCTACGTTTACCCGCACGATCACCCGGACGGCCGGGTGGAACAGCGGTACCGTCCACCCGAGGTCGACGGCCACCGCTACTACCGGCCCACGGGCCGTGGTGCGGACATCGACGCCGCGGCCGACGGGCAGCCCGTCGGCCCGACCGACACGGCCGAAGGCACCGACGGTGAGGGAGGGCACCACGATGGACGCAGGTGAGTGGGCGGCGGTCGTCACGTCGCTGGCGGTGCTGATCCTGGTGGGCGGCCTCCTCGTGACGCTCACGACGCTGAGCCGGACGCTGCGTGCGCTGCGGTCCGCCGTCGAGGAGATGCGCGTGGAGGCCCTGCCGGCGGTCAGGGAGATGCGCGAGACCGTGGCGCAGGCCCAGACCGAGCTCGACAAGCTCGACACGCTCCTCTCGACCGCCGAGACCGTGTCCCAGACCTTCGACTCGGCGTCACGGCTCGCCTATCTCACGTTCTCGAGCCCGGCCGTCAAGGCGCTGTCGTTCGGGACGGGCGTCGGCAAGGCGGTGCGTAAGCTCCGGGGCGACGAGGAGTGACGACATGTTCAGACGGCTCTTCTGGTTGATGGTCGGGTTCGGTCTCGGGCTCGGCCTGGCCGTCCTCACCTTCCGCAGGATCGACGCGGTCCTCAACCGCTACGCGCCACCCCAGGTGGCGGACCAGCTCGCGACCTCGGCGAAGGCCCTGGGTCGCGACGTGCGTGAGGCCGTGCTCGTCGGTCGCGCGGCGATGCGTGAGCGCGAGGCCGAACTGCGCTCGGAGGTCGGGGTTTCTGCGCCGGGCGTGGGGGTCGGAGGGCGGTAGCCTGAGCCACGTGGTACCCCGAACCGCCGACGAGCTACGTCGCGCCTTCGTCGCATTCTTCGAAGAGCGCGGCCACACCGTCGTGCCCTCGGCCTCCCTGATCCCGCACGACCCGACCGTCCTCTTCACCGTCGCGGGGATGGTGCCCTTCAAGCCGTACTTCGTGGGCGACGAGCCCGCTCCCTACGACCGCGCCGTCTCGGTCCAGAAGTGCCTGCGGGCCGGCGGCAAGCACAACGACCTCGACGAGGTGGGCCGCAGCACACGGCACAACACGTTCTTCGAGATGCTCGGCAACTTCAGCTTCGGCGACTACTTCAAGGCCGACGCCATCGCGTACGCGTGGGAGTTCCTCACCGGCGTCCTCGGCCTCGACCCGGAGCGGCTCTGGGTCACCGTCCACGTGTCCGACGACGAAGCGGCCCACGTCTGGGCCGACGCCGTCGGAGTGGATCCGAGCCGGATCCAACGTCTCGAGGACGACAACTTCTGGCGCATGGGCGACACCGGTCCCTGCGGGCCGTCCTCGGAGATCTTCTGGGACAAGGGGGAGCGTTTCGGGCCTCCCGGCGGGCCGGCCGAGGGGGGAGAGGACCGCTTCGTCGAGTTGTGGAACCTCGTCTTCATGCAGTTCGACCAGCGCCCCGACGGCACACGCGTCGATCTTCCGCGGCCCAGCATCGACACCGGTGCGGGTCTCGAGCGCAACCTCGCCGTGCTCCAGGGTGTCGACAGCATCTTCGAGATCGATGTGTTCGCCCCGATCATCGCCGCCGCCGAGGACGCCACGGGCGCCACGATGGGCGCAAGCGACACCGGCGACGTGTCACTGCGCATCCTCGCCGAGCACGCACGTGCGATGACGTTCCTCGTGGCCGACGGCGTCGTGCCGTCCAATGAGGAGCGGGGCTACGTGCTGCGACGCATCATCCGCCGTGCCGTACGCCACGCATTCCTGCTCGGGGCCGACTCGGTCGTCACACCACGGCTGGTCGACGCCACCGTCGAGGTCATGGGCGGTGCCTACCCCGAGCTCGTCGCGAAGCGCGACGACGTGGCCCAGACGGTGGGACGCGAGGAGGACCGCTTCCTCACGACGTTGCGTCGCGGTCTCGACCTGCTCGACGGTGTCCTGGCCGACGGAGACGTGTCGGCCGCCGACGCCTTCCACCTGCACGACACCCTCGGCTTTCCCCTCGAGCTCACCCAGGAGATCGCCGCGGAGCGCCACCGCAGCGTCGATGTCGACGGTTTCGAGGATCTCATGGAGGAACAGCGGGCACGCGCCCAGTCGGCGCAGCGCACGGTCGCAGGCGACGACGGTGCGGCACCCGTGTTCCGCTCCCTGCTCGACGAGCACGGCGAGACGGAGTTCACAGGCCGCGGTGAGTACACCTCGAAGGCGACGGTCGTCGGGATCGTGTCGGGTGCAGCGGCTGTCGAGCGCTTGGATGCCGGTGAGTCGGGACGCGTGGTGCTCGACCGCACGCCCTTCTACGCCGAGTCGGGTGGGCAGGTGGGCGACACGGGGACGATCACCTCTTCCGACGGGGCGCGCGCCCGTGTCGACGACACGCAGTACGCGCTTCCGGGAGCACTGACGGCACACGATGTCGTGGTCGAGGAGGGCGCCCTGTCGGTGGGTGACGACGTGGAGGCCGCCATCGACGGCACGCGGCGCGACCGGATACGGCGAAACCACACGGCCACCCACATCCTCCACTGGGCGCTCCGGGAGGTTCTCGGCCCCCAGACGCGACAGGCCGGATCGCTCGTCGCACCCGACCGGCTCCGCTTCGACTTCAGCCACCACCAGGCACCCACGCCCGACGAGTTGGCGGAGGTCGAACGCCTCGCCAACGAGGAGGTCATCACGAACGCGGCGGTTCGCCACTACGAGACCACGATGGACCACGCCCGGGAGATCGGGGCGGTTGCCTTCTTCGGCGACAAGTACGGCGATGTCGTTCGTGTCCTGGAGGCCGGCGACCACTCCACCGAGCTGTGTGGCGGGACCCACGTGCACGCGCTCGGCTTCATCGGGCCGATCAAGATCGTGAACGAGGGGTCGGTGGGGTCGAACCTCCGACGCATCGAGGCGCTCACGGGTGGGGCCGCCTTCGACCACATCCGTGGCGAGGAGGCCGTTCTGCGCGACGCCGCCGGGTTCCTCAAGACATCTCCCGACGATGTCCCGGCGGGTGTCCGGCGGCTCGTCGACACCAACAAGGAGCTGCGCGCCGAGGTGGCGACGTTGCGCGCCGCACAGGCCGGCGCCGACGCGCGGGCGCTGGCTACCGACGCCGTCGAGGGACGAGTCGTCACGCGGCGCGACGGGTTGGGCCCCGACGATCTGCGTCGGCTGGCGTCCGAGACTCTTCGTGAGCTCGGGTCCGGTGTGGTCGCGCTCGTCGGGGAGGCCGACGGGAAGGCCGCCATCGCCGTCGCCCTCAGCGAGGATCTCCGTGAGGCCGGGGCGTCAGCCGCCGAGATCGCCGCACCCGCCGCGCGCTGTCTCGGCGGGGGAACCGCGCGCAACGCCGACCTGGTCGCCGGCGGTGGCCCGACGACCGACGGAATCCCCGATGCCCTCGACCGCCTCGCCGAGGAGGCCGCGGCGGCAACGAGCGCCCTTGCCGGGAGCTGACGTGGGTCGTGTACTCGGTGTCGACCTCGGTGGGCGCCGCATCGGCCTGGCCGTCTCGGATCCCGAGGGGATCCTGGCCTCACCCCACGGGATCCTCGAGCGTGCCCGGGGGGGCCCGAAGGGATCGTCCGGTCGGCACGCCGACCTGCGCGCCGTCCTCGACGCCGCCCGATCGCTCGGCGCCACCACCATCGTCGTCGGTCTGCCGCTGTCGATGTCGGGGTCGGTGGGTCCGGCCGCCCGTGGGGTACTCGAGGAGGTCGAGCACCTCCGCACACTCGCCGCCGCCGACGGCGCGAACGACATCGCCGTCGAGACGCACGACGAGCGACTGTCGAGCGTCGAGGCCGATCGGGCGCTGGCCGCGGCCGGGTCGCGAGGTCGCGGCGCACCCAACGACGACGCGGCAGCCGCCGTGATCCTCCAGAGCTGGCTGGAGGCCGACGGTGGATGACGAGCACCCGCCCGCCGACGGAACGGCTGACGTTCCCGCTCACGACGGACACGGCACCTGGTCGACCGACGATGACACCCCGCGCACCCGCGCCGAGATCCAGGCCGAGAAGCACCGGCGACGTCACCGACGCCGGCCTTCGGCGCGGGTCCGCCGCAACCGCGTCATCGCCCTGTTCCTGGTGCTCGGCCTGGGGCTCCTGGCACTCGTCGTGGCTCCGGGGGTGTGGTTCTGGTACCAGCTCGATCCACCCGGAGGCACCGGTGACGCCGTGGCGGTGCGGATCGAGGACGGGTGGGGCGTCAAGACGATCGGCGACGAACTCTCGAACGCCGGCGTGATCGGCTCGCCGCTGGCGTTCCAGATCTACACCGGCGCCACCCGGGCCGGGCCCTTCCAGGCGGGGGAGTACGAACTCGCCGAGAACCTCGGGGTCCGCGGGGCCGCCCGCGAGCTCGAGGACGGTCCGGATGTCACGTTCGACGAGCTGGCCGTTCCCCCGGGTCTCCGCCTCGACGAGATCGCAGCTCTCGTCGGTGAGCTGCCCGGCCGCAGTACGGAGGCGTTCATCGCCGCTGCCGGCTCGGGCGTCGTGCGATCGGCGTACCAGCCCGACGACGTCACGTCGCTCGAGGGCCTGATGTTCCCCGACACGTACTTCGTGGCCGACCACGAGGACGAGACCGACATTCTGCGCACGATGGTCGAGCGTTTCGACGAGGTGGCGACGGGACTCGACCTCACCGGGGGTTCCGCCGCGCTCGGCATCACGCCCTACGAGGCCGTGATCGTGGCGTCGCTCATCGAGTCGGAAACCTCCGTGGTCGACGAGGGGCCGCTCGTGGCCGCCGTCGTCTACAACCGGCTCGGCGACGACATGCGCCTGCAGATCGACGCCACGGTCCTCTACGCCATCGGGGAGCGCCGCCTCCAGACGACCGACGCCGAGCGCCTCACCGACTCCCCTTACAACACCTACGTGACGGGGGGTCTGCCACCGACGCCCATCTCCTCGGTCACCGAGGCGTCTCTCGACGCGGCGCTGCACCCGGCCGACGTGGACTACAGGTTCTACGTTCTCACCGACGACGAGGGCCACCACGCCTTCGCGGAGACCTTCGAGGAGCACGAGGTGAACGTGGCCGATTCGGCGCAGCGGGGTCTTCTCGGATGAGCACGGACCCGGTGGCGCCGTTCCGCCGCGTGTCGCCGACCGGCGCGACGCGCGTGGCGTGTGTCGTCGGCGAGCCGGTCACGCACTCGCTGTCTCCCGTGATGCACAACGCAGCGTTCGCCGCCCTCGATCTCGATTGGGTGTACACCGCGTTCTCGACCTCCGACGGTGGTGCCGCGGTCGACGCCATGCGCGCGCTCGGAATCGCGGGCATGAGCGTCACGATGCCCTGCAAGGAGTCGGCGGCGGCTGCCTGTGACGAACTGACGCCCGAGGCCGCCGCGCTCGGTGCGGCGAACGCGCTCGTGCTGCGCGACGACGGCACCGTGCTCGGACACTCCACCGACGGCGAGGGGCTCCTGGCGTCGCTTCGTGACGAGGGCATCGACGTGAGCGGTGTGAGAGCACTCGTGGTGGGGGCGGGAGGAGCCGCCCGGGCGTCGGCCCGGGCGCTGGGGGGGGCGGGCGCCGAGGTCGTCGTCGTGGCCCGTCGTCCCGAGGCCGCCGAGGCCGCCGCCGACCTGGCGGGAACCGCCTCGCACGGGGCGAGGGCCGCTGCGTGGGGCGATCTGCCCGAGGAGGCGCACGCCGCCGGCCTCGTCCTGAACGGAACGCCTCTGGGCATGGAGGACGAACCGCCCCCCTTCCCGGTCGCGGTGCTGACCGACCGCCACGTCGTCGTGGACCTCGTCTACGAGCCGCCCGAGACCCCGCTCCTCGCGGCCGGGCGGGCCGTCGGGGCGACGACGGTCGGGGGGCGGGGGATGTTGCTCCACCAGGGTGCGGCCGCCTTCCGCCTCTGGACGGGCATCGAGGCCCCACTGCCCGTCATGCGCCGGGCCCTCGACCACCGGTGCTGAGCTCCGCGCCCGGCAGGCCCGGTGGTCCGCCGGTCAAGAAAGCCGGGCGAGAGGTCGATACTGCCCCCGAGAGGTGGTGTCGACAAGGGAGAGCAGGTGCCACTCCAGGGCACGCTCGACGCGTTCTCGCTCGACGAGGTGCTGCAGATGCTGGGGCACGCCCGCAAGACGGGCGCGCTCGACGTCGACGTGCCCTCCCGCGTCGGGGGGACGATCTACCTCGCCGGCGGTCGGTTCTGCGGCGCCGAGTCGGGTGAGCTGACCGGAAAGGTCTCCACGTCCGAGGAGCTCGAGGCGCGGCTCATCGACGTGTGTTTCGCACTTCTCCGCGTCGAGGAGGGCTCGTTCGCGTTCGAGCCCGACAGGCTGCCGTCGTGGCCGGTCGGTGCCGGCGTCGACGTCGAGCCGGTCCTCGAGCACGTGCGTGGCCTGGTGCGCGACTGGTCGGCCATCGAAGACGTCATCCCGTCGTTCGAGTCGAAGCCGTCACTCGCCCGCGATCTCACGCGCGACACCGTGGCGATCGACCGGGACACATGGGCCGTCGTCAGCGCGGTCGACGGCGACACCGACGTCCGGGGCATCGCCCGGATTCTCGGACGCTCGGTCCTCGACGTGGCGGGAGCCCTCAAGGATCTCGTGGGGGCGGGAGCGGTCGCTGTCGACGGTGTCGTTGCCCCCACGACCTACGTCGCCGGCACCGTTCCCGCCGAGCGCCGGGTGCCCGTGCCCTCCGGGGCTCTCGAACCCGATGCCGTGTCGGTCGACCTCTCCGCCGAGGAGGTGACCGCGCCGGAGGTATCCGTCGCCGCCGAGCCACCTCCCGCGACGACGCCCGCGGGCGCGCCGCCGCGACGCGACGTCACGCCGTTCGACGTGTCCGAGCTCCAGGCGGCCCAGGCCGAGGCCGAGCGCGGCGTTGCAGGGCCCGGGCCCGCCGACGCCACGGCGAGCGCACCACCTCTCGGTTCCGGCCTTTCCGGGCCACTGGCCGAGGCGGTGGCGGAGGTCGCAGCGCTGGCCGAGGGCACGGCTCCACCACCCGTCGCCGGCCTCGGGCCGCCGTCACAGGGAGCCCAGCTCCCTCCGCCCGCCGTGTCGACGCCCCCGGCGACGAACAACGCGACCGGCGCGCCGACTGCGGCGCCTCCCGACGGAGGACCCGGAGGCGACACCGTCGACAGGTCGGATCCCGACGATGGTCCCGGTGTGACCGGGGAGCCGCCCGACCGCCCCAAGCCGACCGCGCGCCACCGGGGTGAGGCGCTGAGGATGTTCTCGAGCCTACGCAGGACCTGACCGCCCGGTTCCCGGTCGCCCGCCCGGTGACCGGGGACTTCCCGCGCCCGGTTCCCGGCGTTACAGGTTCGGCCGATTCCCGCCGATATGCGGGGAGAACACGCAACGGGAGGTCCCGTGTCCGAGGGTGCGAACCTGGGCACCCTGCTGCTCGAGCAGGGGCTGGTGACGAAGGCCGAGCTCGACGCGGCGCTGTCCCAGCAGCCCGTCACCGACAAACCGCTCGGTCGGATCCTGATCGAGAACGGTGCCATCTCCGAACTCGACCTCATGGCCACGCTCGCCCAGCAGGTCGGCCTCGACTTCGTCGACCTCAACGACTACTCGATCGACGCCTCGGTCGTGGGTCGCATCCCCGAGGCGCTCGCCCGCCGGTACCAGGCGCTGCCCGTGCGCTTCGACAACGAGAACGACGAGCTCGTCGTGGCCATGTCGGATCCGTCGAACGTGTTCGCGATGGACGACATCCGCGCCATCACGGGAGCGGCGATCCGGACGGTCGTGGCCACCAGCGGCCAGATCTCGGACGCCATCGAGCGCTTCTACCGGCTCGACACCGACGTCGAGACGATGGCCCAGCAGGCCTCCGACGAGTTCGCCGAGGGCGAGGAGCTCGCCGACGTCACCGCCGTCGTCGACGACGCACCGATCGTCAAGTTCGTGAACCTGCTGATCACACAGGCCGTCCACGACCGCGCCTCCGACATCCACGTGGAGCCGGGGGAGAACGACATCCGGATCCGTTTCCGGGTCGACGGCGTGCTGCACGAGGTGATGCGGTCGCCGAAGTCGATCCAGGCCGGTGTCACGAGCCGGTTGAAGATCATGGCCGAGCTCAACATCTCGGAGCGCCGCGTTCCCCAGGACGGGAGGATTTCGGTGAACGTGGGCGAGCAGGCGATCGACCTGCGTCTGGCGACGTTGCCGACGGTGTACGGCGAGAAGATCGTGATGCGGATCCTCGACAAGACGCAGGCGCTGCTGTCGCTCGCCGACCTCGGGTTCCTTCCCGAGCCCAAGGAGCGCTACGAGCGGGCGGTCGCGCGTCCCAACGGGACGATCCTGGTCACGGGGCCGACCGGCTCGGGGAAGTCGACGACGCTCTACGCCACGCTGAACCAGCTCAACGTCCCCGACCGCAACCTGATCACCGTCGAGGACCCGGTCGAGTACCGGCTGCCCGGCATCAACCAGATCAACGTGAACCCCAAGGCGGGGCTGACCTTCGCCTCGGCGTTGCGGTCGATCCTGCGCTCCGACCCCGACGTCCTGCTCGTCGGGGAGATCCGCGACTCCGAGACCGCCACGATCGCCGCCGAGGCGTCGATCACGGGGCACATGGTCCTTTCGACGCTGCACACCAACGACGCGTCGTCGACCCCGATGCGCCTCGTGGAGATGGGCGTCGAGCCCTTCCTCGTGGTGAGCGCGATCGACTGTGTGCTGGCGCAGCGCCTCGCCCGGCGCCTGTGCGACCACTGCCGCGAGGAGTACCAGCCGACAGAGCCCGAGCTCGTGGAGGCCGGCTGGCCCACGGAATCGCTCTCGGGCCACGACTGGCCGACTCTCTACCGGCCGGTCGGCTGTGAGAGCTGCAGCCGTACGGGCTACCGCGGCCGGTTCGCCCTCTTCGAGGTCCTCCTCTTCGACGAGGAGATCGAGCGGATGGTGATCGAGCGCCGCACGAGCGACGACATCAAGAAGATCGCCATGATGCACGGGATGCTCACTCTCCGTGACGACGGTCTCCGGAAGGTCGCTCTGGGTCACACCAGCCTCGAGGAGGTGTTCCGGGTCGTGGCCTGAGGCCGATCCGCTGCTTCAGTCGGGCCCCGGGGCGGCCGATGAGAGCGGAGGAGACGCCATCGGGATGCCGAGGGACATCGTGTCGAGGACGCCATGCTGAGTACACCGTGCTGAGTACACAGGCCCGTCAGGTCGGCGAGCTTCTCGTCGAGCGCCACGTTCTCGCGCGCGACGCGCTGGAGCGCGCTCTCGAGGAGGCGGGCCGCAGCGGCGACTCGCTGCCCGCCGTGCTGCGACGCGAGGGCCTCGTCGGCGACAAGGACCTCACCGCAGCCATCGCAGGTGCGTTCGGTCTGCGTTTCGTCGATCTCGGGACCACGCCGGTGCACCCCGAGGCCGCGACGCTCATCCCTGCCGAGGTGGCCGGTGAGTACCAGGCGCTCGGCGTCGACTTCGACGGGCAGAGCCTCGTCGTGGCGTTCGCCGAGCCCGACGACGAGGCAGCCCACGACGCGGTGCGCGCCGCGACAGGGTCGGAGATCGAGCCTGCGGTGGCCGACCGCTCCGAGCTGGCCGAGGCCATCATCGGCGTGTACGGGGAGGCCGCCGGACGCGGGTCCCGCCCCGCCCGCTCCGGTGGCGACGGGCCCGACGACGACGTCCACATCAACGAGTTGCTGAAGCGCGTCCTGGAGTCGGGTGGCTCCGACCTGCACCTGGCCGCGAACTCGCACCCGGTCATCCGAGTGCACGGCGCGCTGCACCCACTCACCGACTTCCCCGTCCTCAACGGGTCGATGATCCGCCAGATGGTCTACGCCATCCTCCCGCAGAGGGCCCGGGAGCGTTTCGAGGACGATCTCGAGCTCGACACCTCGTACACCGTGCCCGGCCTGGCGCGCTTTCGCGTCAACGTCTTTCTCCAGCGCAACTCGGTGGGTGTCGTCATGCGTGTCGTGCCCTTCGAGATCGTCGACTTCGAGAAGCTGGGGCTTCCCGAGTCGGCCCGTACGTTCGCCGATCTGCCCCGCGGGCTCGTGCTCGTGACCGGGCCCACGGGCTCGGGGAAGTCGACGACGCTGGCCTCGCTCGTCGACATCATCAACCGCGAGCGCCCGGTGCACATCATGACGGTCGAGGACCCGATCGAGTTCCTGCACGAGCACAAGCGTGCGGTGGTCAACCAGCGCGAGGTGGGTGAGGACACCCACGGGTTCGCCGACGCGCTGAAGCACGTGCTGCGCCAGGACCCCGACGTGATCCTCGTGGGGGAGATGCGCGACCTCGAGACGATCTCCACGGCCCTCACCGCCGCCGAGACCGGGCACCTCGTGTTCGCCACGCTGCACACCCAGGACGCTCCCCAGTCCATCGACCGTGTGATCGACGTCTTCCCCTCGCACCAGCAACAGCAGATTCGTGTGCAGCTGGCGGCCTCGCTCCAGGGCATCGTCACCCAGCAGCTCCTGCCGACACCCGACGGCTCGGGCCGGGTGGTCGCCGCCGAGGTGATGATGGCCACACCCGCCGTGCGCAACCTGATCCGTGAGGCGAAGGTCCACCAGATCTACTCGATGATCCAGGCCGGCGCGAAGCACGGCATGGTCGCCATGGATCAGAGCCTGGCGTGGCTGGTCCGACAGGGGCGGATCTCGATGGAGGTCGCCCTCGAGCGCTGCTCCAACGAGTCGGACGTGCGCCGGCTCGTGTCGAGCGCCGCCTAGAGGGACGGGGACCGGCCGTGCCCAGTACCTACGCCTACAAGGTCCGCGACTCGGCCGGCAAGGTCGTGGAGGGGACCCTCGAGGCAGACTCCGCCAACCTCGTCGTCGGCAAGCTCCAGGGGATGGGCTACACACCCATCAGCGTCGAGGAGGAGGCCGACAACAGGCTCCAGATGGAGATCAAGATCCCGGGGCTGACCAACCGCGTCAGGCTCAAGGACCTGGCGGTCTTCTCCCGGCAGTTCGCCACGATGATCAACAGCGGGCTCACGCTCCTGAAGAGCCTGAGTGTCCTCGAGGAGCAGACCGAGAGCGAGGAGCTCGGCAAGGTCGTCCGGGAGGTGCGCCTCGACGTGGAGCGCGGCAGCTCCCTGTCGGTGGCGCTCGCACGCCGGCCGAAGGTCTTCAACAGCCTCTATGTGGCCATGGTGAAGTCGGGCGAGACCTCGGGAACGCTCGACCAGTCCCTCGAGCGCATCGCGCACACGATCGAGAAGCAGGTCCAGCTCCGCCGCAAGGTCATCTCGGCGATGACCTACCCGACGATGGTGGGGTTGTTCGCCTTCCTGATCACCCTGGCGATGCTCATCTTCATCGTCCCGCAGTTCAAGGACATGTACGCCGACCTCGAAGGCACGCTTCCCGCGCCGACGCGGGCGCTGCTCGCCGTTTCGGAGTTCACGCAGAAGTACTGGTACATCTGGGCGCTCGGCGGCATCGTGGGGGCGTTCGGGTTCCGGCGCTGGATCAACTCCGAGTCGGGCCGGCAGCGCTGGGACACGATCAAGCTCCGGATCCCGGTCTTCGGACCCCTCGTGCGCAAGATCGCGCTCGCACGTTTCTCGCGGACACTGGCCGCCCTCACCCGCTCGGGTGTGCCGATCCTCGAGGCCCTCGACATCGTGGCCCAGACGGCGGGCAACTGGGTGGTCGCCACCGCGGTGCGTGACGCCCAGACAGCGGTGAAGGGTGGCGACACGCTCGCCCACAAGCTCCAGGACCACGAGGTGTTCCCGCCGATGGTCATCCAGATGATCTCGGTGGGGGAGGAGACCGGGGCGCTCGACGAGATGCTCGACAAGATCGCCGAGTTCTACGAGAACGAGGTGGAGACGACCGTCGATGCCCTCACGTCGCTCATCGAGCCCATTCTCATCGTGATCATGGGAGCGATCATCGGCGGCATGGTCATCGCCCTCTACCTTCCGATGTTCAACATCATCAACCTCATCGAGTAGCCCGAAGCAGAGTCCCGCCCGGGCGAGACACCCCGGCCGAGATGGTGCGATTTCCTGGCCATGGAACGGGTTATCGCACCAACCCGGCGGGGGGTGCCGCCAACGAGATGGTGCGATTTCCTGGCCATGGAACGGGTTATCGCACCAACCCGGCGGGGGGTTCCGCCAACGAGATGGTGCGATTTCCTGGCCATGGAACGGGTTATCGCACCAACCCGGCGGGGGGTTCCGCCAACGAGATGGTGCGATTTCCTGGCCATGGAACGGGTTATCGCACCAACCCGGCGGGGGCGGGCGGTGCCCGTAGGATCCGGCGCATGCACGAGGGGTCGAAGAAGGCGATCGCCGCGGCGTTCCTCGCCAATCTCGGGATCGCCGTCGCCAAGTTCATAGGCTTTGCCGTCACGCGCTCGTCGTCGATGCTCGCCGAGGGCATCCACTCGGTGGCCGACACGGGAAACCAGGGCCTCCTCTTCCTCGGGGGAGCGCGTGCGAAACGGCGCGCCGACGACACGCATCCGTTCGGCTACGCACGCGAGCGCTACTTCTGGTCGTTCATCGTGGCGCTCGTGCTGTTCGCTGTCGGGGGCCTGTTCGCGGTCTACGAGGGCTACGAGAAGTTCCGGCATCCCGAGCACATCGACTCACCCGAGTGGGCCTTCGGGATCCTTGCGGTCGCGATCGTGCTCGAGATGTTCTCGCTGCGAACGGCGGTGCGCGAGGCCCGACCGCTGAAAGGGCCCCGTTCGTGGTGGCGGTTCGTCCGGGAGTCGAAGACGCCCGAGCTCCCGGTCGTCCTCCTCGAGGATCTCGGCGCGCTGACCGGCCTGGCCCTGGCGCTGTGCGGTGTGGGCATGGCGGTCGCCACCGACGACGGCCGCTGGGACGCCCTCGGCAGCATCTCGATCGGCTGCCTGCTCGTCGTGATCGCTGTCGTCCTCGCCAACGAGATGCGCAGTCTCCTGCTCGGAGAGGGCGTGGATCCCGCCACGCACGAGGCCATGCGACGGGCCCTCGCCGACTCCGACGACGTCGACCGGGTGATTCACCTGCGCACGCAGCACCTCGGCCCCGACGACGTGCTCGTGGTGGCGAAGGTCGACTTCGCCGACGACCTCGCCGGAGATGAGTTGGCGGGGGCCGTCGACGCCGCCGAGGAGCGCCTCCGGGCGGTCGCCCCCGTCGCACGCCTCGTCTTCCTCGAGCCCGACGTCTACCGCGACGACACGTAGTCCCCCCACCGCCACTCGCGGGGTCCGCCCCCGGAGGATTCCTGTCGGATCTCGTGGTGAATCATGTCCGGTTTGTGGCACTACAAGGATTCTCACGGTGCGTGGCGAAAACCCTCAAGTGGGCCCGGGGGTGGGCCGATGAGGACACCAGCGAGGAGGACCGACAAAGGCAAAGCCGCCGGAAGGCGGTGACGCAAAGCCACGGGGCCCACCACCATCCGTCACAGGCGACGGGGTGGGGCCGGCCGGGCTACCAGGCGGAGACGGGTCCCGGGGTGTGGGAGACGGTTCCGCCGGGCGGAGGTCCGCCTTGCGTGCCATACACCCGAGAGAAAGGTACGTACCCATGCTGCAAGCTGCGATTCAGCGGCTGCGGAACCGGAAGAACGACGAGGAGCAGGGTTTCACGCTCATCGAGCTGATGGTGGTTGTGCTCATCATTGCGATCCTGATCGCATTCGCCATCCCGACGTTCCTCGGAGCCCGTCGCAGGGCTCAGGACCGGTCCGCGCAGTCGAGTGACCGCAACACGCTCAGTGCGGCGGACACCATCTACTCGGACAACCAGACCTACACGGACGTGGACGCCGCTGCGCTCGGCGCAGAGGAGCCATCGATCACGTTCAAGGCTGGGAACGCCGCGTCGACGGGTCCGAAGGACGTGTCGGTCGATGCTGCCGACGCGGACAACCTGTACATCGTCGCCCTGTCCGACTCCGGAACCTGCTTCGGGATCTGGAGCAACAAGGCCGTCGGTGGCGGTGGCGTGCAGTTCACCGAGGTCGATGGCGGCACGTGTGATGCCGACTCGGCTCAGGTGGCCGCAAACGTCAACTGGCAGAGCGAGTTCTAGAACCCGCCAGCCATCGAGTAGAGACGACCGGGGTGGGCTTCGGCCCACCCCGGTCTTCGCGTTCACCCACAGCATCACCATGGGTTCAGCGCCTCGGCAATAGCCTCCGGGCCGTGCTCGCCGCCGTCATCGCCGTCTGCGCCGTCCTGGGCCTCGCCGTCGGCTCCTTCCTCAACGTCGTGATCTGGCGCGTGCCCCGCGGCGAGTCGATCGTGCGGCCACCCTCGCACTGCCCGGCGTGCGGTCGCCCCGTGCGGCCCCACGACAACATCCCCGTCGTGTCGTGGCTCCTGCTTCGTGGCCGCTGCCGCGACTGCGCGGCGCCCATCCCGGCCCGCTACCCGCTCGTGGAGCTGGGCACGGGCATCGCCTTCGGCCTCGTCGGGGCCCGCTTCGACCTCACGTGGGCCCTCCCCGGCTACCTCGTGCTCACCGCCGGGCTCATCAGCCTGTCGGCCATCGACCTCGACACGTTCCTCCTGCCCAACCGCATCGTCTACCCGCTGGCGGTCGCCTCGGTCCCCCTCGTGGGGCTGGCAGCGGCGGGCGAGGGCGGCTGGTCCGCCTTCGGCCGCGCCCTGGCAGGGGGTGGCGCGATGTTCGGTGCCCTTCTGGTCATCCACCTGATCTCGCCCCGGGGGATGGGCTTCGGCGACGTGAAGTTGGCCTTCGTCCTGGGGGTCTGGACGGGCTACCTGGGCTGGGGAGAAGTCGTGCTGGCCTTCTTCTGGAGCTTTCTGGCCGGGGCCCTCGTGGGGATCGGTCTCATGGTCCTCGGGGGCCGCGGCCGCAAGGACCCTGTGCCCTTCGGGCCCTTCCTGGCGCTGGGGACCTTCGCCGCCGTCATCGCCGGCGAGGCGTTCCTCGACTGGTACCTGTAGCCACGGTCAGCGGATTGGTGGCCATCCGGTCACTGTCCGTGAGCGGCGCTAGAGAGGGGTCCCCACGCTGTGTGGCTCTTGTGGGTAATGTTAAAGAACGAGATTTGAGTTGACGATAGTGGGTACTGAGTCTTAACGTGCTCGTAGTCAACTCAGGGGGACACACGTGGCACTGGAGGCGCGGCTGCTCACGGTCCGCGAGGTCGCGGACGTGATGCGCGTCTCCCCGATGACCGTCTACCGGCTGATCAAGAGCGGCGACCTCGAGGCGATCCGCGTCGGGCGCCACTTCCGGATCAGCGAGGACCAGGTACAGGGCTACCTGGACCACCAGACGGTGCGGGGGGGATCGTGGCCAAGCGACTGATCGGCCTCGACATCGGCACCAACGCCGTGACGGTCGCCGAGGTGGCGCCCGGCGACCCGCCGGTGCTGCGCGCCTTCGGCCAGGTCGGCCTCCCGACGGGAGCCGTGATCCAGGGCGAGGTCGTCGACCCGACCGCCGTCACCGAGGCCGTGAAGCGGCTCTGGCACGAGGTCGGGCTCCCGAAGCGCGCCGAGGTCCGTGTCGGCGTCGCCACGCCCCGCGTCGTGGTGCGCCAGATCGACCTGCCCGAGATGGCCGACACCGACATCGCGGGGGCGCTGCGCTTCCAGGCGTCCGAGCTCATCCCGATCCCGCTCGAGGAGGCGGCCTACGACTACCTCGTCCTCGACCACTTCGCCGCACCATCGGAGTTCGAGGCCGACGCGGCTGCAGAGGATGTCGACGATGCGGCACCCGACGAGACCGCTCCGGAAGCACCTGTGGAGCAGGACACCGTCCGCATCCTGCTGGCCGCCGCACAGCGCTCGATCGTCGACACCCTGGTCGGCTGCGTGCGCAGTGCCGGCCTCCGGGTCGGGGCCGTCGACCTCGTGCCCCTCGCCCTCATCCGGAGTCTCGGCCGACGCGTGGCCGCCAACGGGCCGGGTGCCGAGGCCATCGTGTCCCTGGGTGCCGGTGTCAGCGTGGTCGTCGTGCACGAGGCGGGGGTCCCGCGCTTCGTGCGCATGGTCGGCCGCGGCGGCCATGATCTCACCGAGGCGCTTGCCACGTCCCTCGACGTCCCGTTCGCCACGGCCGAGGCCGTCAAGCGGGGAGCCGACGATCTGCCCGACGACGTCGTACGGGCTGCCGACGAAGCACTGGTGCGCCCCCTCGGCGACCTGCTGGAGGAGGTCCGCAGCTCGCTCGACTACTACCGGGCCCAGCCCGACGCGCTGCCACTCCTGCGCGTCGTGCTCACCGGTGGCGGCTCGCAGTTCCCCGGACTCGACGAGCAGATCCAGGAGCTCATCGACCTGCCGGTCGAGAGTGCCCAGCCCCGCCTCGGGCTCACCGTCGACGACATCGGTTTCGCCGACGAGCAGCTTCCCGATCTCGACCCCTACCTCCCCACGGCCACTGGTCTCGCGCTGGGCGGCCTGCCGTACTACGGGCGGACCGTCGACCTGCTCCGCGGCGAGAGCGGCGTCCCGTCGTCGCGGCGCAACGCTCTGATCGCCGGTGCAGCGGCGGCGGTGGTGGCCGCGCTTCTCATCGGTCTCTCGGTCCTGCGCTCCCAACAGGTCGACGACAAGCAGAACGAGGTCGACGAGCAAGTGGCGCAGAACGCGATGCTCCAGGCCCAGGTCGACGATCTCACCGAGGTGCAGCAGCGTGAATCGGAGGTCGAGGGCCTTCGGCAACAGGTCGTCGCACTGTTGGGCACCGACGTGTCGTGGTCGTCGTTGCTCCAGGAGATCGCCCGGACCATCCCCAACGATGTGTGGCTCACCGAGTTCCAGGGCCAGGTCACGCCCACCGACCAGGCCGCACTGCCCGAGGGCGGCCCGCCCCCCGATGACACGTCAGGTGCGGACGCCGACGGCACCACCGACACCTCCGGGACGACGGTACCCGGGCAGGCCGCCATCGGGACCTTGAACTTCCAGGCGCGGGGCCTCGACTACCCGTCGGTGTCGGCGTGGCTCCAGCGAATCGGCGACATCCCGGCGTTCTCGGGCCTGTGGGTACCCGACGCCACGGCGAGCGACGCCGACGGGCGTGTCCTCGTGGACTTCACGTCCGACGCTGAGCTCACGATCTCGGCCGCGAGCCGCCGGGCGGCGGAGTTGATCGAGGAAGGCCTCGGAGACGGCACCGGGCCCGGTGGTGGGGTGAACGGCAATGAGTAGCCGCACCAAGCTGCTCATCGGCGTGGGGGTCCTGGTCGCCGTCGTCGTGGCGTGGTTCTTCCTCTACTACAGCCCCAAGGGCGACGACCTCTCGGCTCTCGACGGCGAGCTCGACGAGGCGGTGGCCGAGGAGTCGGAGCTCGAGACGCAGCTCGAACTCCTCGAACGTCTGGAGGCCGAGGCGCCCGCGCGTGAGGCGGCGCTGCGACGCCTCAACGCGGCGGTACCCGTTCAGCCGGACCTCGACGTGTTCATCCTCGAGGCCAACGAGATCGCCGATCTCTCGGGTGTCGACTGGCTGTCGGTGTCGCCCACGCCGCCCGCAGCCGGCGGTACGGCCGGCGTCTCGGTGATCTCCATGACCATCGAGATCCAGGGCGGCTTCTTCCAGGTCCTCGACTACATCAACCGTCTCGAGGACATCGAGCGGCTCGTGATCACCGACAGCCTCAGCATCTCCACCGGTGGTGGCGAGGGGGACGACGGGAAGGGCGCCGACAGCGGGTCGGGTGCACCGACGCTGTCGGTGACCCTGACGTCGCGGATGTACACGCGCGCCGACCCGTCATTGGGCGACGCTGCCACCACCGACGGCGGGACGGCTCCGAGCGACGAGCCCGCTCCCGAGGAGCCGACCCCCGACGAGCCGCGACCCGACACGCCGCCCACGGGCGCCGACACCGAGCCGGCGGTCTGAGCCATGGCCCAACAGGACCCCCGCCGCCTCAAGATCCTCCTCGGGATCCTCGGTGTCGTCGTCGTCGGCGCGCTCGCCTACACGTTCTTCCTGAGCGGCGGTGACGACGGCACCGACGACGTCGCCACGACGACGACCGACGGTGGCAACCTCGGGGACGACACGGGGCGCGACGACGCGGTCGACCCCGGAGCCGGGGCCCCGGAGGACCTCGACGGCGACTCCGTGGCCGGCCCCGACGAGACCTTCGACGTGTTCGCCACGAAGAACCCCTTCGAACCCGTCATCGACCTCAACCGAGGAGGCTCGACGCCCACAGACCCCACGACACCCACGACACCGACGACGCCGACCACGCCCACGACACCGACCACACCGACAACGCCCACGGCACCGGGTGGCACCGGGGGGACGGGTGGCGGCGGCACCGGCGGCGGGGGCGGGGGCGTCGACCCGGTCCCCCAGCAGAACGTGGCCCTGCTCGACATCTTCGAGGCCGCCGGTGTGCGCAGCGCCCGCGTCCGGGTGGGCTCCACCGTCTACACCGTGACCGTCGGCGAGGTGTTCGCCACGAGCTACCAGGTGGTCGGCCTCGACGACACCTGTGGGCAGTTCCTCTTCGGTGACGACCCCTTCCAGCTGTGCCAGGGCGAAGAGGTCATCAAGTAAGCAGGCCAGTGCCCGAGGGGCAGCCCGGTACGCTCGGGCCCACGACACGCGCGTGCGCTGGCCGGGGGATTGCCCTCCGGCGGATCGGGAGGACCGGTGCTTCGATATCTGACCGCGGGTGAGTCGCACGGACCCGCCCTCACGGTGATCGTGGAGGGCCTCCCGGCAGGCCTGGGCGTGACGGTCGACGACATCGCCTCGGAGCTGGCGCGCCGTCGGCTCGGCTTCGGTCGCGGTCCCCGCATGCGCCTCGAGGCCGACGAGATCGAGCTCCTCGGCGGCCTCCGGCACGGTCGGACCCTCGGCTCGCCGGTGTCCGTCGTGGTCCGGAACACGGAGTGGCCGAAGTGGTCGGAGGAGATGTCACCGCACCCCGGTGCTCCGTCCCGGCGCGCCACCCAGCCCCGTCCGGGTCACGCCGACCTCGTCGGAATGCAGAAGTACGGCTTCGACGACGCGCGCGACGTTCTCGAGCGTGCCAGCGCCCGCGAGACGGCGGCGCGCGTCGTCGCCGGGACCTTCGCCAAGAAGCTCCTCGCCGAGGTCGGGACGACGGTCATCAGCCACGTCGTCGCCATCGGGGCGGCCGAGGCGAGCCGAGATGTCCGCCCGGGCCCCGACGATCTCGAGGCGGTCGACGCCTCCCCGGTCCGCTGCTTCTCGGCCGACGACGAGGCGGCGATGATCGCCGAGATCGAGACGGCGGCCGCCCAGGGCGACTCGCTCGGCGGCGTCCTCGAGGTCCTCGGCTTCGGCGTTCCCACGGGGCTCGGCTCCCACGTGCACGGCGACCGGCGGGTCGACTCGCTTCTCGCAGGCGCGCTCATGAGCATCCAGGCGATGAAGGGTGTCGAGATCGGCGACGGCTTCGCGGGAGCCGCGCGCCGGGGGTCCGAGGCCCACGATGAGATCGTGTGGGATCCCGACGACGCCGCGTACACGCGTGCCTCCTCGCGTGCCGGCGGCACCGAGGGTGGGATGACCACGGGCGGTCTCCTCGTCGCTCGCGTGGCCATGAAGCCGCTCTCGTCGCTCAACCGCCCGGTGCTGCGCACTGTCGACGTCGACACCAAGGAGGAGACGGTGGCATTCAAGGAGCGCACCGACGTCACAGCCGTCCCGGCCGCCGGCGTCGTGGCCGAGACGATGGTGGCCCTCGTCCTGGCCGACGAGGTGACACGGAAGTTCGGGGGCGACTCCGTGGCCGAGCTCACGACCAACCACCGTGCGTTCGTCGCCACGCTGTGACGACACCGCACGCACCGCACCTGCTCCTCGTCGGGCTCATGGGTGCCGGCAAGTCCACCGTCGGTGCCGCGTGCGCCAGGCGTCTCGGCCGTCGTTTCGTCGACGTCGACGACCTCGTCGAAGACGACGCGGGCATGAGCGTGGCGGAGATCTTCGAGCAGTTCGGTGAGGAGGACTTCCGCCGACGCGAGCGCGGGGCCCTTCACAGCGCCTGTTCGCTCGCCGAGCCCCTCGTCGTGGCCCCGGGAGGTGGAGCCGTCCTCGACCCCGTCAACCGGGAGACTCTCGGGGCCGCGGGGGTCGTCGTCTGGCTCCGGGCGCCGGTCTCGGTGCTGGCGCAACGGGTGGAGGGGAGCGGCTCCCGACCGCTCCTGGCCGACGGGGCGCTGCCCACGCTGACCCGTCTGGAGGAGGAGCGTGACGCCGCCTACGCCGACGTGGCGACGTGCACGGTGTCGTCGGGCGATCTCTCGGTCGCCGAGACCGTCGACGCGGTCCTCGACGCCTTCGAGCGTGCGGTGAGCGGACCATCAGGCCGGGCGGGCCGATGAGGTCGGTCACCGTCGCCGCCGCCACCGGTGCCTACGACGTCCTCATCGGCCCGGGCACGATGTCACGCGCAGCGGAGGTGCTCGGCGCCCGGGGACGTGTGGCGGTCGTCACCCAGGCCACCGTGGCACACGAGCATGCGGCCGTCCTCGAGCGCGCCCTCACGACCACGGGTGCCGACATCGGTGTCTTCGAGATCCCCGACGGCGAGGCTGCCAAGACACTCGACGTCGTCGGCGACCTCTGCCGTCGCTTCGCCCGCAGCGGGTTGCTCCGGGGCGACGCCGTGGTGGCGCTCGGCGGGGGAGTCGTCGGCGACACAGCGGGCTTCGCTGCGGCGATCTACCACCGGGGTGTCGACGTCCTCCAGATCCCGACGACGCTGCTCGCACAGGTCGACTCCTCGGTCGGGGGCAAGACCGCCGTGAACCTCCCCGAGGGCAAGAACCTCGTCGGCGCCTTCCACCCGCCCGTCGGGGTCCTCGCCGACACCGACACGCTGGCGACGCTTCCCACGGTGGAGTACCGGTCGGGTCTGGGGGAGGTGGCCAAGTACGCCTTCCTGGGCGACACCGCCGACGTCCGTGAGGTGGGCCGGATCCTCGACGACGAGCGCACGGCCGTGGTCGCCCGCGATCCGCACGTGCTCGAGCGACTCGTCCGCACCTGCGTCGCCGTCAAGGCCGAGGTGGTCGCTGCCGACGAGCAGGAGCGACACGGGGGTCGTGCAGTTCTCAACTACGGCCACACACTCGCCCACGCCCTGGAGGCCGAGGACGGATTCACGATCCGCCACGGCGAGGCCGTCGCCATCGGCCTGGTGTTCGCCGCCGAGCTGGCGCTCGCCCTCGGCCGAATCGGGGAGAGCGCACGCGATCGGCACCGGGAGCTGGTGAGCGCTCTGGGACTTCCCACCGAGGTCCCTCCCGGCGCCGAGGCGGGCCCCCTGGTGGCCCACATGAGGCGCGACAAGAAGGCCAGTGGCGGCCTCACCTTCGTCGTCGACGGGCCCGACGGCCCTGAGCTCCTGGACGACCCACCCGGCGAGGCGGTGGCACGGGCGTTCGCCGCCGTGGGTGTCCGGGCGACGCCACCGGTCGCGCGAGGCTGAGGACATACGACGCCGCATGGGACCGACACGATGACGATGATCCTGCTTCTCTCCGGACCGAACCTCAACCTGCTCGGAACGCGCGAGCCCGGTATCTACGGCCACGACGATCTCGACACGCTCGTCGACAGTGCCCGCTCGACGGCAGAGAGCCACGGGCACACGCTGGAACACCTCCAGTCGAACCACGAGGGCGACCTCGTGGAGGCCGTCCAGGGGGCACGGGGCCGCTGCGGCGCCCTCATCGTCAACCCGGGTGCACTCACCCACTACTCCTACGCGTTGGCCGACGCCCTGGCCGCGTACGACGGCGTGTCGGTGGAGCTCCACATCTCCAACCCGGCGGCCCGCGAGGAGTGGCGCCGCCGATCGGTGGTCGCGCCCCACGTCACGGGAACGGTGGCCGGGTTCGGGGCGGCGGGCTACCGGCTCGCCGTCGACGCCGTGGCGGCACTGCTCGCGTCACGCTCGTCGTGAGCGGCGACGGGCTGTCGGGCTTCCTCTCCGTACCCCTCGACATCGCGGCGCGCCTCGGGCGTCTCGAGGACGCCGTCACCGCCGCGGAGCTCGACGCGCTGGTCGTCACCCGTCTGCCGAACATCCGCTATCTCACGGGCTTCACCGGATCCGCTGCGACGCTCACGGTCGGCACCGATGGCGGATCGGTGCTCTGTACCGACGGCCGCTACACCGAACAGGCACGGGAGCAGATCGCCGCGTCGGGTGCGGCCACGCGGGTGGAGACCCGCGCCACGGCCGCCGACCGGCGTGAGGTCCTCACGGCCGCTCTCGGCGGTCGCCGACGCGTCGGCCTCGAGGCACACGGGGTGAGCTGGTCCCTCCAGCGCTCGTACGCGGAGGCATGGGGCGACGACCACGAGCTGGTCCCCACCGAGGGCCTCGTCGAGGGCCTGCGCCGTCGAAAGGACGCCGGGGAGGTCGCACGCATCGCCGCGGCCTGCTCCGTCGCCGACGACGCCTTCGGGGTCGTGAAGAATCGATTCTCCGACGGCCCGACCGAACGGGAGATCGCGCTCGACCTCGAGTTCGAGATGCGTCGCCGTGGAGCGAGCACCGTCAGTTTCGACCCGATCATCGCGTCGGGGCCCAACGGGGCGATGCCCCACGCACGGCCCGGCGACCGGGCGATCGCGCCGGGAGAGCTCGTCGTGTGCGACTTCGGATGCATCGTCGACGGCTACTGCTCCGACATGACGCGTACGGTGAGTGTGGGCGAGCCCTCCGCCGATGCCCGCGCGCTCGTCGATCTGGTGACCACGGCGCAGAGAGCAGGCGTCGCGGCGGTCCGCCCCGGCGCCGGCCTCGCCGCTGTCGACGCCGCCGCGCGCTCTCCCATCGACGAAGCCGGCCGCGGCGAGCTCTTCACCCACGGCACGGGTCACGGTGTCGGCATCGAGGTGCACGAGTCGCCACGGGTAGGGCGCAACGAGAGTGGTAGCTTGCAGGTCGGCGACGTCGTGACCGTCGAGCCCGGCGTCTACCTCCCGGGTGTCGGCGGCGTGCGCGTCGAAGACACCCTCGTCGTCACCGAGGAGGGCGCCGACACCCTCACCCACTCCACCAAGGAACTGGTCCTGTGAACGTCTCCACCAACGACCTCAAGAACGGCATGGTGCTCGACCTTCCGTCCGGGCTGATGAGCGTCGTCGAGTTCCAGCACGTCAAACCCGGCAAGGGTGGTGCCTTCGTGCGCACGAAGCTCAAGAACTTCCGCACGGGTGCCGTGATCGACAAGACCTTCCGGGCCGACGAGAAGGTCGAGAAGGCCGTCATCGACAAGCGCAGGATGCAGTACCTCTACCGCGACGGCACCGACCTCGTGTTCATGGACAACACGACCTACGACCAGATCCATGTCGACGCGGAGCGTGTGGGCGATGCCGTCAACTTCCTCAAGGAGGGTGACGACGCCGTGTTGCCGACCTACGAGGGCGAGGTGGTCGGCGTCGACCTTCCCGCCGCCGTGGTGCTCACGGTCACCGACACCGAGCCGGGGATACAGGGTGACCGGGTGTCGGGTGCGCGCAAGCCGGCCACGCTCCAGACCGGCCTGACGGTCCAGGTGCCCCTGTTCGTCGAGCCGGGCGAAGACGTCAAGGTCGACACCCGCACCGGCGACTACCTCGAGCGGGCCTGAGCGGTGGCCCCGAGGCGCGAGGCGCGTGAGCGCGCACTGAGCCTCGGCTACGAGGCGCAGCAGCGTGCCATGACTCTGGCCGACCTCCTCGACGAGCTTCCCACACGGCCCGAGGAGTACGCGGTCCAGCTGGCCGAGGGGGTGGACGCGCACCACGAGGAGATCGACGGGATGCTGCGCCGGTTCTCGGACCACTGGTCGCCGGAGCGGATGCCCGTCATCGACCGCGAGCTGCTGCGGCTCGGGACCTACGAGCTGCTGTACTGCCCCGACGTCCCGACCGCCGTCGTCATCACCGAGGCCGTCGAGCTCGCCAAGGAGTACTCCACCGAGGATTCCGGGCGGTTCGTCAACGGCCTCCTCAACCGGATCGCCTCGGAGACGCGCGCGGGAGTCTGATGGCGGCCGTGCGCGGAACCGTGACGCCCGAGACCGTCGAGCCCGAGATCGACGAGCCACCTCTGGGCGCCCCCGTGCCCGACGAGGTCGATCCCGACAAGGAGGTCGTGCCCGACACGCCGTGGCTCGTGATCGTCTGGAACGACCCCGTGAACCTGATGAGCTACGTCGTGTGGGTCCTGCGGAAGCTCTTCGGCTACTCGAAGGACAAGGCGACGAAACTCATGATGGACGTCCACACCAAGGGGAAGGCCGTCGTCTCGCACGGAACGCGCGAGAAGGCCGAGACCGACGTGGCCCGCCTCCACGCCCACGGCCTGTGGGCCACGATGCAGCGCGACCAGTGATCGCGGTCGGCCGATGAACGGCGTCGTCTGATGGGCGAGGCGTTCGAGCCCGACGCGTCGGGCGTCCGCGTGTGCCTCGACACGCACCAGGCCGCACTCCTCGACCAGGTGGTCCGCGAGCTGCTCGGGGTGCTCGAAGAGCCGGCAGAGGGCGTCGACGAGCTCGACCCGCACCGTCACGATCCGCCTGCCGCGCGCCGTCGGCTGTTCCCCCACGCTTACCTCGACCCCACCGAGGAGCAGGCGGAGGAGGAGTGGCAGCGGATGGTGCACCACGACCTCGTCGACGGCAAGCGTCGCAACGCCCGGACGCTGCTGGGTGGCCTGGAGGCCCTCACGCCGGCCGGCAGCGACCTCGCCGGGACGCTCGACCGGGACGACGCCGAGGCGTGGCTCGGCGCACTCAACGACACGAGACTGGTGCTGGGCACACGGCTCGAGATCAGCGACGAGGTCGACTACTCGGGCCTCGACCCGACGGACCCCGACGACGCTGCCATGCTCGCCTACGGGTTCCTGACCCACCTCACCGGAACGCTCCTCGAGGCGCTCACCGGGGACGGGTGACGCGTCGAGGGGCGCACGCGACGTGGCGTCCGATATGGTCGGATCGACCGACCGGTCCGACCGACCGACGCACGTGAAAGGGCATTGCCGTGGGCTATCTCGAGGGCAAGACGATCGCGATCACCGGAGCCGGCCGGGGAATCGGCAGGGCCGTGGCCATGCTGTGCGCCGAGAGCGGTGCCAACGTCGTCGTGAACGACTACGGCGTCAGCATGGACGGTAGGGATCCCTCGAGCGAGGTGGCCGACGCCGTGGTGGAGGAGATCACAGCGGCCGGCGGCAGAGCCGTGGCCGTGGCCGACACGGTCACCACCATGGAGGGTGGTCAGCGCATCGTGCAGGCCGCGCTCGACACCTATGGCGGCATCGACGGTGTCGTGTGCGTTGCGGGGATCCTGCGCGAGCGGATGCTCTTCAAGATGTCCGAGGAGGAGTGGGATCCGGTCATCGCCACCCACCTGAAGGGAACCTTCACGGTGTTCCGGGCGGCAGCACCCCTGATGCGTGAGCAGAAGTCGGGCACGCTGCTCGCCTTCACCTCCGGCGCCTTCGCCGGAAGTGTCGCCCAGGCCAACTACTCCGCTGCCAAGGGTGGGATCGTCTCGCTGGTGCGCAGCGCAGCGGCCGGTATGTACAAGTACGGCGTGACCTCCAACGCCATCGCCCCCGTGGCCAAGAGCCGACTGTCGGCCAACGTCCCCATGGAGATCGAGATGGGCGAGCCCGAGGACGTGGCGCCCATGGTCGCCTACCTGCTCGGCGACGACGCCCGCGACATCACCGGACAGGTCTACACGGCCGTCGGCGGCCGGGTGGCGGTGTGGAACCAGCCCGCCGAGGTGCGTGAGATGACCAAGGACGGGCGCTGGACCCCCGAGGAGCTGGCGCAGCGCCTCCCCGACGAGGTCGGCGTCGAGCCCCTGGGTCTCATCGAGCGCATCGAGCAGATGGCCGCCGCGGCGAAGTCGGGCGCCAAACCCAACGCGTGACCCTGCTACTCTCGTCGTGACCGTGAAGGGGGTCCCGTGAGGCCCTCACGGAAGGAGCCCAGTGGGCGCGCCCGACGCCGCCGATGAGGCGGCCGACAAGCCGAGTCGCGACACCTCCGGGGCCGACCTTTTCGTTCTCCGCACGAAGGTCCTCGACTCCGACGACCTCCGTCGCGCGCACACGCGTATCGCTCACGAGGTCGTCGAGCGCAACCACGGTGCCGACGACGTCGTGCTCGTCGGGCTCTACACGCGAGGTGTCGCGATCGCCCGCCGCCTCGCCGCGGCCATCGCGTCGTTCGAGGGCGTCGAGGTGCCGGTCGGCAGCCTCGATGTGAGCTTCTATCGCGACGACATCTCCCTTCGCCCGGTCCAGCCCGCGGGGCCCACAGAGGTGCCGGTCGACATCACCGGGCAGGTCGTCGTGCTCGTCGACGACGTTCTCTTCACCGGCCGGACTGTCCGTGCAGCGCTCGACGCCCTCACCGAGCTGGGCCGGCCCCGTGCGGTTCAGCTCGCCGTCCTCATCGACCGCGGGCATCGCGAGCTCCCGGTCCGAGCCGACTACGTCGGCAAGAACCTCCCCACCAGGGTCAGCGAGGACGTCCGGGTGCGGCTGAGCGAGACGGACGACAACGGCCCGGCCGACGACGCCATCGAGATCTGGGCGCCTCGGACGCAGGCGGCTCCGACCGAGGGCTCGGGTGACGGGTCGTGAAGCACCTCTTGTCGATCGACGACCTCGAGCGAACCGATGTCGACGAGCTCATGGAGCTGGCCGACTCGTTCGTCGAGGTGTCGCGTCGCGAGATCGCCAAGGTTCCCGCGCTTCGGGGCCGCACCGTCGTGTCGCTCTTCTACGAGGACTCGACGCGCACGAGGATCTCCTTCGAGACCGCCGCCAAGCGCCTGTCGGCCGACACCATGACGTTCGGGGTGAAGGGGTCGTCTGCGGCGAAGGGTGAGTCTCTACGCGACACCGTGCGCACGATCGAGGCGATGGGCATCGACGCCGTGGTCGTCCGCCATGCAGGCGCGGGCGCCCCGCACCGGGTGGCGACCTGGGTCGACGCCGGCGTCGTCAACGCCGGCGACGGTCGTCACGAGCACCCCACCCAGGCCCTCCTCGACTGCTACACGCTCCTGCGCCACCGCGGTCCCTCGCTCGAGGGGGCTCGTGTTGCCGTGGTCGGCGACGTCGCCAACTCCCGGGTCGCAGGCAGCGATGTGCGGGCACTCCACCTCCTGGGCGCACAGGTCACGCTGGTGGCACCACCGACGCTCCTGCCGTCCTCGCTGGCGGGATGGCCCGTCGACGTGTCATACGACCTCGATGCCGTCCTCCCGGACCTCGATGTGGTCATCCTGCTGCGTCTCCAACGGGAGCGGCAGTCGGAGGCGCTGTTCCCGAGCCTGCGGGAGTACGCGTTGCGGTTCGGGATGACAGCCGATCGCGCCCGACGGCTCCCCGCCGACGCCCTCGTCATGCATCCGGGGCCGATGAACCGCGGCATCGAGATCGACGCCGAGGTCGCCGACGGTCCCCGTTCCACCGTCACGGAGCAGGTGGGCAACGGTGTCGCGGTGCGCATGGCCGTCCTGTACCGCATGCTCGCTGCGGGGGGCTCCGATGCCTGACGTGTCACACCACCCCGTTCTCGATGCGCGCGAGTTGCTGATCGTCGGCGGCGAGATCGTCGACAGCACCGGACGGCGCCACGCCGACGTGCGGGTCGCCGGCGGGGAGGTCGCCGAGGTGGGGGCCGGCCTCGATCCCGACAGCGCCGACCTGGTCGTCGACGCGGCAGGCTGTCTCGTCGCACCGGGGCTCGTCGACCTCCACACGCACCTGCGCGAGCCGGGCGACGAACTGGCGGAGACCATCGAGACAGGTGCCCGGGCGGCAGCGATCGGTGGTTACACGGCGGTCGTGGCCATGCCCAACACCCGCCCGGCTCTCGACGACGCCACCGTGGTCGGCTCCGTGCTCGCCCGCGGTGCCCGCAGCATCTGCGACGTGGCGTCTGCAGCGACCATCACGAAGGAGCGGGGTGGTCGTGAGCTGTCGCCGATGGGGGAGCTCTACGACCTCGGCGTGCGGATCTTCACCGACGACGGGGACTGCATCGACGATGCGGGCGTGATGCGCAACGCCATGGCCTACTCCACGGCGCTACCCGGGGCCGTGATCGCGCAGCACGCGGAGGATGCGGCGCTCGCACGCGGTGGGCACATGCACGAAGGGGAGTGGTCGAGCCGTCTCGGGATCCCGGGGCGTCCGTCGGCCGCCGAGTCGGTGGTCGTCGCTCGCGACATCGAGCTCGCGAAGCTCACGGGGGCACGTCTCCACGTGCTGCACTGCTCCACGGCGGAGTCAGTGCAGCTGATCCGCGAGGCGAAGTCCGCAGGTGTCCCCGTGACGGCGGAGGTGGCGCCACACCACTTCACGCTCACCGACGCCGAGTGCGCCACCTTCGACCCGCTGTTCAAGGTGCATCCTCCGTTGCGGACCGACGCCGACATCGCCGCCCTGATCGCGGGGCTCGTCGACGGCACGATCGACGCCATCGCCACCGACCACGCCCCACACCCGGCGGAGGCCAAGGACCAGCCCTTCGAGGAGGCACCACCCGGGATGCTCGGTCTCGAGACGGCGCTCGCACTCACGTTCACGGAGCTCGTCGAGCCGGGCCACCTCACGGTCGAGGAGGCCTTCGGCCTGCTCTCGTGGAATCCGGCGCGGATCGCCGGCCTGGAGGACCACGGCCAGCCGGTCGGGCCCGGTTCGCCCGCCAACCTGTGCGTGGTCGACCCCGAGGCCTCCTGGGAGGTCGACCCGGCCGGGCTGGCGAGTCGGTCGCGCAACACTCCCTACGTCGGACGGAAGCTGAACGGGCGGGTGCGTCACACGGTGCTGAGAGGAGAGGCCGTCGTCATCGACGGAGAGGCACAGCGGTGAGGGGGCGGCGATGAGAACGCGGCGCGAAGCGGCTCCCGCCCGTCTGGTCCTCACCGACGGCGAGGTGTTCGAGGGTGAAGCGGTGGGGCACGTGCCCGCCGACGGCGTCGCCGCGGGCGAAGTCGTGTTCAACACGGCGCTGTCGGGATACCAGGAGATTCTCACCGACCCTTCCTACGCCGGTCAGATCGTCGCGTTCACGTACCCCCACATCGGAAACTACGGCGTGAACGACGCCGACAACCAGAGCACCCGGCCGCACGCCCGAGGCATGATCGTGCGCGACCTCGCCGTACACGCATCGAACTGGCAGTCGACCGGAACGCTCGAGACGTGGATGGTCGACCACCGGATCCCCGGCATCGCCGGCGTCGACACACGCCGCCTCACCCGGCACCTGCGCGACGCGGGCGCGGTCCCCGGTGCCTTCGGGAGCGCCGATGTCGCGACGCTGAGGGCGGCAGCAATCGCCGACGGCGGGACCCTCGGGCGCGACCTCGTGGCTGAGGTCACCACGACCGAGCCCTACCGCCACGGCGACCCCGACGCGCCGTTCCACGTCGTGGCGCTCGACTACGGGGTGAAGCGCACCATCCTCGACGACCTGGCGTCGTCGGGGTGTTTCGTGGAGGTCGTGCCCGCCTCCACGCCGGCAGCCGACGTCCTGGCGCGCAGCCCCGACGGGGTCTTCCTGTCCAACGGCCCGGGCGACCCGGCGGCCGTCAGGGGAGCCGACGGGGTCAGCGCCTCCTCGGTCGTGGCCGAGCTCCTCGGCGAGATCCCCGTCTTCGGTATCTGCCTCGGTCACCAGATCCTGTCCCGGGCCGTCGGTGCCGACACCTACAAGCTCCCTTTCGGCCACCACGGGGCCAACCACCCCGTCCAGGGCGCCGAGGGCGGCCGCGTCGAGATCACGAGCCAGAACCACAACTACGCGACCGGGCGCGACGCCCTGCCGACCGGCGTGACGGTCACACACATCAATCTCAACGACGGCGTGGTCGAGGGCATCGCCGTGGAGTCCGAACGTGCGCTGTCGGTGCAGTACCACCCCGAGGCCGCCCCGGGGCCCCACGACGCCGGCCACCACTTCGACCGGTTCACCGAGCTCATGGACCGGAGCCGGTAGCCGTGCCACGTCGCAACGACATCGAATCCATCCTCGTCCTGGGCAGCGGCCCGATCGTGATCGGCCAGGCCTGCGAGTTCGACTACTCCGGGACACAGGCGTGCAAGGTGCTGCGCCAGGAGGGCTACCGGGTCGTGCTCGTGAACTCCAACCCCGCCACGATCATGACCGACCCCGAGTTCGCGGACGCGACCTACGTCGAACCACTCGACGTCCCGTCGATCTCGAAGGTGATCGAGCGCGAGCGACCCGACGCGCTGCTCCCCACCATCGGTGGTCAGACCGCCCTCAACCTCGCCGTGGCCCTGGAGGAGGACGGCGTCCTCGACCGACACGGGGTCGAGATGATCGGAGCCGACACGGAGGCGATCCACACGGCCGAGAACCGTCAGCGGTTCAAGGCGGCGATGACCGAGATCGGGCTCGCCACCCCGCCGTCGGGGTTCGCCTACAGCGTCGACGAGGCTCTCGGGGTCGGTCGCGAG
This sequence comes from Acidimicrobiia bacterium, assembly GCA_041394025.1. Lineage (NCBI taxonomy): Bacteria > Bacillati > Actinomycetota > Acidimicrobiia > Acidimicrobiia bacterium. Next base: position 735,817 of record JAWKJA010000002.1, on the reverse strand, counting down.
GTCGGCTTCCCGGTGATCGTCCGCCCGTCGTTCATCCTCGGTGGAGGAGGCACGGGCATCGCTCACGACACCGACTCCCTCCGCGGTGTGGCGGGGCGCGGCCTCGACGCCAGTCCCATCCACGAGATCCTGATCGAACGCTCGGTGCTCGGTTGGAAGGAGTACGAGCTCGAGGTGATGCGCGACGGCGCCGACAACGCCGTCGTCGTGTGCGCGATCGAGAACCTCGACCCGATGGGAGTGCACACGGGCGAGTCGATCACGGTCGCGCCTGCGCAAACGCTCACCGACGTCGAGTACCAGCGGATGCGCGACGCCGCGTTCGCGTGTATCCGTCGCATCGGCGTCGACACCGGTGGCTCCAACATCCAGTTCGCCGTGAACCCCGACGACGGCACGCAGGTCGTCATCGAGATGAACCCGCGTGTCTCGCGCTCCAGCGCATTGGCGAGCAAGGCCACGGGTTTTCCGATCGCCAAGATCGCCGCCCGTCTCGCCGTCGGCTACCGGCTCGACGAGGTGATGAACGACATCACGGGGGAGACGCCCGCCTCGTTCGAGCCCACGATCGACTACGTCGTCACCAAGATCCCCCGCTGGGCCTTCGAGAAGCTCCCTGGTGCCGCGCCGGTGCTGGGCACCGTCATGCAGTCGGTGGGCGAGGTGATGGCCATCGGCCGAACCTTCCCCGAGTCGCTCCAGAAAGGCCTGCGTTCCCTCGAGATCGGTCGCGAGGGGCTCAACGGCGATCCGGCGGAGCGCCGGCTCGACGCCCTCGACGACGACGAGCTCGTCCGCGCCGCCGCAACCCCCACACCCGAGCGGATCTTTCACCTCGAGGCGGCGCTGCGTCGCGGAGCGAGCGTCGACCGGCTCCACGGGGCCACCGGCGTCGATCCATGGTTCCTCCACCAGATCGACGACATCGCCGCCGAGCGGCAGCGCCTGGAGGCCGCGGGCGGCGACCTCGACGTGCACGGGTGGCGACGGGCGAAGCGCCTCGGCTTCTCCGACGCCCAGTTGGCCCACCTGTGGGGGACCGACGCCATGACGGTCCGCCGACAACGGCTTGCCGCGGGCGTGGGGGTCACGTTCAAGACCGTCGACACGTGCGGTGCGGAGTTCGAGGCGCACACGCCCTACCACTACGGCACCTACGAGGACTCCGACGAGGTGGCGCCGTCCGACAGGCCTGTGGTCGTCATCCTCGGCAGTGGCCCGAACCGCATCGGGCAGGGTGTGGAGTTCGACTACTGCTGTGTGCACGCGGCGTTCGCATTGTCGGATGCAGGCTTCGAGACCGTCATGGTGAACTGCAATCCCGAGACCGTCTCCACCGACTACGACACGAGCGACCGACTCTTCTTCGAGCCCCTCACCGCCGAGGACGTCCTGAACGTCACCGACCGGCTCCGACCGCACGGTGTCGTGGTCGGCCTCGGTGGTCAGACCCCGCTGAAGCTGGCGCACGTCCTGGAGGATGCGGGGGTCCCCGTGCTCGGGACACCGCCCGACGCCATCGACCTCGCCGAAGACCGCGAGCGGTTCAACGCCCTCTGTGGGGAGCTCGGGATCCCCCAGCCCGCGGGCGCCACGGCGTCATCGGTCGACGAGGCCGTCGGCGTGGCCGCCGACATCGGCTACCCGGTGCTCGTGCGTCCCTCCTACGTCCTGGGTGGGCGTGCCATGGAGATCGTGTGGGACGAGGACGGCCTGCGCCGCGCGATGGCGGAGCTGGCCGAGTCGGGCAGCCTCGGACGCGAGGGCGGGCTCTCGGCCGATCGCCCCGCACTGGTCGACAGGTTCCTCGAGGACGCCACCGAGGTCGACGTCGACGCCGTGCGCGACGTGTCGGGCGAGGTGCTGGTCGGCGGCATCATGGAGCACATCGAGGAGGCGGGGGTGCACTCGGGCGACTCGGCGTGCGCCATCCCGCCGCCCACTCTCGACGCCGGTGTCATCGACACGATCGAGGCACACACACGGGCCCTCGCCGACGCGTTGGGCGTGCAGGGGCTCCTGAACGTCCAGTTCGCCGTGAAGGACGGGTCCGTCTCGGTCATCGAGGCCAACCCGCGCGCGTCGCGCACCGTTCCGTTCGTCAGCAAGGCCACGGGTGTCCCGCTGGCGAAGGTCGCCGCGCGCGTGATGCTGGGCGCGACTCTGGCCGACCTGCGGGAGGAGGGTCTGCTCCGGCCTCCGGCCGAGGGTGGGCACGTCGCCGTCAAGGAGGCCGTGCTGCCCTTCGCACGCTTTCCCGACGTCGACTCGGTCCTCGGTCCCGAGATGCGCTCCACGGGAGAGGTCATGGGTGTCGACCGCTCCTTCGGTCTGGCCTTCGCCAAGAGCCAGGCCGGCGCCGGAAGCGCCCTTCCCGCACGGGGAACCGTGTTCCTGTCGCTCGCCGACCGGGACAAGGCGGCGGGGATGGTGGCCGCACGGCGCTTCGCCGACCTCGGCATGTCCCTCGTCGCCACTGCCGGGACCGCCGCCGCCCTCGAGGCCGAGGGTCTGGCCGTCACGGCGGTCGTTGCCAAGGTCGGTGACGCCTCGGGTGAGGACGCCGTGACGCTCATCTCCGATGAGAAGATCGACCTGGTGGTCAACACCCCGCGCGGTCGCGGCCCCCGTGCCGACGGTGCACACATTCGCCGTGCGGCGCTCACCTCTGGGGTGCCGTGCCTCACCACCGTGTCGGCGGCCGTGGCCGCTGCCGGCGGGATGGCCGAGGCCGTGGAGCGGGAGGCCCAGGTCCGGTCCCTCCAGGAGTACCACCGCGATCCGCAGCTCCGGCTCGAGGTCTGAGTGGTGTCGCCGTTGCGCAGAGCCCGGCGCCGGGGCCCGGCGCCCCCGGTCGACCTCACGACCATCCTCGTGCCGGGCGCCGGCGATTCAGCCGTCGGGAATGCAGCCGTGCTCCCGAACCCGGTCGTGGCGGCCTCGGGCACCTTCGGGCTGGGCGACGAGCTGGGTGAGCTCGTCGACCCCTCCGAACCGGGTGCGGTCACGGTGAAGTCGCTGTCCGCGCAACCGTGGCCGGGAAATCCCCCGATCCGCGTGGCTCCGTGCGACTCAGGGATGGTCAACTCGGTCGGGCTCCAGAACCCGGGTGTCGACGCGTGGTGCGGTGACGGCCTCCGGGCGCTGCGCACGTCGGGCGCGCGGGTCATCTGCTCCGTGTGGGGCCGTACGGTCGACGAGTTCGAAACGGTCGCGTCACGACTCGCCACGGTCTCCGACGAGCTGACAGCGCTCGAGATCAACGTGAGTTGCCCGAACCTGCACGCCGACTCGGAGATCTTCGCCCACGACGCGTCGGCCACGGCGGAGGTCGTCGCTGCGGTCACCGCCGCGGTCGGTGGCCTCCCGGTGTTCACGAAGCTGTCACCCAACACGACCGAGCTCGTGGCGGTGGCGCGCGCCGCTGTCGATGCCGGGTCGACCGGTCTGACACTTGTCAACACGCTCTCGGGTATGGCCATCGACGCCGCGACGCGTCGCCCGCGTCTGGGGGCGGTCACGGGCGGGCTCTCGGGACCGGCCATCCGACCGGTTGCGCTGCGCTGCGTGTGGCAGGTCGCGCGAGAGCTTCCCGGCGTCCCGATCATCGGCACCGGTGGCGTCGCCACCGGTGAGCACGCCGTCGAGATGCTGCTGGCCGGTGCCACGGCGGTGGGCGTGGGGACGGCGACCTTCGAGGACCCCCGTGCCACCGTCCGGGTGCGCGACGAGCTGGCCGGCTGGTGCGCCGCGCACGGCGTGAGCTCCGTGGCGGAGCTGGTGGGTGCGCTGGAGGTCCCGGAATGACAGGGATCCCTGCGGTCCGGGACCATCTGGCCCTGGCCCTCGACGTGGGCGACCCCACCGGGGCCCTCGAGCTCGCCCGGCGCCACAGCGCCACCTTCGGGGTCGCCAAGGTCGGCCTCGAGCTGTGGGCCGCCGGCGGGCCGGCCGTCGTCGAGGAGGTCGCGACCACCGGGATGGACGTGTTCCTCGACCTGAAGCTGCACGACATCCCCACGACCGTCGGTAGGGCGGTCACGGCATTGGGGCGACTCCCGATCCGGTATCTCACGGTTCACGCGTCGGGCGGTCCGGCGATGTGCAGCGCGGCCGTCGAGGGCCTCGCCGCGTCCCGCGAGGGCGGCTCCCGCGTCACGGTTCTCGGTGTCACGGTGCTCACGAGTGATGCCGACACGGGTGCCTTCGACGATCGCCTGCGGGTCGCGTCGCAGACATGTGGGGGAGTGGTCTGCTCGGTGCACGAGGCGAGCCGGGTGCGTGCGGCGGCACCCGACCTCACGATCGTCACCCCGGGGATACGCCTCGGGGGGACCGCCAGTCACGACCAGGCGCGCGTCGCCGACCCGCGCGCCGCTCTGGAGGCAGGATCGGACCTGCTCGTCGTCGGGCGAACGGTCACAGCGGCCACGGATCCCGATGCGGCAGCGGCGGCTGTCGCCCGCCAGGTCGCCGACGTGCTCGGCGTCTCCTGAGCGGTTGCGGCGCGCCGGTTCGTCCGTATACTGGCGGCGATGCCGCTCCCTCCGTCGCTCACCGACGATCAGCGTGCCGCCGCTCTCGAGAAGGCTGCCGCCGCGCGCCGCGCACGCGCCGAGGTGAAGGAGAAGCTCAAGGTCGGCGCGCTGTCGCTCGAAGAGCTGTTCGCCCTCGGCGACAACGACGAGATGATCGCGAAGCTGAAGGTCGTCGCCGCTCTGGAGTCGCTACCGGGTCTGGGCAAGGTGCGCGCCCGCCGGGTGATGGAGGACCTCGACATCTCCGAGAGCCGTCGTCTCCGTGGTGTCGGGGCCAAGCAGCGCCGGGCGCTCCTCGAGCGCTTCGACGGCGACTGACTGTTCCCGCCGCCCGACCCGAAGGTCGACCACTGGCCGTTCTGTGTGTCATCGCCGGTCCCTCCGGAGTGGGGAAGGGGACGATCGTCGACGCCCTGCGCGCCCGGCACCCCGAGCTCTGGTACTCCGTGTCGGCCACCACCCGGGAGCCCCGACCCGGTGAGGCCGACGGCCGCGACTACCACTTCCTCGATCGTGGTGAGTTCGAGCGACGGGCGGAGGCCGGTGAGTTCCTGGAGTACTTCGAGGTGTACGGGGAGCTGAAAGGCACCCCGAAAGTGCCCATCTCGCAACGGCTCGACGCCGGCGACGACGTGCTCCTCGAACTCGACGTCCAGGGTGCCCTGGCGGTGCGGGCGTCGTTCCCCGATGCCCTCCTGATCTTCGTGCGCCCACCCAGCCGCAGCGACCAGCGGGCGCGCCTCGAGGCCCGGGGCCACGATGCCCCCGACGACCTGGAGCGCCGTTTGGCAGAGGCCGACGCCGAGGAGGCACACGTCGACGCGTTCGACGCGGTGGTCGTCAACGACGACGTGGATCGTGCCACAGCGGAGATCGCTGGTATCCTGGCCGCGCGGCGTTCCCGGCCCGACGAGCCCGGGTCCTGAACTGCCCGGCCACGCTCATCCCGGCTCCGTGCCGCGGGACCGGCCGGTACGCCACCCGCAACGCCTCACCGTAGGGAGACACGCCACGATGACCGAACGCCGGAACACCCTCATGGAGCCCCGGGTCGAAGACCTCCTGGAGTCGGTGGACTCGAAGTTCACCCTCGTCACGCTCGCCGCGCGACGCGCACGGGAGATCAACGACTACTACGCGCAGCTCGGCCACGGGGTGGGCCGGGTCGTCCCGCCACAGGTCACGTCCGTGTCGTCGAAGCCGCTCTCCATCGCCCTCGAGGAGATCGACGAGGGAAAGATCACCGCCCGTCGCCTCACCGACGAGGAGATGAGCGGGCTCGACCACGACGAGGAGCAGGCCGCCCGGGCCGCTCTCGAGGTCTCCGAGGACGCCGGCGACGCCCCGAAGGGCGCCGACGACTCCGGCGACTCCTCCGGTGACGACGCCGGTGACGACGCCGACGACGACTCCGGCGACGAGGCCGGCTGACGCCCTCGTCGCCATGAGCACACGCCCCGGGCCCGACGTCGCCGCCGGGCGACACCTGGCGGGCCGCACGATCGTGCTCGGTGTCTCGGGGGGCATCGCCGCCTACAAGGCCGTCGAGGTGTGTCGCCGGCTCTGTGACGCGGGCGCCACGGTCCTGCCCGTGATGACGCGCGACGCCCGTCGGTTCGTCGGCGACGTCACCTTCTCCGCGCTGGCCTCCGAGCCCGCCCGCTGCGACCTCTTCGGTACCGACGACCCCATCCCGCACACCACACTGGGCCGTCGGGCCGACCTCGTGCTCGTCGCGCCTGCCACCGCCAATCTCCTGGGCAGGTACGCGGCAGGGATTTCCGACGACCTGCTCACGGCGACGCTTCTCGCCACCCGTGCCCCCGTGCTCGTCGCACCCGCCATGCACACCGAGATGTGGGAGCACCCGGCGGTCCGGGAGAACCTCGACACGCTCCGCCGCCGTGGCGTCCACGTCGCCGACCCCGGCACGGGCCGCCTCGCGGGCGGTGACGAGGGAGCGGGTCGGCTGGCCGAGCCCGCCGATCTCGTGGCAGCGGCCGCGACGGTGTTGGCGGGCTCGGGCACACTGGCGGGCCGGCGCGTCCTGGTGACCGCCGGCGGGACGCGCGAGCCGATCGACGCCGTGCGCGTCATCACCAACCGGTCATCGGGAAAGATGGGATACGCGCTGGCCGCGCAGGCGCGCCGCATGGGTGCCGCCGTCACGCTCGTCTCGACCGTGTCGCGCGTCGCTCCGGCGGGGGTCGACGTCGTCGGGGTCGAGACGGCACAGGAGATGGAACAGGCCGTCATGTCCCGTTCGGCGAACTGTGACGTCATCGTCATGGCGGCGGCCGTCGCCGACTTCCGTCCGAAGGAACCCGCGGCGGGGAAGAGGAAGAAGGAGGACGGCCCGCCGGAGATCCTCCTCGAGCCCACCCACGACTTCCTCGTCGACCTCGGCGCCACGAAGCCCTCCCACCAGGTCCTGGTGGGATTCGCGGCCGAGACCGACGACGTCGTGGCACACGCGACCGCGAAGCTACGGCGCAAGAACCTGGACCTGATCGTCGCCAACGACGTCTCCGAGGTCGACGCCGGCTTCGACGTCGACACCAACCGGGCCGTCATCCTCGACGCCCGAGGCGGGACCGAGGAGGTACCGCTCATGGCGAAGGACGAACTGGCGGAGCGGATTCTCGACCGAGTAGCGACGGTGCTCGGCGACCGGCCAGACTCGTAGCCCTCCGGGGCCACCGTCCGGTCCGCGCCCCGAACCCGGAAAGCACAGGAGTTCCCGTGAGTCAGACCCACGTCTTCACCTCCGAGTCGGTGACGGAAGGGCATCCCGACAAGATGTCCGACCAGATCAGCGACAGCGTCCTCGACGCGCTGCTCGAGGCAGACCCGAACAGCCGAGTCGCCTGCGAGACGCTGTGCACGACCGGGCTCGTGGTCGTGGCGGGGGAGATCTCCACGACCGGCTACGTCGACATCCCGAGGGTCGTGCGCGACCGCGTCAAGGCCATCGGCTACGACAACGACGACTACGGCATCGACGGCAACACGTGCGGCGTGATCACGTCGATCGACGAGCAGTCACCCGACATCGCCCAGGGGGTCGACAAGGCGCTCGAGCAGCGTGGCGGCGACACCGACCACTACGCCGAAACCGGTGCGGGCGACCAGGGCATGATGTTCGGCTACGCGTGCGACGAGACCGACGACCTCATGCCGCTGCCCATCTGGCTGGCGCACCGCCTGGCGCACCGCCTCGCCGAGGTCCGCAAGGCAGGCGTGCTCTCCTACCTGCGCCCCGACGGCAAGACGCAGGTGTCGATCGAGTACGACGACGGCCGCCCGACACGGCTCGGCACCGTGCTCATCTCCACCCAGCACGACCCGGGCATCGACTACGAGACGCTTCTCAAGCCCGACCTGGTCGAGCACGTCATCCAGCCGCTGCTCCCCGCCTCGCTCGACACCGACGACTACGAGTTCATCTGCAACCCCACCGGCGCCTTCGAGCTCGGTGGGCCCCACGCCGACGCGGGGCTCACGGGTCGGAAGATCATCGTCGACACCTACGGGGGGATGGCCCGCCACGGCGGTGGGGCCTTCAGCGGGAAGGACCCCACCAAGGTCGACCGCTCGGCCGCCTACGCCACCCGTCAGGTGGCCAAGGCGATCGTGGCCGCCGGCCTGGCGAAGCGAGCCGAGATCCAGGTGGCCTACGCCATCGGCCGGGCGCGTCCCGTGTCGGTGATGGTCGACACCTTCGGCACCGGTGAGGCCGACGAGGCGAAGATGGCCGACGTCGTCAACGAGATCTTCGACCTCCGACCCGCGGCCATCATCGACCGGCTCGACCTCCGGCGCCCGATCTTCGCCAACACGGCCGCGTACGGCCACTTCGGGCGCCCCGACAAGGACTTCACCTGGGAGAACGTGGAGCCCTACGCCGACGAGCTCCGCCGGGCACTCGCCTGAGCCCAAGCACCCACACCGGCGAGCGGGTCTGCCGCGTCCTCCCGGACGTACCCGCCGTCAGCCGGGCGTTCGACTACGGCGTCCCAGAGCACCTCGGCGACCGGATCGAGGTCGGGTCCGTCGTTCGCGTACGCCTGCACGGTCGCCGTGTCCGCGGTTTCGTGCTCGCTGTCGACGTCGAGCCCGAGGCCGATCGGAGCAGGTTGTTGCCGGTCGACAGGCTGTCGTCGGTGGGTCCCACACCGGAGCTCGTCCACCTGACGGCGTGGGCCTCGTGGCGCTGGGTCGGGCCACGCGTCACCTTTCTGCGCGCGGCCTGCCCCCCGAACAACGTCGCACCCGGGAGCGCCGCACGCGACGAGGGCACTCCTGGCGACCGTCCACCCACCGTGCAGTCCGTCGACCCGCCGGGGGCGACCGTTGTCCGCTGGCCCCCCGCACGTGACCGACGTGCGCTCGTCCTCGAGCGTGTCGCCGGCAGCGGTTCGACGATCGTCTGTACGCCGGAGCCGGGCCGTGCCGGTGGCCTCACCACCGCCCTGGGCCGTGCCGGTCACGATGTCGTGGTGTTCGACCCCGACGACGGCGCCGCGGAACGCACACGGGCGTGGCGCCGTGCCCGGTCCGGAGGTGTCGTCGTCGTCGGCTCCCGCTCGGCGTCGCTCGCGCCCGTTCCCGACCTCCGGAGTGCTCTGGTTCTCGACGAGGGCGACGACGCCTTCGCGTCGGAGCGGGCACCGACCTGGAACGCACGGGAGCTGCTCGTGGAGCGCGCGCGACGCTGTGGTGCTCCTGTCAGCCTCGTCGCGTCCGCACCGAGCCTGGAGGCGCTGGCTCTGGCGGGTGGTCGGGTCGTGGCTCCGCCTCCCGGTGTCGAGCGGGCGGGCTGGCCGCCCCTCGAGATCGTCGACCGCCGCGAGCAGCCACCCGGCGAGGGGATCTTCTCGGCCCCCCTCGCCGACGCACTGCACGCGACCGTCGGTGCGGGGAACAGCGCATGGTGTGTCCTCAATCGCAAAGGCCGCGCCAGGATGCTCGTGTGCCGCCGGTGCGGCACCATCGCCTCGTGCGAGGCATGTGGCGCAGCGGTGGCGGAGGCGACCATCGACGGCGCCGACGGCCTGGAGTGCCCGCGCTGTTCCACGACCCGGCCCCGCGTCTGTGCGGTGTGCTTCTCCACGGATCTCCGCCGGCTGCGCAGCGGTGTCACCCGGCTCCGTGAGGAGCTGGGCGCCCTGCTGCCGCGGACCCCTGTGGGGCTCGTCGACGCCGGGCACGTCGACACCACGTCGGCGCCCGTTCTCATCGGCACGGAGGCCCTGTTCCACGCCGATCTCCCGGCGCCGGCGCTCGTGGCCTTCCTCGACATCGACCAGGAGCTCCTCGCGGGCCGCTACCGCGCGGGTGAGCAGGCGATGACCCTCCTCGCCCGCGCCGCCCGGGCCGTCGGCCTCCGTGGGCGCGGACGGCTTCTCGTGCAGACCCGGGTGCCCGGTCACGAGGTCCTGCGGGCGGTCATATCGGCGCGACCGACGGTCGCGTCCGAGGTCGAGGAGGAGCGACGACGCGACCTCGGCTATCCACCCTTCGGCGGGCTCGCGGAGATCCGGGGACACGACGACGCCGTCTCCGGTGCCGCGACCCGGTTGGCTGCCGAGGAGGATGTCCGTGTCGACGGCCCCGTCCCGGTGGGTCATCGCGCGGGGGTCGCCGTGGTGTCGGCTCTCGTGCGCGCTCCCACGGTGGAGGAGTTGGCCGACGCATTCCACCGCTGCGACGTGTCGGCGTCCGGTCCCGACGGCGTGCGTGTCGAGATCGACCCGCGCCGCGTCTGAGTTTCGGGGACCGCTGGTACGCTCGGGATCGTGAGCACCCAGGACATCCGGCTGTTCGGCGACCCCGTCCTGACCCAGCGTGCCCGTGAGGTCACCGAGGTCGACGGGGCGCTCGCGCGCCTCTCGAGCGCCATGGTCGACACCATGTACGCCGCACCGGGTGCCGGCCTGGCCGCCCCACAGGTCGGTGTGCAGCGGCGGATGTTCGTCTACGACATCGGTGACGGCCCGCAGACGATCGTCAATCCCGAGGTGGTCGAGACCCGCGACACCTGGACCTTCGAGGAGGGCTGTCTCTCGGTCCCCGGTGTGTTCTTCGACATCGAACGGCCGAAGGTCGTCACGATCACAGGCCTCGACCTCGACGGCCGCGAGATCGTGCTCGAGGGCGACGAGCTGCTCGGTCGCGTCTTCCTCCACGAAATGGATCATCTCGACGGTGTTCTCCTGTTCGACCGCCTCGAGCCCGACCGCCGCAAGGTGGCGCTCCGTGAGCTGCGCGAGCAGGTGATGGTGCCCCGGGCACCCTCGGACGCCCACGGCGTTCTCTGAGTTCGGGTTCCCGTTCGGGTGCGACTCGTCTTCCTGGGCTCGCCCTCGGATGCGGTGCCGATGCTCGAGGCGCTGGTCGGGGCCGGCCACGAGGTGGCCCTCGTCGTCACGCAGCCCGACCGTCGCCACCGCCGGCGCGCGGAACCGGAACCCACCCCGGTACGGGAGGCTGCCGAGACGCTCGGCTTGCCGGTACTCACGCCGCAGCGGTCCGCAGAGATCGTCGACGACGTGGCGTCGAGCGGTGCGACGCTCGGTGTGGCCGTGGCCTTCGGTCAGCTGCTACCCCCGGATCTGCTCGACGCCCTGCCCAACGGCTACGTGAACGTGCACTTCTCGCTGCTGCCGGCCTGGCGTGGCGCAGCACCGGTGGAGCGCGCTCTGTTGGCAGGCGACACCGAGACCGGTGTGTCGTTGATGCGCATCGAGGCGGGCCTCGACTCGGGCCCCGTCTACGCGCGTGCGACCACACCGATCGGCCGCACCGACACGGCGGGTGATCTCCACGAGCGCCTCGTCGAGTTGGGCACGGGCCTGCTCCTGGACAACCTCGGGTCGGTTCCCGGCGCGACGCCCGAACCACAGACCGGTGAGGCCTCGTATGCCGACAAGCTCACGACCGCCGAGTTCGAGCTCGACTGGAGCCGGCCGGCTGCCGTGCTCGATCGCTGGGTTCGGGCGGGGAATCCGCGACCGGGCGCCTGGACCACCGACCGCGGCAGCCGCCTGAAGATCTGGTGCGCGTCCGTCGTCGACGATCGGTCACCGGGTGAGCCGGGTGTGCTGCGCCCCGACGGAACAGTCGTCACCGGCGATGGGCTCCTGGCCCTCCACGAGGTCCAACCGCAGGACCGACGCGTCATGGACGCCTCCGCCTGGCTGGCCGGGCGTCGCTCCCGAGCGGAGCAGCTCGGGACGTGAGCGCGGGAGAAGTGGTGGGGCTGTCATGACGCTCGGTGTGTCGCACGCCGGATGAGGAAGGGCACGACACGAGGAACGAGCCGGTCCGTGGCCCTCGACGCCCTGCTCGAGGTCGCGTCCGGCGCGCACTCCAACGTCGTGACACCGGAGCTGTTGCGATCGTCGTCGCTCGGTCCACGCGACCGGGCGTTCGTCACCGAGTTGGTGAACGGTACGCTCCGATGGCGACGACTCCTCGACCACGCGCTGGCGCCGTTGTCGAAGCGCCCGCTTCACGACCTCGACGCGCCGGTGCTGGAGGGGCTGCGCCTGGGTGCCCATCAGCTGCGCATCGGGGTCAGGCCGCACGCAGCGGTGAGTGAGACCGTCGACGCCGTCGCACAACGAGCCGCGCAGGCGCGCGGGCTCGTGAACGCCGTCCTCCGCCGTCTTGCCGATCAGGGGTCGTGGCCGGTGCCCACAGGCGGGTCGGACCGTGCCGTGGGCGTCCGAACGTCCCATCCCGACTGGATCGTCCGGGGCTTCCGGGAGTCGTTCGGACCCGATGTCGCACAGCGCATTCTCGACCTCGACAACGAGGCACCGCGGATGGTGCTGCGGGCCAATCCGGCCCGCACCGATGCATCCGAGCTGTGCCGGGAGCTCGAGGCAGCGGGTGGTGAGGTGGTGCCCGGGCGCCTCGTGCCGGGGGCGGTCGCCGTCTCGGGCCTGGGCGACCCCGCTGCCCTCGACGCCGTGTCCGCCGGACGCGCCACACCACAGGACGAGGCCAGCCAGGTGGTCGCCGCCGCCGTGCCTCTTCCCGACTCGGGTGCCGTGCTCGACGTGGCCGCGGCGCCGGGCGGGAAGTCGACCGCACTGGGGGAGCGGGTCGCCACCGCCGGGTACGCCGAGGGGCGCGCTCCCGTCGTCGTGGCCTCCGACATCGACGGCCGACGCCTCACGCGCGTGGGTGAGGCCGCCGAGCGCCTGGGTCTCGGCGGTGTGGCCCGGATGGTGGCCGACGGTCGGCAGCTGCCTTTCGCCGACGGTGCGGCTCCGGTCGTGCTCGTGGACGCGCCGTGCTCCGGGCTGGGAGTGCTCCGTCGCAGGCCCGAGGCCCGGTGGCGTGTCACCCACACCGACATCGGGGGCATGGTGGCGGTCCAGCGCCGACTGCTCGACGAGGCCGAGCGGGTCGTCTCGGTCGGTGGCCATGTCGTCTACTCGGTGTGCACGCTCACCGATGAGGAGACTCTCGGCGTCGACGCGTGGCTCGCGCAGAGGCACCCCATGCTCGTCGCCGTGGATGGTGTCGCCGTCGACGACGTCGTACCCGACGCCGCGCGACGTGGTCGTGCGGCGTCGCCGTGGATGCGTCACGGCCGTGGCGTGCTCCTGTTGCCCACGGCCGTGGGCAGCGACGGTATGTTCGCCATCGTGCTCCGGAAGGAGCAGAACAGGCAGCGGGTAGCCTGACCCCATGAAGATCGCACCGTCGATTCTGTCGGCCGACTTCGCCGCGTTGGCCCGCGACATCGAACGGGTCCGGCCTGCCGCCGACCTGCTCCACGTCGACTGCATGGACGGTCACTTCGTCCCGAATCTCACGATCGGCCCACCGGTGGTGTCGTCGCTTCGCGCCCACACCGACCTCTACCTCGACTGCCACCTGATGGTGGAGAACCCCCGTGATCTCCTCGAGGACTTCGCCGACGCCGGCGCCGACCGCTGTGAGATCCACATCGAGCTGGGGGACCCCCGCCCGGCCTTCGAGGAGATGCGGGCGCTGGACCTGGACGTCGGGCTCACACTGAGCCCCGACACGCCCGTCGACGCCGTGGTGCCGTTCCTCGGCGAGATCGACCTCCTCCTCGTGATGAGCGTCCACCCCGGGTTCGGGGGTCAGGCGTTCATCCCCGGGGTGCTCGAGAAGGTGCGGGAGGCCCGCAAGCTCATCGAGGAGGACGACCTCGACGTGGAGATCGAGATCGACGGGGGCATCAGCGTCGACAACGCCGCGGAGGCCGCGCAGGCCGGCGTCGACGTCCTGGTGGCCGGAAGCGCCATCTTCGGGGCCGACGACCCTGCGACGGCGGCCCGTGGAATCCGGGATGCGGCATGGCCCACGTGATCGTCGTCGCCGATGACGACCCCGACGTCGCCGGCGCCATCGAGGTCAACCTGAGTCTCGAGGGGTACGAGGTGCACGTGGTCTCCGACGGCGTCGAGGCCCTCGACGCCGCCTTCACCCTCGAACCCGACCTCATCGTCCTGGACTGGCTGATGCCGCGCAAGGACGGCCTCGAGGTCTGCCGTGAACTGCGCTCCGATCCCCGCACCGCCGACGTACCCGTGGTCCTGCTGACCGCGAAGAGCCAGGCCGACGACAAGGTCGAGGGGCTCACCTCCGGCGCCGACGACTACATCGTCAAGCCGTTCGAGCCGAGTGAGCTCGTGGCCCGGGTCGCCGGGCTGCTGCGCCGTTCCTCGCAGATGCGCGACCTGTCGCCGCTCACGCGGCTCCCCGGCAACTTCCGGATCGCCGCGGAGCTCGAAGCGCTCGTGAAGGACCCTGAGAACCGTTTCGCCGTCCTGTACGCCGACCTCAACGACTTCAAGTCGTTCAACGACCACTACGGGTTCCTGCGCGGCGACGAGGTGATCAAGTTCACAGCACGGGTCATCACCGAGACGCTCTCGGCGCACCCCTCGACCCCACAGTTCGCGGGTCACGTCGGGGGTGACGACTTCGTCATCATCGTGTCTCCCGAGGTAGCCGTCGACGTGGCAGAGGGGATCATCGAGCGATTCGACGCCGGGATCGGCAGGCTCTACGACGCCGAGGACGCCGCACGAGGCTCCATCGATGTCGTCTCGCGCCAGGGGGAACGGACAGCCCACGCCCTCGTGGGCATCGCCATCGGAATCGTGTCGACCGACACACGGGCGCTCGCAACCCAGTGGGAGGCGTCGGCTCTGGCGACCGAGATGAAGGCCCACGCCAAGCGGCACCCACGCTCCGCCTACGAGATCGATCGTCGGGGCGCGTGAGCACCGGCGCCGGGTGGGAGGAACGCGACGAGTGGGGGGGCGCACGACGATGAACGCCGCCAAGGTCCTGACCGTCTCCGACGGGGTCGTGGCCGGCACGCGTGAAGACCGCTCGGGCGACGCCCTCGTGCAGCATCTCGCGTCCGCCGGCTTCGACGTGTGCGACCGTCGGGTCGTCGCCGACGGTGTCGCCCCGGTCGCCGAAGCGCTGCGCGACATGACGGAGGGCTTCGCGGGCCTCGTCCTCACGACCGGTGGGACGGGTTTCGGCCCACGCGACCTCACCCCGGAAGGGACGGCCCGGGTCGTGGACAGGGAGGCGCCCGGCCTGGCCGAGGCGATGCGTCGCGCCAGTGACGGGCAGCGCCCTCTCGGGATGCTCACACGCGGCGTCTGCGGCAGCGTGGGCGCCGCCCTCGTCTGCAACCTCCCGGGGTCGGCCTCGGGAGCGGTGGAGTGCCTCGAGGTGGTGCTGCCCGCCGTGCCCCACGCCCTCGAACTGCTGGCCGGAGGACGCCCGCACTGAGCCGGGCCACTTCCAAAATAGAACGTGTTATAATTCTGGTGTCGTCGAGGAGGCGGGCCCGCCGGAGTGGCCCGCGGGCCGGAGGCCCCGACCGTGGCACCTGCACCGCCCTTCCGGGACACGTCCCTGTCGGAGGCGATCGCCCGGGCCGTCGCCCTCGGTGAGTCCGCCCGAGCCGTGTCGCCGCCCAACCCCTGGGTGGGGTGCGTCCTCCTGCGTGGGGGCCGGGCCGTCGGGGAGGGAAGCACGGCGGCACCGGGAGGCCCCCACGCCGAGGTGGCCGCCGTGGCCGAGGCCGGCGACGACGCACGGGGGGCGACCGCCGTCGTCACGCTCGAACCGTGCTCCCACCACGGGCGGACCCCACCGTGCGCCGATCTCCTCGTCGACGCCGGCGTCTCCCGGGTGGTCGTGGCGCTCGAGGACCCCGACCCCCACGTCGCGGGCCGGGGCATCGCCCGCCTCCGCGCCGCCGGTGTCGACGTCGACGTGGGTGCGGGAGCCGACGACGCCGCACGATCCCTCGCCCCCTACCTGACGCACCGGCGGGCCGGGCGCTCGTTCGCCGTCGCCAAGGTCGCCCAGAGCCTCGACGGCCGGGTCGCCGGGGCCGACGGTTCCTCCCGGTGGGTGACGGGGGAGCGCGCACGTGCCGACGGGCACCGGCTCCGTGCCGAGTCCCAGGCCGTGATGGTCGGCTCGGGCACGGCGCTCGCCGACAGCCCTGCGCTGACCGTTCGCCACGGAGCAGTACCGGCCACACCGCCACTGCGTGTCCTGCTCGACGGCCGCGGCCGTGTCCCGGCCGGCGGGCCGCTGTTCGACGTCGATGATGCTCCCACCCTCGTCTTCACCACAGCGGGAACACCCGGAGCCGTCGTGGACGGGTGGCGATCCGCGGGCGCCGAGGTCGAGATCCTCGACGTTGCGCCCGGCGGCGACGGCGTCGATGCGCGCACCGTTCTGGAGACGCTCGCGGCACGCGGTGTGCTCCAGGTGCTGCTCGAAGGCGGCCCGGAGGTCTTCGGGGGTTTTCTGCGGGCAGGGTGTGTCGACCGTGTCGTCGTCTACGTGGCTCCCGTTCTGCTCGGGCGCGATGCTGTTCCCATGCTCGGTGGTCGTGGACCCGATGGTCTCGGGGATGCTCCGCGGCTCATACCCACGGGTGTGCGGCGCCTGGGTGGCGACCTGCGCCTCGACTTCGACGTGGTGACCTGATGTTCACCGGGATCGTCCAGGAGATGGGCACCGTCGTCGACGTAGCCCCCGCTTCGGGTGGTTCGCTGCTACGCATCGGCTCACCGGAGACGGCGAGGGATCTCGATGACGGCGCCTCGGTGGCGGTCAACGGCTGCTGTCTGACCGTGACTTCGTGTGACGGCGACACCTGGGCCGCCCAGGCCGTCATCGAGACGCTCGACCGCACGACACTCGGGAGACTGGTGCCGGGGGACCGCGTGAACCTCGAGCGCCCGGTCCGTGCCGACGGCCTCCTCGACGGGCACGTCGTGTCAGGCCACGTCGACGGTGTCGGAACCGTGGCCGAGCGAACATCGCTGCCCGACGGTTCGACACACCTCACCGTGGAGGTTCCCGACGGCCTGTCCCGCTACATCGTCACGAAGGGGTCGATCGCCGTCGACGGTGTGAGCCTCACGGTCACCGGCGTGGCGGGCCCTCCGGAGGCCTTCGGCGTGGCCGTCATCCCGCACACGGCCGCGGTGACGACCCTCGGTGGGCGCAACGAGGGTGACACAGTGAACATCGAAGTCGATGTCCTGGCCAAGTACGTCGAGCGCCTGCTCGACCGATCGGAGAGCTGACATGGGATTCCGGCACATCGAAGAGGCCATCGCCGCCATCGCTCGCGGCGAGATGGTGATCGTCGTCGACGACGCCGACCGTGAGAACGAGGGCGATCTCATCATGGCGGCCGAGAGTGTGACGCCCGAGGCGCTCGGGTTCATGGTCCGGCACACCAGCGGCGTCGTGTGCATGTCGACGACGGCGGACCGACTCGATCAGCTGCGGCTACCCCAGATGGTCGCCGACAACACCGAGGGGCAGCGTACGGCGTTCACCGTCTCGGTCGACGCCAAGCAGGGAACGACCACCGGGATCTCCGCGGCCGACCG
Source organism: Acidimicrobiia bacterium (assembly GCA_041394025.1). NCBI lineage: Bacteria > Bacillati > Actinomycetota > Acidimicrobiia > Acidimicrobiia bacterium. Next base: position 718,344 of record JAWKJA010000002.1, on the reverse strand, counting down.
CTGCACGACGATCCGCGCGCTCATCGACCACTCGACCCGGCCCGAGGACCTGGCCCGGCCCGGTCACATCTTCCCGTTGCGCTACCGCGAGGGAGGTGTGTTGAAGCGAGCGGGTCACACCGAGGCCGCCGTCGACCTGGCGCGCCTGGCCGGGATGGAGCCGGCCGGCGTTCTCTCCGAGGTCGTGAACGACGACGGCACCATGTCGCGACTGGACCAACTGGAGGCCTTCGCATCCCGCTACGGCCTCATCCTGATCTCCATCGCCGACCTGATCCGCTACAGGCGCCGGCAGGAGAAGCTCGTGCGGCGCGTGAGCGAGGCCCGGATCCCCACCCGCCACGGCGACTTCACCGCCTACGTGTTCGAGTCACTGCTCGACGGCGCAGAGCACATGGCGTTCGTGCGCGGTGATGTCGCGGGGAAGCCGAACATCCTCGTCCGGGTCCACTCCGAGTGCCTCACGGGCGACGTGTTCGGTTCGATGCGCTGCGACTGTGGCTACCAACTCGACCTCGCCATGGCGCAGATCGCCGCCGAGGGCCAGGGGATCGTCGTGTACCTTCGGGGGCACGAGGGCCGCGGGATCGGGCTCGGGCACAAGCTGCGCGCCTACTCACTCCAGGACGAGGGCCGCGACACGGTCGAGGCCAACATCGAGCTCGGCTTTCCCGTCGACTCGCGCGAGTACGGCATCGGTGCCCAGATCCTGGTCGATCTCGGTGTCACCACGATGCGCCTCATGACCAACAATCCGTCCAAGTACGGCGGCATCGACGGCTACGGTCTCGAGATCGTGGAGCGGGTCCCGCTGGCGGCGGAGCCCAACGACGAGAACATCGCCTATCTCCGCACGAAGCAGCAGAAGATGGGGCACCTCCTCGAGATCGAGGACGAGGGCCACGGAGGGAGCTGAGTGGGAACGTACGCGCAGCACGAGGGTCGTCTCGTGGCCGGCGACGCCCGCTTCGCCGTCGTGGCCAGCCGCTTCAACCGGCACATCACCGAGAAGCTCCTCGACGGGGCCCTGGCTGCCTTGTCCGAGCACGGCGTCGCCGACGACCACGTCGAGGTGCTCTGGGTTCCCGGTGCCTTCGAACTCCCTCTCGTCGCCCGGCGCTGCGCGTCCTCGGACCGCTTCGATGCCGTCGTGTGCGTCGGCGCGGTCATCCGGGGCGGAACACCACACTTCGACTACGTCGCCGGCGCCACGGCCCAGGGAGTGATGACCGCGGGCCTCGAGACCGACACTCCCGTGATCCTCGGTGTCCTCACGACCGACGATGAGGAGCAGGCGCTGGCCCGCGCCGGCGGCGCCGAGGGCAACAAGGGCGAGGAGGCGGCCGTGACGGCCCTCGAGATGACCGACCTGCTGGCGGGCCTGTGATCGCCGCCGCACCCACGGAGAGGGAGACGACATGAGCAAGCTCCGGCTGGTCCTGCCGAAGGGATCCCTGGAGAAGGCCACGTTCACCGTGTTCGAGGACGCCGACCTGGCCGTCCGACGCTCCAGCGACGTCGACTACCGGGCGACCATCGACGATCCGCGGATCTCCGAGGTGCGCATCCTCCGACCCCAGGAGATCCCGCGCTACGTCGCCGACGGCCTGTTCGACCTCGGTATCACGGGGCGCGACTGGGTCGAGGAGACAGGCGCGGAGGTCACGACCATCACCGAGCTCCACTACTCCAAGGCGACCGCCCGGCCCATCCGCGTCGTGCTCGCCGTGGCGGACGAGTCGACGGTCACGTCGCCGGGCGATCTCGCTGACGGTGTGCGGGTCCACACCGAGTACCCCGGCCTCACCCGCCGCTACTTCGAGAGACAGGGGATCGAGGCCGACGTCACGTTGTCATACGGCGCCACCGAGGCGAAGGTGCCCGAGATCGCCGACGCCGTCGTCGAGATCACCGAGACCGGCCGGGCGCTGCGGGCGGCAGGACTGCGCGTCATCGACGATGTGCTCGTGTCGTACACGGAGCTGATCGCCAACCCGGAGGCCCACGCGGATCCCGAGCGCCGACGTGCCATGGAGCAGATCGAGACGCTCCTCACCGGAACCCTCGAGGCACGCGGGCGGGTCCTGGTGAAGCTGAACGTCGACCGGGCCGACCTGGACGAGGTCACCGGTCTGCTGCCCGCGCTGCGTGCCCCGACGGTGAACGAGCTCGCCGGCGGCGATGCGTTCGCCGTGGAGTCGGTCGTCCCGAAGGCGACGATCAACACCCTGATTCCTGCACTGAGCGAAGCAGGCGCCTCGGGCATCATCGAGCTCCCGATCTCCAAGATCGTGCATTGACGCCAACCCACCACGCGGCCGAACAGGGCACGGTCGTGACCTTCGACGGGCACCGCGGCCTGGGTGTGGTCGAGGACCGCACCGGGACCCGCTACGACTTCCACTGCACCGCCATCGAGGGCTCACGCACGATCGCCGGCGGAACACGCGTTCTCTTCAACGTGGTGCCCGGTCACCTCGGTCGTGTCGAGGCGACCACTCTCCGCCCCCTGATGCGTCGGTGACGCGCGCAGAGGGCGCGGGTGGCCTCACGGACGCATCGGTCGACCCTCTCGATGGATGGCTACCCCCGCCGACGGGAAGGGCGAAGCGCGTCGACAATGCGTTCGGCGTCGTCCTCGAAGCGCGAAGCATCGTCTTGAAGGCGTGCGATGAGCATGGATCCTTGGAGTTCGGTGACCACCGTGCGGGCCACCTCCTCGGCCCGCCCGTCGAAGGTGAGCGATCCCTCCTGCCGCCCTCGACCTAGGGTGGCAGCGAGCCAGCGTTCGTTGTCATCGAAGAAATGTACGACGGCACGTTGCATCGGTTCGGGGAGCGTCGGGTACTCGGCGGCGAGCATCCCACAGAGGCACATGCGTTGGCCGCGGACCACTTCCACGTAGAGCAGGACGTAGGCGGCCAGCTGTGCGGCGGCGTCGGTACGCGTGCGCTCAGCTGCAGTGAGGGCTGCGCCAAACGTCTCCGCGTAGCGGTCGACCAACGCCTTACCGAGCTTCGCCTTTGTTGCGAAGTGGTAGTGGAGAGCGGCTTTCGTCACACCGACCTCGGCGGCGACGTCGGCGTAGCTGAAGCCGTTGTAGCCGCGTGTCTGCACGAGACGCTCGGCGACGTCGAGGATCTGCGTCGCTGTGTCGACGTCTGCTGCCGCGCCGTCACGCACGAAAACCTCCACGGAGCCCTTGACAGACTGACTTACTAGTAAGATAGTACGCATGAACAGGGGGTGGAGCAATGCAACAGACTGAACACCGCAGCTTCGATGACGCCGATGACGTCCGGGAGTTCCCGCAGGGGCGTGCCGAGATACTCAAAGTGTGCGGCGGCGAGGTCGGCCGGCTCGTGTTCGAGCCCGGATGGCGCTGGTCCGACCACGTGAAGCCGATCGCCGGGACCGAGAGCTGTGAGGCACCGCACTTCCAGTACCACGTGAGCGGCCGGCTCGCCGTCCAGATGGATGACGGTACCGAGATCGAGGCCGGCCCGGGTGACGTGACGTCGCTTCCGAGCGGGCACGATGCGTGGGTGGTCGGCGACGACCCGGTCGTTGTCATTGACTGGTTCGGCGCGAGCAACTATGCACGGTGACCTGCGTGGACCCGTCGCGGTCGTCGAGACCTTCGGTGCCGCGTGGGCAGCGAAGGATCTCGACGCGGCGCTTGTCCGCTGCACCGCCGACTGCGTCTTCGAGGCCACGGGTCCGGCGCCCGACGGGGCGTGCCACACCGGACGGGCTGAGCTGCGCGATGCGTGGGTTCCGATCTTCGGGGACCCAGTGAGCCGCTTCGACATCGAGGAGACGTTCGCGACGGGAGACCGCGTCGTACAGCGGTGGCGGTACTCATGGGACGATGGGCACGTCAGGGGTGTCGACCTGTTCCGGGTGCGGGACGGCGCGGTCGCCGAGAAGCTCTCGTATGTCAAGGGGTGACACATCGTGGATGGCGCAGCGACAACTATCGACATTGCGTCCGTGCACCGGCGCGCTCTCGGGGCGACTCGGGAGTTCGTCGCAGGAATCACACCAGAACAGTGGGGCTCGTCGACACCCTGCGCGGACTGGGACGTGCGCGATCTCGTGAACCACGTCGTCGTGGGGAATCTGTGGGCGGCCGAACTAGCCAGCGGCTCGACGATCGAGGCCGTCGGGGACCGCTTCGACGGCGACCAACTCGGCGTGGACGCGGTCGGCGCCTTCGACGCATCGGCCGAGGTCGCAGCGGCGGCGTTCGAGGCGCCCGGGGCGCTCGACGCGCCGTGCGCGGTGTCGTACGGTCCGGTTCCCGGGTCCGTGTACGCCGGCCACCGTCTCATCGATGTCCTCGTCCACGGATGGGACGTCGCCGTGGCGACGGGTCAGCCCGCGGTCCTCGAAGCCGATCTCGTTGCGGCGTGTGCCGAGGTCATCCAGCCGCAGATCGAGATCCTTCGCGCGAGTGGAATGTTCGGACCCGAGCCCGATGGTCGGCTACCGGAAGATCCGCAGGCGCGCCTCCTCGTGGTGCTCGGACGGGATCCCGAGGCGTCCGGGTAGGCCGAACAGGAACGGCGTTTCTAGCCGGCGTCGCCTCCGGACCCGCCGGACACGTCGACGTAGGCGGTCTGGATCTGGGCGAGGACGTCGCGAAGGTCGTTTTCGTGCTCGCCGAGATCCGGGCCGAGGCCCACGAGGGCGGCCACGGCGTCGATGGCGATCCGAGCCGATTCCAGATCGCGCTCTCCGGTGGCCTCGGGGTCGCAGTGCAGCATCGCCAGCTGTGCCAGGCCGATGGCGTGCCGGACGATGATGTCCTCGACGGGTGTCTGCGACAGCTCCTCGCGGAGCTTCCGCAGCTGCTCCTCGGCCTCGGCGATCTGGGGGTCGTCGTCGGCGCCCGGCCCGGGAGCCCCGGGTGCGCCCTGCGGTGCCGCATCCGGCGCGCCGGGAGCCCCGGCGGGCTGTGCGTCCCCCTGTGATGGCTGATGCTCGCCCGAAGGCGTCCAGAGACTGCTCACGCTGGTATCCTCACTGCTCGAACACGTGTTGACAACACATCAGGGAAGTGGAGACCGCCCCGGCACCCTAGCCGCGGGCCGGTTCTCCCACCCGGCCGCCGCCCGAGTCGGAGGCGTGCGCGGCGGGTCCGTCACCTACCCGGCACACGGCGTGCCCCACCGTCGTCGAGAGGCGGAGGGGGAGCGCCGGTGCCGATCTGCGGCGGGCGTGCCACGCGTCCGCCGCCGACGCGTCGGGCGACGGGTTCCCGCACGAGACAGCCCGCCGAACACGAGGTGACGACATAGCTTCCACCGACGCCAGGATCAACGACCGCATCCGCGCGCGCCAGGTCCGCCTGGTGGCTGCCGACGGGGAGCAGCTGGGAATCCGCCCGCTGCCCGAGGCCCTCACGATCGCCATCGACACGGGGCTCGACCTCGTGGAGGTGGCCCCCGACGCCGACCCGCCCGTGTGCCGGATCATGGACTTCGGCAAGTTCAAGTACGAGCAGGACCAGCGGCGCAAGGAATCGCGCAAGAAGGCCAGCAACGTCGTCGTCAAGGAGATGAAGTTCCGGCCCAAGATCAGCGGTGGCGACTACGACACGAAGATGCGCCACGTGGAGCGCTTCCTGAAGGAGGGATCCAAGGTCAAGGTCACGATCATGTTCCGTGGCCGCGAACAGGCGCATCCCGAGCTCGGACTGCGGATACTCAACCGCATCGCCGAGGAGGTCGACGAGATCGCCGCGGTCGACCAGGCACCCAAGCAGGACGGGCGGAACATGACGATGGTTCTCAACCCGCACAAGAAACCGAAGCAGACGAAGAAGAGCCCGGAGCCTGCCGCCCAGGCCCCTTCTTCGGGTGACACAGGAGTCGGCTGATGCCGAAAATGAAGACACACCGTGGCGCGGCCAAGCGCTACCAGGTCACGGGCTCGGGGAAGATCCGGCGCCGCAAGCCCAACCGGGCGCACCTTCTCAAGCACAAGTCGAGCCGTCGCAAGCGCCGTCTCGGCCGTCCCGCCGAGCTCACCGGCGGCGACCGCAAGCACGCACAGCGCCTGCTCGGACGCTGAACAGGCCCCGGGCGGTCCCCGTCCGCCACGCCACCCACACCCAGGAGACACCGTCATGGCCAGAACGAAACGGGCCGTGCCCTCGAAACGGCACCGCAGCAAGGTCCTCGACCAGGCGAAGGGCTACACGGGCGCGCGTTCGCGCAGCTACCGCAAGGCCAACGAGCAGGTGCTCCACTCGCTGCGCTACGCCTACCGCGACCGCCGGGCGCGCAAGGGCGAGTTCCGCCGCCTGTGGATCGTGCGCATCAACGCGGCCTGTCGCAGTCACGACATGTCGTACTCACGGTTCATCGCCGGCCTGAAGAAGGCCGATGTCGACGTCGACCGCAAGATCCTGGCCGACGTGGCGGTCCACGACGACGAAACCTTCGGGGCCCTCGTCGACATCGCGCGCGAGGCCCTCGAAGCGGCCTGAGGCCGGCGGCGTCCTCCTCGTCGGCTCGGGGGTCTTCCCGGTGCTCACCGCCCGGAGTGCGGAGATCCGTCGCCTGCGGCGCCTCACGCGGAGCTCCGACGAGCGACGTTCCCGCTCGGTCGTCGTCCTCGAGGGGGCACGCGTTCTCGACGCCGCCCTCCAGCGGGGTGCAACGGTTCGCGACGTCTACGCCGACGTCGAGGAGCGCACTCGCTACACCGACGTGCTCGAGCGCGCTGCGACAGCCGGTTCACACATCCACCCCGTCGAGCGCGGCGTCCTCGACCGCGTCCGCGACGTCGTCACGAGCCCGGGGATCATCGGTGTCGCGGACTTCACGATCACGGCCCTGCGCCCGGCTCTCTCCGGCGCGACGCTCGTCCTCGTCGCGGTCGATGTGTCCGACCCGGGCAACGCAGGAACCCTGATCCGCAGTGCCGAAGCGTTCGCCGCTTCGGCGGTAGTGTTCTGCGGGACCTCGGTCGACGTGAGAAATCCCAAGGTGACACGTGCCTCCGCTGGGGCATGCTTCGGTGTCCCCGTGGTGGAGGAAGACGATCCCATGCAGACACTCGAGGCGGTCGGACACGCCGGTCTGCGACGCCTCGCCGCCGTGAGCCACGGCGGAGCCGCTCCCGAGGACCTGCCGCTGCGCGAGCCCGTGGCGTGGGTGGTGGGCAGCGAGGCCCACGGTCTCGCCACCGATGTCGTGGGCCGTGCCGAGGCGACGGTCTCCATCCCGATGGCCTCCCCGAGCGAGTCGCTGAACGTGGGGGTCGCGGCGTCGGTGCTCCTCTACACCACGGTACGCAGCCGACGCACGGTCACGGACGACCCGGCGTGAGCGTCGCCGACCTCACCGACCTCCTCGACGGCGCGCTGCGCGACCTCGCGGCCCGGGCGGACGGCGCCGACCTCGACACTGTCGCGGACCTGCGGCGTCACTTCCTGGGCAAGCGCTCACCGGCCGCGCGCGCCCGCGAGTCCATCAAGACGCTCGAGCCCGACGAGCGCCCGCGGGCCGGCAAGGCCCTGGGCGACTATCGCGCCGAGGCCGAGCGGCTACTCGCCACGGCGGAGGCCCGCGCGGCCACCGACACCGGCCCGGTGTCGGCCCTCGATCTCACGCTGGGCGGCCACGGTGCACGGCGTGGCCACCTCCACCTGATCACACAGGTACGCCGTGAGCTCGAAGACATCTTCGTCGGCCTCGGCTACACGGTCGCCGAGGGCCCCGAGGTCGAAACCGACTGGTATAACTTCGAGGCGCTCAACATGCCACCGGCGCACCCCGCGCGGTCCATGTTCGACACGCTCTACGTCCGGCTCGGCGCACCCGACCAGGTGCTGCTGCGGACCCACACGTCGCCGGTGCAGATCCGGGTCATGGAGTCCACCGAGCCGCCGATCTACTCGGTCATGCCCGGGCGCACGTTCCGGCGTGACACCCTCGACGCCCGGCACTCACCCGTTTTCCACCAGATCGAGGGCCTGGTCGTCGACCGGGGTATCACGTTCGGCGACCTGGCCGGCACGATCGAGACCTTCACGCGGGCGCTGTTCGGTGAGGGCCACACAGCCCGCCTCCGACCGTCGTTCTTCCCGTTCACGGAGCCGTCGGCCGAGTTCGAGGTCACGTGCATCTTCTGCGACGGTGACGGCTGCGGCGTGTGCTCGGGCACCGGTTGGATCGAACTCGGCGGGTGCGGGATGGTCGACCCCGCCGTGTTCGGGGCCGTGGGCTACGACCCGGAGGTCTACACGGGCTTCGCCTTCGGGTTCGGGCTCGAGCGCATGGCGCAGATGCGCTTCGGCATCGACCACGTGAAGACGTTCTTCGAGAACGACGTCCGATTCCTGGCCCAGTTCTGAGACGGAGCAGTCCTGATGCGCGTCCCCCTGTCCTGGCTCCGCGAGTTCGCCGACATCCCCGGTGCACCCGCCGACATCGCCGCAGCGCTCGACGACCTCGGCCTCGTCGTCGACGCACTCGAGCAACCCGGGAACGACATCACGGGCGTGGTCACGGCCACGGTGCTCGACGTCGTCGACCACCCCAACGCCGACCGGCTCACCCTCGTCGACGTCGACCGCGGCGGCGCGACGGTTCGTGTCGTCTGCGGCGCGAAGAACCTGGCATCGGGCGACGTCGTGCCCTACGCGCCCGTGGGCGCCGTGCTTCCCGGTGGTGTCGCGTTGGAGCGCCGAACGATCCGCGGCGAGGTCTCCGAGGGGATGCTGTGCTCCGCTTCCGAGCTCGGCATCGGCGACGACCACTCCGGCATCCTCCACCTCGGCACGGACACGCCGCCGGGTGTCGACGCCGTCGAGGCGCTCGGTCTCGACGATGTCGTCTTCGACGTCGACGTCACCCCCAACCGGGCCGACGCCATGTGTGTCGTCGGCGTGGCGCGTGATCTCGCCGCCCACACGGGTGCCGAGTTCTCCCTGCCCACTCCCGACGTGCCGACATCGGGCGACCCGGGTGCCACGGAGGTCTCGGTCACCGTCGAGGAGCCGGAGCGCTGCACACGGTTCACCGCACGCGTCATCGAGGTCGGTCCCGGGCCCTCACCCGCGTGGATGGCGCAGCGTCTCCGACTGGCGGGCATGCGCCCGATCTCGAACATCGTCGACGTCACCAACTACGCCATGCTCGAGCGCGGCCAGCCGCTCCACGCCTTCGACCTCGATCTCCTGGCGGGTCCCGGAATCGTGGTGCGCTGCGCCGAGCCCGGTGAGGCCCTGACGACCCTCGACGGCGTCGAGCGCACACTGACCGACGAGGACCTGCTCGTGTGCGACGCCGACCGTGTGGGTCAGGCGGTGGCCGGGGTGATGGGCGGGGGTGCCACGGAGGTCTCCGATTCGACGATGCGGATCCTGCTGGAGGCGGCCCACTTCGAGGCGAGCGGGATCGCCCGGACCTCGCACCGCCTCGGGCTCCGCTCCGAGGCCAGCGCCCGCTTCGAGCGCGGCGTCGATCCCGATGGAGTCCTGAGAGGCTCCGACCGCGCGGCCGAGCTGTTGGCGGAGGTGGCCGGCGCCCACCCGGTCCCCGACCCCGTCGACCACTATCCGGTCCCCGCCGAGCGCCCCCGCATCCGCGTGCGGGCGCCGAGGGTCTCCGATCTCCTCGGGATCGAGCGAAGCGCCGGGGAGATCGCGACGTTGCTCGAACCCCTCGGGATCAGTGCCGATGTCAGCGGCGACGACCCGACGGATCTCGACGTACGCCCGCCCACGTTCCGCCCCGATCTCGGCCGTGAGATCGACATCATCGAGGAGGTGGCGCGCCGCATCGGCTACAACGCCATCGAGCGCACGACCCCCGTGTCGCCCGGCCACGCGGGTGGTCTGAGCCCCGACCAGCGCGACAGGCGTCTCGTCGCCGACGCCCTGGCGGGTGCCGGCTGCGACGAGGCCGTCACGCTCAGCTTCCTGGCACCCTCCGACCTGGAAGCGGCCGGCCTCCCGCCCGAGGGGGTCGAGGTGGAGAACCCGCTGCGGGCCGAGGAGTCGCTGCTCCGACCGCGCCTGCTTCCCGGCCTTCTGGCCGTGGCGCGGCTCAACGGCGGGCGTCAGCTTCCCGACGTGTCGTTGTTCGAGACGGGCCGGGTGTTCGGGCCGCCCCCCGAGGGGCAGGTGCTTCCCGACGAGCGCGACGCCGTTGCCGGGCTCCTCGTCGGATCCCGGCGTCCCGGCCCGCACACACCGACCCGTGACGTCGACGTCTACGACATCGTCGACGTGTGGAGCGCCGTGCTCGAGGCCTTGGCACTGTCCGATCACCGCCTGGAGCCGGGTGACTCACCGGGCCTCCGTCCCGGCCGTTCGGCGTACATCGTTCTCGACGGGACGCCGGTCGGGTCGCTCGGAGAGGTCGCAGCGCCCGTCATCGAGGCCTTCTCGCTCTCCGGCGTCGCCGTGGCGTTCGAGGCCGACCTCGACGCCGTTCTCGCTGCGTCGCGGCGCTCCCGTACGCTCCACCGGCCCTCGCGCTTCCCGATGTCGTCGATCGATCTGGCCTTCGTCGTGGCGTCCGATGTTCCCGCGGCCGCGCTCGCCCGCACGATGCACGGCGCCGACGACCTGGTGGAATCGGTCCGCTGCTTCGACGAGTACACCGGCGACGAGCTGGGGGAGGGTCGCCGCAGCCTGGCCTACGCCGTCGCCCTCCGGGCCGACGACCGCACCCTCACCGACGCCGAGGTGGGTGAGGCCCGGGCACGGCTCATCGAGGCCGTGGAGACAGCACACGGAGCGACGCTTCGCGCCTGATCCAGTGGCAGCGTGGACGTACGGGAAGCGTGGACTTGCAGCTATGCACGCGCGTGAATAGGATGTCCCGATGGCGTACAGGACAGCCGTCGTGGGCGGCTCCGGCTACACGGGCGGGGAGCTACTGCGCCTCGTGGCGGGCCACCCCGCCCTCGAGGCCACCGTCACCACCGCGTCCTCCAACGTCGGCCAGGCGGTGGCCGACCTGCACCCGGGGCTTCGCGGGGCGTACCCCGACACCGTCTTCGAGGCGGCCGACCCTGCGTCCCTGGCTGGTCTCGACGTGGTGTTCCTGGCGCTTCCCCACGGCGCGTCGCAGGAGATCGTCCCGTCGCTCATGGGGACCGTCGGGCACATCGTCGATCTCGGGGCCGACTACCGCACGCCGGCCGCCGACTACGCGCAATGGTACGGGTCGCCGCACGGCACACCCGAGCTCCTCGACGACTTCTCCTACGGGCTGCCGGAGCTCTTCCGCGACGAGGTGGCCGCCGGCACACACGTCGCGGTTCCGGGCTGCTACCCGACGGCGGCCGCCCTCGCGCTCGCGCCGCTCGTCGAGGCCGCGACGGTCGAGAGCGAACGGATCGTTGTCGACGCCGCCTCGGGCGTCTCCGGTCGCGGCCGGGGCCTCTCCGCTCCGAGCCTCTACAGCGAGGCCGCCGACAGCATGTCGGCCTACGGCCTCGTGGGGCACCGTCACACCGGCGAGATGGAGTACGCACTCGGGCGTGTGGCCGGTGGCGACGTCACGGTGCTCTTCACACCGCACCTTGCGCCCATGCCGCGGGGGATTCTCGCCACCTGCTACGCCCAACCGTCCGGTGCACTCCCCACGACCGGGGAGCTCCTCGCCCTGTTCCGCTCCTTCTACGCCGGGGAGCGCTTCGTGCAGGTGGTCGATGAGCCCCCGTCCACGAAGGCGACGCTGCTCTCCAACGCCGTCCACATCACAGCGCGTGCCGACGCGCGCACAGACACGATCCTGGTCGTGGCCGCCGAGGACAATCTCGTCAAGGGCGCAGCCGGGCAGGCCCTCCAGTGCGCCAACCTGCTCCTCGGTTTGGAGGAAGCCACCGGCCTCAGCGCGCTCGGGGCGGCACCGTGACGGGCCTCCACGGTCCGGGGGCCACGTCGTGAGCGTGACGGCCCCGAAGGGCTTCGTGGCCGCCGGGACGGCGTGCGGCCTCAAGGGTGGCGGGGCCCCCGACCTGGCGCTCGTGGCCACGACCGCCGGTCGTGCCGTGCCCGCTGCGGGTGTGTTCACCACGAACAGGGTGGCGGCGGCACCGGTCGTGGTCAGCCGCGGGCATCTCGACGACCCGCACGCCGCCGCGGTCGTTCTCAACTCGGGAAACGCCAACGCGGCGACCGGGGCAGCCGGCCGCACCGCTGCCCTCGCCACAGCCGACGCCGTGGCAGATTCGATCGGAGTCGACCCCACCGACGTTCTCGTGTGCTCGACCGGGCTCATCGGTATCCCGTTCCCGGCCGATGTGGTCGTCCGTGCCGTTCCCGGCCTGACGGCCGCGCTCGACGACACGCCGGAGGCGGGTGCTGTGGCGGCCGGTGCGATCCTTACCACCGACACGGTGAGCAAGGAGGCCGTGGCCGGCGTGCAGATCGGCGGTCGTGCCGTCACGGTGGGCGGGATGGCGAAGGGAGCCGGGATGCTCGCACCGGCGCACGCCACGATGCTCGCCGTGCTGACGACCGACGCTGTCGTCGGGCCCGGCGATCTCCAGGCGATGCTCGCCGGTGCCGTCGACGTGACGTTCGACAGAATGACCGTCGACGGAGCACAGTCCACCAACGACACCGTCCTGGTCCTGGCGTCCGGTGACGCGGGAGGTGGGGAGATCACGGCCGGGTCCGCGGACGGACGTGCCCTCGCCGGCGCTGTGGAAGCCGTGTGCAGCTCCCTGGCGGAGCAGATGGCCCGCGACGCCGAGGGGGCCACCAAGGTCGTCCACGTGACCGTCACCGGTGCGAGCGATGACGGGCAGGCGCTGCGCGCCGCGCGTCAGGTCGCCGAGAGCCAGCTCGTGAAGTGCTCGTGGTACGGGGAGAACGCCTACTGGGGGCGGGTGCTCTCGGAGCTCGGCGTGAGCGGCGCCGATCTCGATCCCGAGGCCGTCGACATCTCCTACGGTGGGATCACGGTGTGTCGCGACGGCGTCGCCGCCGTGCACGACGAGGCAGCCGTCGACGCCGTCATGTCGGCCGCCGAGATCGAGATCGATTGCGACCTCCACCATGGCAGCGGTACGGCGACCGTGCTCACGACGGACCTCTCGCACGCCTACGTCGACGAGAACATGGGGAAGTCGTGAGCGCGACGGGGGCGGAGGACCAGGCCGACGAACCGACCGATCTTCTCGAGGCGGCAGGGGAGAAGGCGGCGGTTCTCGCCGAGGCGATGCCCTACATCCGGGAGTTCGCCGGCAAGGTCGTGGTCATCAAGTACGGCGGCCACGCCATGGACGACCCGGCGCTGGCCGACCTCTTCGCCACCGACGTCGTGCTCATGAGGCTCGTGGGGATCCACCCGGTCGTCGTCCACGGTGGTGGGCCGCAGATCAGCGAGCTCATGCGCCGCTTCGGCAAGGAGCCCGACTTCGTCGACGGCCAGCGTGTCACCGACGCCGAGACGGTCGACATCGTGCGCCTGGCCCTGGTCGGACAGGTCAACCGTGACGTCGTGGCGGCCGTCAACCGCCACGGCTCCTACGCCGTCGGGCTGTCGGGGGAGGACGCCGGCCTGATCCGGGCGCGGCAGCGCGACGAGTCGCTCGGGTTCGTCGGCGACGTCGACCGCATCGAGCCCGAGATCCTCCACAGCCTGTTCCGTGACGACCTCATCCCGGTGGTGGCGACGATCGGGGTCGACGGAGCCGGCCAGCACTACAACATCAACGCTGATGCCGTGGCCGGCGCCGTGGCCGAGGCACTCGGCGCCGAGAAGCTCGTCTACCTCACCGACGTCCACGGCCTGTACCGCGACCTCGACGACCCGGGCTCGCTCATCTCGACCATCGACGCCCGCGCGCTCGACGATCTCTGCGCGGGTGGAGCGGTGGGGGAGGGCATGATCCCGAAGTTGGCGTCGTGCCTGTCGGCGGTGCGGCACGGGGTGGGCCGGGCCCACATCCTCGACGGGCGCATCCCCCACGCCCTTCTCCTGGAGTTCTTCACCCGCGAAGGCATCGGCACGATGGTGACGCTGTGAGCACCGCACGCACAGAGCCCGGCAGCCGAACACAGGCTCTCGACGCGCACCACGTCATGGCCACCTACGCACGTCAACCGGTCGTGTTCACCCGCGGCGAGGGATCTCTCCTCTGGGACGAGGACGGGCGCGAGTACCTCGACTTCCTCGGTGGACTGGCCGTCACGTCGCTCGGCCACGCCCACCCGGCGGTGGCGGCCGCCATCGGCGAGCAGGCCCGGCGCCTCCTCCACGTGTCGAACCTCTTCCACACCGAGGTACAACCGCGCCTGGCCCGGAAGGTCGACGGCCTGCTCCATGCCGCGTCCGGCCGGCACGGCCGGACCTTCTTCGCCAACTCGGGAGCCGAGGCCAATGAGGCCGCCATCAAGCTCGCGCGCCGTATCGGCCAGCGTGACGGCGGCCCGTCGCGCCACGGGATCGTGTCGGCACTGCGCTCCTTCCACGGCCGCACCCTCACGACCCTGGCGGCCACCGGCCAGCCGGAGAAGCAGGAGATCTTCGCGCCGCTCCCCACCGGCTTCACGCAGACGGCCTTCGGCGACATCGACTCTCTGCGGGCCACGGTCGACGACACCACGTGTGCGGTCATGCTGGAGGTCATCCAGGCCGAAGGGGGCGTGAACGTGGCGCCACCGGGCTACCTCGCAGCGGTGCGGGAGCTCTGCGACGACCACGGCGCCCTTCTCATCCTCGACGAGGTCCAGACGGGGCTGGGTCGAACCGGGACCTGGTTCGCCTTCGAGCACGACGGTGTGTCGCCCGACATCGTCACGCTGGCCAAGGCCCTCGGGAACGGGGTTCCGATCGGCGCCTGCTGGGCGCATGAGGACGTCGCCGCGGGCTTCTCGCCCGGCGACCACGCCACGACGTTCGGGGGCCAGCCGCTCGCCGCCCGGGCCGCTCTCGAGGTCCTGAGCGTCATGGAGGCCGAAGACGTCCCCGCACGGGCGGCCAGGGCGGGGATCCGGCTCTCCGAGGGTCTGGAGGCGCTGAGCGCTGTCACCGGGGTCCGCGGGCGAGGCCTGCTCCTGGCGGCCGAGCTGGAGCCCGGACTCGACGCTCCCGTTGTCGTGGCGCGGTGCCTGTCGGCCGGGCTGGTGGTCAACGCCGTCACACCGTCCGCCATCCGGCTCACACCGTCGCTGCTGGTCACCGACGACGAGATCCAGTGTGCCGTGTCGGTCCTCGCCGACGTCCTCGCCGGGATGCAGCCGGAGGCCGCGACATGAGACCCGGTATGGCGACACGGTGCCTGGAGGTCGACGACCTCACACCGGGTGAGCTCCGGAGCATCCTCGACGACGCCGTCGCGTGGAAGAGCGATCCGGGGAACGTCCCCGATCTGCTCACAGGCCGTGGTGCCGTGGCCCTCTTCGAGAAGCCGTCGGCCCGGACACGCACCGCCTTCGAGATGGCCGTCGTCGGGCTGGGTGGCCACCCGATCCAGGTCCGGGGCGAGGACGTCGGTATCGGTGTACGCGAGAGCGCAGCCGACGTGGCGCGAACCTTCGCCGCCTTCTGCGACGTCATTGCCGCCCGAGTCTTCGACCACGACGTCCTGCGGGTGATGGCGGAGGCGACCGACACGCCCGTCGTGAACCTCCTCTCCGACAGCGCCCACCCGACCCAGGCGTTGGCCGACGTGCTCACGCTACGCGAGCAGTTCGGCGACCTCGAGGGGCGGCGAGTGGCGTACGTCGGTGACGGCAACAACGTGGCGGCGTCGCTCGCATTCGCTGCCGCCCTGTGTGGGCTCGAGATGACCGTGTCCTCTCCGGCGGGCTACGAGCTCGACGAGGAGGTGGTCGAGCGCGCGCGCAACCTCGGTGGTTCCGTCACGCCGGTGCCGGACCCCCACGAGGCGGTCCACGGTGTCGACGCCGTCTACACCGACGTCTGGGCGTCGATGGGCCAGGAATCCGAGGCGGCGCAGCGACGCAAGGCCTTCGACGGCTACACGGTCGACACCACTCTGATGGAGCGGGCGGGCGACGACGCCGTGTTCCTCCACTGCCTCCCGGCGCACCGCGGCGAGGAGGTCGCCGCCGAGGTGATCGACGGAGAGCACTCACGTGTGTGGCAGCAGGCCGAGAACCGCATGCACGCCCTCCGGGCGCTGCTCGCCCACCTCGTCGCCGGCGCCGGGGCCACGCCCACGACGATGGGAGACGCCTGATGACGACGATGGGCAAGCCGCAACGCCAGCACCGGATCGCACGCCTGCTCGAGGAGCAGGCCGTGTCGTCGCAGCACCAGCTCGTGGAACTCCTGGCCGCCGACGGCGTCGAGGCCACCCAGGCCACCGTGAGCCGCGATCTCGAGGACCTCGGTGCGGTGAAGGTGCGGATCCCCGGCGGCACGATGGCCTACGCCGTGCCGGAGTACGGCAAGGAGCCCACCGCCCCCGATGACCAGCTACGCCGTGCGATGGGGGAGTTCGTCGTCGAGGTCGCCGCCAGCCACAATCTCGTGGTCCTGCGGACGGGGCCGGGCCAGGCGCACGTGGTGGCCGGCGCGCTCGACCGCTCCGTGATGCCCGACATCCTGGGAACCGTCGCCGGCGACGACACGATCGTGGTCGTCTGCGCCGAGACCGCCACGGGCGGCGACGTCGCACGGCAGTTCGAGGCACTGGCAGGCCTGTGAGACCGAGAGGAGACATGCTGTGACCGATCCCGTGAAGCCCGACGTCAGGCGGGTCGTACTCGCCTACTCCGGTGGGCTCGACACGTCGGTGGCGGTGCGGTGGATGGTCGAGGAGTGGGGTGCCGAGGTCGTTGCCGTCGCCGTCGACGTCGGACAGGGCGCGAGCGACACCGAGGTCCTCCGTGAGCGTGCCCTCGCCGCCGGTGCCGTCGAGGCCGTCGTCGTCGACGCGCGCGCGGAGTACGCCACTGAGTTCATCGCACCGGCGATCCGGGCGAATGCTCTCTACGAGGGGAAGTACCCGCTGCTGTCGGCCCTGTCGCGACCCGTCATCGCGCGCCACCTCGTGAAGGCCGCCCGTGAGTTCGGTGCCGACGCCGTGGCGCACGGCTGCACGGGCAAGGGGAACGACCAGATCCGCTTCGAGGTCGGCCTGCGCACACTGGCACCCGATCTCGAGGTCCTGGCGCCCGTGCGCGTCTGGGGGTTCACCCGCGACGACTCGATGGACTACGCCGACACGTACGACATCCCGGTCACGAGCACCCGGGAGAAGCCGTACTCGATCGACGCCAACCTCGTCGGGCGCGCCATCGAGTGTGGCGCCCTGGAGGACCCGTGGGCCGCGCCACCCGAAGGGATCTTCGAGCTCGTCGGAGACGTGGCCGACGCCCCGCGTGAGCCGACCGATGTCATCGTGGGATTCGAGGAAGGCGTACCCGTCAGCCTCGACGCACAGAAGCTCCCGCTGCACGAGATGCTCCCGGCGCTCGATACCATCGTCGGCCGCTATGGCTGGGGCCGACTCGACATGGTCGAGAACCGCCGGGTGGGCATCAAGGCCCGCGAGACCTACGAGTGCCCGGGAGCGCTCGCCCTGTTGCTCGCGCACGCCGACCTGGAGTCGGTCACGGTGGAACGCGACCTCGCCCGCGAGAAGGCGCGTCTCGAGCCCCGCTGGGCCGACCTCGTCTACGACGGCCACTGGTACTCGCCGCTGCGTGAGGCCCTCGACGCGTTCATCGACGTGTCGCAGCGCCACGTGTCCGGTGAGGTGCGCCTCCGCCTGGAGACCGGGCGCTGCTTCGTGAGCGGACGTCGGGCCGACCGTGGGCTCTACGACCACGACCTCGCCACCTACGACGCCACCGACTCCTTCCGCCACGAGGACGCTGCCGGCTTCGTCCGCCTGTGGGGCCTGTCGCTGGAGACGTGGTCGCGTCGACTCGGACCGGGCTCGGAGGAGGGACCATGAGCGGCTCCGGAAACGCCGACAGCCCCGAACCCGGCGCGCCCCTGTGGCACGGCCGACTCGGTCACGACCCGGCCGGGGAGCTGTGGGAGTTCACGACGAGCCTGCCCTTCGACGTCCGGCTCGCCGCCGACGACGTGGAGGGCTCGCTCGCCCATGTGGGGATGCTGGCGCAGGTGGGGCTCCTCGACGCGTCGGAGCAGGAGTCGGTCGAGACGGCGCTGCGTCGGGTCGGCGACGAGTTGGCCGACGGCACCTTCGTGTTCGCCCCGACCGACGAGGACATCCACACGGCCGTGGAACGCCGGGTCACCGAGCTCGCCGGGCCGGCAGGGGCCAAACTCCACACGGGGCGGAGCCGCAACGACCAGGTGGCGCTCGACCTGCGCCTCTACCTGCGCCGGGAGGGCCGCGGGGTCGCCGCAGCCGTCCACGCGCTCCAGGAGGTGCTCGTGCGCCGTGCAACCGACGCCGGCGAGGCGGCACTGCCCGGCTACACCCACCTCCAGCGCGCGCAGCCCGTGCTGCTGGCACACCACCTCCTGGCGCACTTCTGGGCGCTGGCGCGCGATCTCGACCGCTGGCGCGACGCACTGGAGCGCATGGACGTCTCGCCGCTCGGTGCCGGCGCGCTGGCGGGCTCCAGTCTGCCGGTCGACCCGGCGATCAGCGCCGCGTCGTTGGGGTTCCCCGCCACGTTCGACAACTCGCTGGATGCAGTGTCCGACCGCGATTTCGTGGCCGAGGCACTGTTCGTCCTGGCCCTCACCCAGGTGCACCTCTCCCGGCTCGGTGAGGAAATCGTGCTCTGGTCGAGTGCGGAGTTCGGGTTCCTGCACCTCGCCGACGAGCATGCCACCGGCTCGTCGATGCTCCCCCAGAAGAAGAACCCCGACACCGCCGAGCTCGCCCGCGGGCGCACCGGACGCCTCATCGGGAACCTCACGGCCGTCCTCGTCATGCTCAAGGGGCTTCCGCTTGCCTACAACCGCGACCTCCAGGACGACAAGGAGCCCCTGTTCGACTCGCTCGACGGCTGCCACCTGGCGCTCTCGGCACTCACCGGCCTGCTCGACACCTGCACCTTCGACACCGACCGCATGGCCGACGCCTCCGGCGACCCTCTGGGTGTGGCCACCGACCTCGCCGAGCACCTCGTCCGTGGCGGCATGCCGTTCCGCGAGGCGCACGCCGTCGTGGGAGAGCTCGTGCGGCGGAGCCTCGAGACCGGAACGCCGCTGGCGGAGCTGGCGGCGGCCGACGATCGCCTCGCCGGAACCGAGTCTCTCTTCGAGCCCGGGGCGGGAGTTCGGGCCCGAACATCTCCGGGAGGTGCCGGTCCCGAGCCGGTCGCGGTCCAGCTCGCGGCCGCGGGAGCACGTCTCGATGAGCAGTGGGCCTGGCTCGAGGGGTGAGTCGTCGGGGTCGGCCGCTCCCTGTCGCCTTTTACCGCCGCGACCCACTGGAGGTGGCGCCCGACGCCCTCAACAAGGTTCTCGAGTCGAGCGTCGGCAATGACATCGTCCGGGTGCGGATCGTGGAGGTGGAAGCGTACCGGGGCTCCCACGACCCGGCGAGCCACGCGTACCGGGGCGAGACACCGCGCAACACCTCGATGTTCGGCCCTCCGGGCCGGCTGTACGTGTACTTCACCTACGGGATGCACTGGTGTGCCAATGTCGTGTGCGACCGTGAGGGCATCGGCCACGCCGTGTTGCTCCGTGCGGCCGCGCCGCTTGCCGGTCTCGACGTGATCCGGCAGCGGCGCGGGCCGAAGCATCGGGACCGGGATCTCCTGGCGGGGCCCGCACGTCTGACCCAGGCACTCGGGATCACCGGCGACCTCGACGGCACCGACCTGCGCCGGCGGCCTCTCCGCCTGCTCGACGACGGTGTGCCCCCGCCGGAGAGGCCCGCCACAGGGCGACGCGTCGGGATCTCGGTCGCCGTCGACGAGCCGTGGCGCTACTGCGTTCCGGGCGACCCCAACCTCAGCCGCCCCCGCGCGTTCTAGTACCCGTGGTCGTGCGTTGGTACGACCCGCGGCGCGATCCCGCCCTGGTCGACCTCCCCGTCTACGGGCTCCCGGCTCCGGCACCGACGAGCTCAGGCGGTTCTGACGGCGGTGGTCCGTCGGATCCGTGACTGTCTTCGTACTCGGGTTCGGGCAGTGCCGCCTCGCCCTCGATGTCGAGGTTCGGCAGGATCCTGTCGAGCCAGCCGGGAAGCCACCAGTTCGCCCTGCCCATGACGGCCATCACCGCGGGGACGAGCACCATGCGGATGATGGTGGCGTCGAGCAGGATCGCGGTGGCGAGGCCGATCCCCATCATCTTCACCTCGACCTCGTCGCCGAGCGCGAAGCTGCCGAACACGCTGATCATGATGATCGCGGCCGCCGTGATCACCCGGGCGGTGCCGGCGATGCCGGCCGCGACGCTGGCGTTGTTGTCACCGGTCTTGAGGTACTCCTCCCGGATACGGGACATCAGGAACACCTCGTAGTCCATCGACAGCCCGAACAGGATGGCGAACATCAGCATGGGCAGGAACGAGACGATGGGAACCGTCTCCTCGAGACCGACGAGGTTCATGCCCCAGCCCCACTGGAAGATGGCGACGACGACACCGTACGCGGCGCCGATTCCGAGCAGGTTGACGACAGCGGCCTTGAGGGGCACGAAGAGCGATCGGAACACGAGGAGCAACAACAGGAACGACATCACCAGAACGGCGCCGATGAACAACGGGAGTCGGCCGCCGAGCTTCTCGGAGAAGTCGATGAAGACCGCCGGGGTTCCCGCGACGTAGACGGCGGCGTCCTCACCGACAACGGTCGGGATCACCTCGTCGCGGAGACGGTGGACGGTGGTGGTCGTCGCGGCGTCCTGCGGTGATGTTTCGGGGAATGCGATGATCAACGCGGTGTCGGCCTCGGAGGGGTTCTCGCTGTTCAGGCGCGTCTGGCCGACCCGGGCGATCCCCTCGTCGGCAGCGATGGCGTCCTGGAGGCCGGCGAGACCCTCCTGGCCGGTGTCGTCGAGGTCCACCACGATGTGGAGTGGTCCGTTGAACCCCGGACCGAAGCCTTCGGCGAGCAGGTCGTAGGACTGCCGGAGCGTCGTGGACGGCGGGCTCGTGCCCGCGTCGGTCACGCCGAGGCGCATGGAGAAGAGGGGGATCACCAGAGCGACCAGCAGCAGGGTACTGCCGACGAGGTACGGCCACGGCCGGCCCGACACGCGGCGCGACCAACGCGCCCAGAGCCCGTCGTGGCCGTCGGCGGCCACCGGCCGCATGCCCGGAACGCGGAGTTTGTCGATCCTGTGACCGACCAGGCCGAGGAGCGCGGGCAGCAGCGTGATGGCCGTGAGGACGGCGCTCCCGACGACGATCGCCGCCGCGGTTCCGAGTGTGGCGACGAAGGGAATCCCGATGAACTGGAGCCCGAGGATGGCGATGACGACCGTGACGCCGGCAAAGACGACGGCCTGGCCCGCGGTGGCGGTGGCGCGCGCTGCCGATTCCGCGACGGTCATGCCCTCGTGCAGGTGCTCCCGGTGTCGCGTGACGATGAACAGGGCGTAGTCGATCCCGACTCCGAGCCCGATCATCGTTGCGATGATGGGTGCAACCGTTCCGATGTCGAGGAAGTTGGCGCTGAGAGTGACGATCGACAGGCCGAGGCCGAGACCGATCAGTGCGGTGATCAGGGGTAGTCCCATGGCCACGACGGAGCCGAAGGCGAAGAGGAGCACGATGACGGCGACGCCCAGGCCGATGAGCTCCGCGGTGCCTCCGAACTCGCCGCCCTCGTTGAACTGAACCACGTCACCTCCGAGCTCCACCCGCAGCCCGGCCTCAGTCGCAGGAGCCGTCGCCTCTTCGAGGTCTTCGACGGCGCCTGCTCCGAGTTCCGTCGCCGTCTCGTCGTAGGTGACGGTGGCGAACCTGACCGTGCCGTCGGGCGACGTCTGCTCGTCGGGCGCAGCCACATCGACCACGTGGGGCAGGTCCCGCACATCGGCAACCGTGGCGTCGATGGCCGCGGCGGCGTCCGGATCGGAGAGTTGGCCGTCGTCGGTGGCGAACACGACCTGTGCGGTGTCGCCCGACTGATCGGGGAAGCGCTCCTCCAGGAGGTCCAGGGCCTGTTGCGTCTCGGTGCCCGGCAGCGTGAAGTTGTCGCTCGTCTCCCCGCCCACGGTGCCCACCGCGAACGCCGCCGCCACGAACGCGGCGATCCACACGGCGATGACCCGCCACCGGTGGGTGGCGGCGAAGTGGCCGAGGCGGTACAGGGCGCGGGACATACGAAGCGGACTCCTCCGGGAGGACAGCCCGTAGTATCCGGCAGTGAGTGCCAGTTGGCAAGTCATGCATCACGACGAGCGTGGGATCTGCTGCCCATATCTGCGATGAACCCCCGAAAACTCAAGGACCGCCGGGTGTGCGAGAAGACCGGTAAATCGACTGTCGCTGCCACATGGCATTGACTGTCAGGAATCGGTCCGTGTATCGTCCCGTGACATGACCAGGTCCGCGACCGCCTCGACGCCGACACCGGCGGTGCTACTCCCCGGCGCCGCCGGAGCAGGCACGCCGGGGCGCCGTGAACGGCACAAGGCACGCACGAGACGCTCGCTCGAGGAGGCGGCGCTGCGGTTGTTCGCACGGCGGGGTTTCGACGACACGACGATCGAGGACATCACCGATGCGGCCGACGTGTCACCCCGGACGTTCTTCCGGTACTTCGCGTCCAAGGAGGACGTGCTCTTCGCCGACCACGCGCAACAGATCCAGCGCTTCGCCGATGCCCTGTCGACACGACCGGCCGACGAGCCGGTTCTGGCTTCCATCACCGAGGCGCTGTTGACCCTCGCCGACGACTACGAGGAGAAGCGGGAGCGGTACCTGCTCCGCTTCCGGCTTCTCGCCTCGGCGCCGGGCGTTGCGGCCCACGGCATGGAACTCCAGGTGAAGATCGTCGACGTCGTGGCGAGTTTCGTCGCCGAGCGTCTCGGCCTCGATCCGAGTGGCGACCTGCGGCCCGTTCTGGTGGGGCAGGTCACGGTCGGGGCCCTGGCCGCCGCGACCAACATCTGGTCGACGGGAACCTCGGACCGCTCCCTCCCCGAGCTCGTGCGCCAGTCGCTGGAGCTCACCGCCCACGGTCTGGGCGTCTGACTGCACGGTCGCAGAGTCACGTGAACCGGAAACGGACCTGATCATCGTCGAGAGGGTCCGCGAGTGTCCTCGGTCTCGGTGCCGAACAGAGTGAGGTCACTCGTCAGGACCGGGAGCGTCGGCTCAGAGATTCGTGTACAGCGCCGTCTGTGCCAACGGCCCCGAAGCCGACCACCAGAGGTAGTCCACGGCGCGCCCCGGCGCGTACCAGTGGATGTCGCCTGCCCCGTCGCCGTCGAAGTCGCCTGCGACCGGCGTGTAGAAACCGAGTACCTGGTGAGTTGACGTCACAGCGAAAGCCGGACCGGGCGCGCCGGACCAGAGGGTCTCGCGTCCGGAGCCGGGGGCGTACCAGAGGATGTCGTCGAAACCGTCGGCGTCGTAGTCGCCCACGACAGGTGTGTAGGTCCCGTTGATCGAACGGACCGACTCGTCGACGAATCCCCCGCCGGTCGTACCTCTCCACATGTACTCGGGTGCTGTGCCGGGTGCGTACCAGAAGATGTCGTCGAGACCGTCGCCGTCGAAGTCACCGGCGACGGGTCGGTACCACCCGTTGACGCTGTGTGGACCGTGGTGGGTGAACGTCCCTGCTCCGGCACCCGACCACACAGAGTCGGGTGCTGTGCCGGGTACGTACCAGAAGATGTCGTCGAGACCGTCGCCGTCGAAGTCGCCCACGAGCGGGGTGTACGTCCCGTTGACACTCGGCGGGTCGACAGCCGTCGGATGCCGCTGCTCGTCGCCGAGCACGAGCAACTCGGGACCCGAGCCGGTCCGCGCCATCAGGAGGTCCGTGGCGCGGTGGCCGTCGAAGGCCCCGGCCGCGAGCATCGCGGGTGAGCCGTGAGGCTCGCCCACGGGCACGGTGTGGACCACGGGAACTGTCGTGGCGGGCCCCGCGGCGACTGCGGTGCCATCGGGACGTCGCACGACACCGACGACACTGAGGTCGTAGTCGCGGAAAGTCGTGTACCGACCGCGGAGCCAGAGAGTCGCGTGCGCACCTGATGCGTGTGCTGTCAGAACAGGGCGAATGTTGTCGGCCGTGGAGTCGGCGGTGAGGGGGAGCCAGGCCACCGCACCGTCATTGCCGACGCGGCCGGCGAACAGCTCGTGGTGACGGAGTCCGTCGGTGCCCGACACGAGTGGTGTGCCGGTGGCGGGATCGACGTCGGTGGAGATCACGGCCAGATCGGGCTCCTCGGGATCCAGCGACACGAGACCCGTGTAGTCGATCTCCGGCTCGTACAGGGCGGAGCCCGCGTAGGCGATCTCGTGGGCGCTCCATGACGTACCGTTCCAGCGGGCGTGCCAGTATCGGTGGTCCTCGGGGGTGTGGCGCACCGAGAACGCCGCCACGGGGTTCCCCGTCACAGGGTCGAGCGCCACGTCAGCGGTCCACGCTCGCTGGTTGCCCACGGCGCTCCAGACAGGTGTGAGCGCCGTCACCGGCACTGCCGATCCGACCGCACCGAGGTCGTTTCCCGCCGAGTCATGGAGTCGACCCCCCGAGATGAACCCGTGGTAGATCGATGTGGTGTCGTTGCCGGGATGTTGCTCGGTGGCGATGAGATCGATCCTCCCTGCCCCGTCAGACGTGTAGTTCACGTACGGTCGCCCGAAGACGTCGTCGTCGGGGTCACGCAGGAGGCGGCCCAGGTTGGTCCACGTCCGTCCCAGATCGTCGGAACGGAGGATCGACGGGTCCCAGCGTTCGCCCCGGTAGAAGTCGTAGAGCGAAGTGGCGGGATCCTCCGGGACCGTGGCCTCGAACAGATTGCTGTAGGTCGCCGGGGAGCCGGTGTCGATCCGAGGAATCGCGAGCCAGCTCCCGTCGGTCCGTCGACGGTGGGTGTGAATGAAGGTGTCCTTGTTGTGTCGGGCCCACGACGTGAGGATTTCGCCACCGGGCGTCTCCCAGATCGCGGCGCTGTTGTGGTCGTCGGCTTCGGTGCGGCCGAGGTCGACGAAGCGACGTTTCCCCGACGCGAGATCGAGCTCCACGAGCGCAACTGTGCCGGGTGGGGGGACCGCGGAGCTCTCGCCGACGACCGCCGACACGGCGAGCAGCGTTCCGTCGTGGGACAGGATCGCCCTCTCGTTCTCGAACCAACTCCATGCGCCGTCGTCGAGCAGGGTCGTCGTTCCGTCCGGTTCGGTCGGAGCGCTCCGAGCGACCGCCGGGGAGACGACACCCAGAGCCGCCGTGGCCCACACCACCAGGATGGCTGTCACAGAGACACGACGCCCGATGACCATGGGGAACGAAACTACGGCATCTGGCGGTCCTGCCTTGACACCCGGATGACGGGCGGTAACGGATCCGTCATCCAGTGGGATTGACCGTCACGTGGACCTCGGCGCCCTCGTCGATCGATTCTCCTGCCGCCGGCGACTGCTTCCACACACGGCCGATCCGTGCGGGGTCGCCGGGCGGCGGTTCGGCCTGCGCGTCGATGACCGCGATCAGGCCCGCCCCCTCGATCCAGAAGGTGGCCTCGTCGGCACGTAGCCCGAGAACGGAGGGAACCGTCGTCTCGGCGGCGTCACCGCCGGCGAGGACGAGACGGATCTCGCTCCCCGGGTCGGCGGGTGTGCGCGCGGCGGGCGACTGCTCGAGAACGGTGCCCGGCGGGTAGTCGCTGTCGGGTCGCTCCTCGAGCACCACCGTGTACCCCGCGTCGCTCAGCAGTGTGGCTGCCTCGTCGCCGCGCATTCCCACCACGGGCGGGACGGGTTCCGGGCCGGGCGCCGTTCCTCCGGATGTTGCGAACTCCGTGATGGGAGCGTCGGCGAGGGCCGCGCCCTGGTAGAGCTGCCAGATCCGCGCCGGCCATTCACCCCCGGTCACCGTGACACGGGTGGTCGGCGGGACCATGGGCTCGGGCGCGTCCGGGAAACCGACCCACACCGCGGTCACGAGCTCAGGTGTGTAGCCCACCCACCACGCGTCCCCGAAGTCCTCGGTCGTTCCGGTCTTGCCGGCGATGGGGCGCCCGATGCGGGCGTTGACGCCCGTGCCGCGCTCGGGCACCTGACGGAGAACGCCCGTCACGGTGGCCGCGACCTGCTCGTCGAGCACCTGCTCGGTGGCGTGGTCGGACTCGCGGAGCACGCGCCCGTCGGCGGCGGTCACCCGCGTGACGAACACCGGATCGGTGTGCGAGCCCTCCGCGGCCAGCGTCGCGTACGCCGAGGCCATGTCGAGGGTGGTCACGCCGTTCGTGCCGAGGGCGGCCGACGCCACCGGTTCCAGCGGGGACTCCACCCCGAGGCGCGCGGCGGCCTCCACGACCGCGTCGGCGCCCACATCCTGGGTGAGTTGGGCGTAGACGGTGTTCACCGACTGGACGGTGGCCTCCACGAGGTCGAGGTCGCCACCCCCGCGGTCGTCGTAGTTGTGGACCTCCCACGGGTCCTGGGGTGGGGGAAGGGGAATCGTGAGCTCGGCGGGGGCCGGGTAGGTACGGTCGGTCGTCAGGCCCGCTTCGAGTGCCGCGACGAGCGCGAACGGCTTGAACGCCGAACCCGCCTGGCGCAGGCCCTGCCCCGCCAGGTCGAACTGCGCGTCGGGGGCCTCCCCGAAGTAGTCGGAGCCCCCGACGTAGGCGACGACGTCGCCCGATGCCGGGTCGATCGACACGAGGGCGGCTGCCGGGTCCGTGGTGGGCTCGGAGAGAACCCGACGGACAGCGCCCTCCGCGAGCGCCTGGCGCTCGAGGAGGAGGCCCGTCTCGATCGTGAGCCCACCGGTGTAGAGCATGGTGCGCCGTTCCTCCACCGTGTCGCCGAAGGCCTCGTCGGCCAGGATCGTGTCGATGACACGGTCGACGAAGTGGGGAGCCGGGTAGGCCTCGCCATCGGTACCCGACGTGTCGAGCGTGAGTTCCTCGGAGACCGCTGCGTCGTGCTCGACACGGTCGATCATCCCCTGGTCGAGCATCTTGTCGAGCACGGTGTCGCGGCGCCCGAGCGCCGCGTCGGGGTCGACGTAGGGGTTGTAGTCCTCGGGGGCCTGGAGCAGCCCGGCGAGCAACGCGCTCTGGGCGAGGGTGAGCTCCGCGGCACTCGTGTCGAAGTAGTGCCGGGCGGCGGCCTCGGCGCCGTACGCGCCGTCGCCGAAGTACACGGCGTTGAGGTAGCGCTCGAGGATCTCGTCCTTGTCGAGCCGGCGCTCCAACTGCCACGCCAACACCGCCTCGCGCACCTTGCGGTTCACGGTCCGGTCGGGGTCGAGCAACGCGGTGCGCACATACTGCTGGGTGATCGTGGACCCACCCTCCACGGCACCGCCCGACCCGAGGTCGTGGACCAGGGCGCGCCCCACGGCCTGGGCGTCGACGCCACCGTGGGAGTAGAAGCGCTCGTCCTCGATGGCCACCACGGCGTCGCGCAGCGCCGGGGCGATCTCGTCGAGCGTGACGGGCTCACGGTCCTCACCGGCGTGGAGGGTGGTGATGACGCTGCCGTCGGCGGCGAGGATCACCGAGGAGGCGGGGTCCCGGTCGGGCTCGCTGAGATCCGTCGTGTAACTGCACGCCGGCACCACGACCAGGAGCGCTCCGGCGGCCACGAGGGCGCGCCACACCCCGGTTCGTCCCACCAGCCACATGGACAACATTGTCCCTCACCAGGAACAGGGGAGTGGTGCACCCCCGCCTGTTGGCTAGGTTGGCGGCAGCATGGCAGCCGACACGACGGTCGACGAACAGGTCCGGATCCTCACCGCGGGCGCCGTCGACGTGGTCGACGAGGCCGATCTGAGGCGGAAGCTCGATCGGGACCGGCCCCTGCGGGTGAAGCTCGGCATCGACCCCACCGCGTCGGACCTCCACCTGGGGTTCGCCGTGGTCCTCCAGAAGCTGCGCCAGTTCCAGGACCTCGGGCACGTCGCGGTGCTCATCATCGGCGACTTCACGGCTCGGGTCGGCGACCCGTCGGGGCGGTCCAGGACCCGTCCGCCACTGTCGGCCGACGAGGTGGAGGCCCACGCCCGCACCTACCTCGACCAGGTGACGGGGATCCTCGATCCGTCGCCGGAACGCCTGGAAGTGCGCCACAACGCCGACTGGCTGGGGAACCTCGACCTGGCAAGGGTCCTCGAACTGGCGGGCTCGGTGACGGTGGCCCAGATCCTGGAGCGCAACGACTTCTCCCGGCGCTACGCAGAGGGCTCACCCATCGCTCTCAGTGAGCTCCTGTACCCGCTGCTCCAGGGCCGTGACTCCGTGGAGGTGCATGCCGACG